>JARRQO010000389.1:0-1319 GCA_037381685.1 Deltaproteobacteria bacterium | reverse complement strand
CGGGTTCAGGCCAGATATTTGCACAATCTTAACCGGCAACGCCAAGCCCTCGAAGAGGAAGTCCTGAAACAGGCCAGGACCATGATTCGCCGGCAAGGTCTGGAGTCCCGGCCGGCATGGGTCCTGGGCCAGGAGGGCTGGCATCCCGGGGTGATCGGCATTGTGGCCGCGCGTCTGGCCGAGGAATATTACCGGCCCGTGGCCCTGGTAAGCCTGAAGAATGGCCGGGGCCGGGGGTCGGCCCGGTCTATCGAGGGCTTCCACCTGTTTCAGGGGCTGCAGGCCTGCCGCCAGGTGCTGCATAAATACGGGGGGCACCGGGCTGCGGCGGGCTTCGAGGTGGCCGCGGACAACCTGGGGGCGTTCCAGGAGCTTCTGGAACAGGCCTTTGTCGATCAATTGGGCGAAAAACCCCTGCGGCCCACTTTGAAGGTCGACGCCCAGGCGGAACTGGGAGAACTAAACGGGGCCTTTTATCGTCATCTGGAGACCCTGCGGCCCTTCGGACCCGGGAACCCGGCGCCGGTGATTGTCAGCCTGGAAGTGGAGTGCCTGGGGTCCCGGGGCCGGACCACGCCGGATCTGCGGCTTCTGGACTGGGGCAGGCCTTGAGGCCGGCCTCATTAAGAAAAGTTTACTATCAGGTTACCGGGCTGCCCCCCTTTGGAAAAACGAGGTGGGGGTTATCCAACCCCTTAAAATATCGCTAAATCCCCGGAATTAGACTGTACTCAGGGAAGAAAGGAGGATTCTACATCCCAGGTGCGTAACTGCACCAGCAGACGGTGGGCTTCCAGGCGATCCTCCTCAAGTTCCTGGGGTGTGGTGGCGTGTTGAGTGCTCTTGAGCACCATCTTTAATTGCTGCTCCGCCAGTGAACGGAAATGGAGGCGGGCCAGGGTCTGGGCCAGAAAGAGGTGATTGGTGCTGTTGTTCGGGGCCAGGCGTACCGCGGCCTGGAGGTGCTCCAGGGATTTTCGTATATCTCCCACGGACATGGGCCAGCCAGGGGCTTGGAAATAAATCCGGCCCAGAATACGGTGGGGTCCGGCCTGGTCGTAGCTTTGATTCAGGGCCACGGCTTGCTTGAGCTGCTCGACGATTTGGGGGAGGAGTCGGCGTCCCAGCATATAGCCGCCCGCGTCGGCGAGGCCGCAGAGATTGAGGGCCAGCCAGTAGTGACCTGCGACGTGATTGGGGTCTTCATGGATGAGGATTTGGGCATAGATCTTGCCCTTGCGGAAGTAGGCCTCGGAATACTTTTGGGGGGCCAGGTCCCCCAGAATATGGCAGGTCCGCGCCAGTTGGGCCAAAACCAG
>JARRQO010000388.1:0-1394 GCA_037381685.1 Deltaproteobacteria bacterium | reverse complement strand
ATTTATATTCAATGCCAAAAGTTTATTCTTCACCCCCCCTCACCATGACCCAAAAAAACTTTTGGCAAACGCTATAATTATTTTATCTTATTGGATAAAACATGATCTATAGACCTTGAAATGAAACTATGATTTGATGAGTATGGGGATGCCGGAAGCCGTGGCCCGATCCCACTAATCTTGCAGGATGGCGGCCTTCCCGGCCGGAATACGGGTTTAACCTCGATATGGTTTTTATGGTGTGGATGCTGTCATTTCCCGACAAGGCTTGCCTGACCGGTAGGCCAAAGCAGACTGACTTAATGTCAAAGAAAATTAAGGTGTGAGAAACTTGTTCATGTTGATTCACTCCCTCTCCCGCCAGGAGAAGGGGAGTTCATGTAAACCCTGAAAGTTTTTACCGGACACAACCCTGCCCGGTTTACCTGTCACCTCAATTGGCTCTTCAGTTCGTTAATCTTCTGTTGGCACTCTTGAGCCTTTTGCCGCAATTGTTTGGCAAAAGCCCGGGTCCGGGTGATTTCCACCATGAATTTGCCTTTGCGCAGGCCTTTCTTCCCACCTCCAAACATGGTTGCGAATGCTAAAAACCCGCTCTGGCTGGCATCCCTGGCTGGGTGCAGCTTTTCAAAGTCATCCATTTCTTTTTTGATGCTGTCGGGTGCGCTCTGGTAAGCCGATCCCCGGTAACCGGTAACCGTGGCCGCGGTATGAGATTCCAACCAGTTGTCATCTGCCTCGGTCAGGCTGCAGCCACCGGCTGGGGCGCTCAATCCCGATGGTTCACCCGCCTGAGGAGTCGGCAGTCCTGTTTTGGTGTCAACTTGAACCGGCCCTGGGGGCACCGGCGGTGGGGCCGGCGCCGGGGGAGCGCTGGGGGCCGGGCCATGGCTATGACCAGCCTCATGAGCGCAGAGAGGATAGATCGAACCTGCCAGGTATACCGCCAGGATAACGCCAAGTAACCGGAGAATAAGCTTTTTCATAACAAGCCCTCCTCTCTAATGCGGACAGAGGGGTTGGTTGCTTGTCTCGCGGCGTGGTTGGGGGGATTTGGTCCATTCGAGTCCCATTTTTCCACCCCGAACCTTTCTTGCTTGTTTGACGATAACTGCCCTCTGTACAAGGAAGACGACCCCCTTGTTGCCAATCAAAACTTTGAGAGGATTAGCTGTATCTGGATGGTCTTATTTGAATTGACCCAATTTATAGGAACTATCGAAATCCCTCAGTCCCCGGTAGCCGTTATAATCGCCGCCGTTGGCCCGGTTGGTAAGGGCCCGGATTTCTCCCACCTTCTTGTCGGCCCAGGCCTCCACCTTCTGAATCCTGCTTTTCTGATGCTGGAGCTCCTGCCAGGCCTCCTGGCGCTCCTCTTGGGCCATTTCCAGGAG
>JARRQO010000387.1:0-1559 GCA_037381685.1 Deltaproteobacteria bacterium | reverse complement strand
GCATCCTGGGGCTGAAGAAGGTCCCAAGGGTTTGGCTGTTCGCCAATTAAAGCGGTACGTGAGCTGGGTTTAAAACGTCGTGAGACAGTTTGGTCCCTATCTGTTGTGGGCGTAGGAGATTTGCGAGGAGCTGTCCCTAGTACGAGAGGACCGGGATGGACGAACCGCTAGTGTTCCGGTTGTGCCGCCAGGCGCAGTGCCGGGTAGCCATGTTCGGACCGGATAACCGCTGAAAGCATCTAAGCGGGAAGCCGACCTCAAGAATAGATCTCCCGGATCGCAAGATCCCTCAAGGCCCCTGGTAGACCACCAGGTTGATAGGCCAGAGGTGGAAGCGCAGTAATGTGTGGAGCCGACTGGTACTAATCGGCCGTGCGGCTTGACCATTTTCCCTTGCTTTTGGAAACTGTTAAGGACCCTTTCTTCCGATTCCCGCGGGCGGACACGCCGGTCCGCCCCTACAATAACCGGAACTGACAGAAAGTTTCCGGTGGCCATAGCGCCGGGGCCACTAGCGCCGGGGCCACACCCGATCCCATCCCGAACTCGGTAGTTAAGCCCGGCAACGCCGATGGTACTACGTGGGTGACTGCGTGGGAGAGTAGGACGCCGCCGGAGTTAATTTCATAGCCGCAGCCCCGCCTCTTGACGGAGGCGGGGTTTTTTTATTGACTTTTTCTATTTAATAATATTTAAGAGCAAGAGAGGTAATGAAAGTGTATTTTTCCTTTTTAAATTAAATAGTTTTTATGAGGGTAGAATGAACGATAAACCACAAAAGGAAAGGGCAGCAAGCAGAATTAAATTAAGCCAAAAAGATTTTCCACAAATTTCAATTGAAAGTGCTCTTAGAATTGCCCAAGCTATCTGGGATCATTTTGCCGGAAAGGGCGCTCCCCCTCATGATATTGCCATGGCAATAGGTATGGCGCCGACTAGCGGAACCTGGCGAAATTTATGTGGTTCTTCTATAGCGTACGGTTTGACCGAAGGTGGCTACAATTCAAACGAAATAATTTTGACTGAGTTGGGAAGACGCATTGTGGCACCAACTCAAGAAGGCGATGATAGTAAGGCTATTGCTGAAGCTATAATGCAACCTCGCATAATGAGTGAGTTTTTAGAAAAATATAATAAAGCGAAATTTCCGATGGATAATATTGCCGGAAATATACTTGTTTCAATGGGATTACCAAAAGAGAGATCTGAAAAGTCGCTAAATATATTAAAACAGAATGGTGATTTTGCAGGAATTATCAAAGAAACTAAAACCGGGCCTTTTGTAGCTATTGATTCCCCTGCTATTAAGCCAAAAGCATCTGACGAGATAGAAATTGAATCTACAAAGGAATCTGGATTTCGTCCAGACCCATACCGTAAACTAACTGAGGAAGATTTTGCAAAAAAAGTTAGTGAAGAGGCAACAAATGAAACTCACGTTAAAGAGATAAAGGTAAATAATCGAGTATTTATAAGCCACGGAAAAAATAAACAGGTAGTAAAACAACTAAAAGAAATTTTAACCTTTGGAAAATTTGAGCCAGTTATATCTGTTGAAC
>JARRQO010000386.1:0-2098 GCA_037381685.1 Deltaproteobacteria bacterium | reverse complement strand
ATAATATCAGTGCCCCCGGCGGAGCCGAGAGACCGGAGAATAAGACCCTCACCCGTGCCACAGATCACTCCTCCGGCAAGAGCCGCCAGGATGGGATCCTTAATTTGGGGAAGGACCGGGAAATAGGTGGCCGCGAGCAGCGAAAAAAACAGCAGGCCAAAAAGAGTATACAGCATAAAGCGCCGGCTGATGTTGAACCAACCCAGGACAAACAGAGGGATATTCACGAGAAAATACACCACCCCGACATTGGCCACCGGGACAAGATAGTGCAGCAGGAGGGACAGTCCAACCACGCCACCGCTTAAAAAGCCGTGGGGCACCAAAATACCGTTCAGCCCGATAACAAATATCAAGCTTCCCAACGCGATCAGACCAAGATTGCTCAGGGTCTTGGAACCATTAAACCAAACTCCATTTAGTTGCATACCCGACACCTTCGTAATCCTCATAAGTTAACAATTTTTTAAACAGTTATTCATGCTGGTTTCAGGTATAAGTCAGCCACCTGCTTCCAGCATTTGCACCAAGTTTTAAGTTAGAAGGGGGTTTAAGTCAAGCCGGAGATGCTTTGCCCAAGCGATGGCAAAAATCCAGGATTAGAAAGTTTCTATAACTGCCAGATTCAACAGTTATTACCAGACTGGCAAACTTTCTAAGTATGATCTGATTATCAAAACAGGGAGGGTTTGCCCCCCACGAGTGGCTATCCGAACTTTGACAGGCTGGTGCCCTTGGTGATGGGGTCAATGTGTTGATATTTTCTGGTTATGGGAAGTTTTTGGCCGCCTGATATGTTTCTAAGCAGGGCAGTTATTTTCAAAAATGGTTACCATGGTTGTGCCGGTTTTTTAGCCTATCCAAATTATAAATTTTGATATATGAAACCAGAAAGCAGCTAATGAGAGCACTCACAAAAAGTCCTCTCCAGCCGGTCTGGGTTCCTGGCCCTTTAAGGACATATTAGGGGACTTGAGGTCGGGGGCGGGGGAACCGCAAGACCCGCCCTCCCCCAAAAATCCACCTCACAGGAGACCGCATGTTTCGCAATCCGCTCTTGCTCATCGCCCTGGCCCTCACTTCTGTTGCTCATCGCCCTGGCCCTCACTTCTGCTGTGGCCGTCTGGGGCCTGGTGGACACGGCCGGCCTAGCCGCTTATGCCCAGGCCAGCACCCAGACGATGTTTCAGCAGCGGGGCTGGTTCGTCATGCTCACCGTCAGCGTCCTGTTTATTATCTGCCTGTTGCTGGCTTTGTCGCGGTATGGCAAGGTCAAATTGGGCCAGGACGACGACGAGCCCGAATTCTCCACGGTGAGTTGGCTCACCATGCTTTTTGCCGCGGGCATGGGGGTGGGGCTGTTGTATAACGGTGCCTCCGAACCCATCACCCACTACCTGGAGCTGATAAAATTCAGAGGCCGCTTCATGGCCAAATCAGATGCCTTGTTCATTACCAACTTCCACTGGGGGCTGCACGCCTGGGCTATTTATGGCATCACCGGGTTGGTCATCGCCTACTTCGGTTTTCGAAAAGGCTGCCCCTATCTGGTCAGCGCGCCCCTGAAGTACGTTTTCGGCCGCCACCGCTGGGCCAGGGGGGTGGGATGGCTGGGGGATTTGTTGGCCATTTACGCCATCGCCATCGGCCTGGCTGGCTCCATGGCCATGGGTGTGTTCCAGATCCAGGGAGGCTTGGAGACGCTGTTTCATCTGCAAAATCCCGGCTTGACCCTTTCTCTGTCAATCTTTGGGGTCCTGGTGGTGGCCTCCCTCATCCCCTGCCTGGTAGACCTGAGCAAAGGCATGGCCACCCTGTCCAATACCGCGCTGGGAATTGCCGTGGTGCTGATGATTTTCATCCTCCTGGAAGGTCCGACATATTTTATGATGAGCGCCATCACCGATGCCATTGGCAAGTATATCTGGAATGTATTTGAACAAGGGTTCCGGACCTATACCTTTTTCGACAAGCAGGTCGAGGGCTGGTTTTTCTCCTGGACCCTGACCTACATGGTATGGTGGCTGGCCTGGGCTCCCTTCGTGGGGGTGTTCATCGCCCGGATCTCCAAAGGCCGCACCATCCGGGAATTCATCAT
>JARRQO010000385.1:0-2302 GCA_037381685.1 Deltaproteobacteria bacterium | reverse complement strand
CTCTAATATTTCCCGGGTAGTACCCAGGTTGGAGATAGCCAGCACTACATCTTCTTTTGCCAGAAGGGAGGCAGCCATCAACATCAGGTAAAAGTCGGTGTACATGTAAACTTTGAGACCAAATAGCAAAAGGCGGTTGCCGGTGTAGGCCACGGCGGGACAAGAGCCACTCACCCCGACCACCATGATCTGGCGGGAACCGAGGAGAAGCTGAGCCGCCTCGCGCATAGCTTCCATTTCCAAAATCTCCAAGGTGTCCTGCAGGGCGGCGACGTTGGTTTGAAAGACTTTGCCGACAATGGCGGCTTCGTCTTGGGCGCTCACCACTTCTTGTTGACGGCCTGAGGGAATGACCATTTCCCTGGCCAAGGCGATCTTGAAATCCTGGAACCCCTTAAAGCCCAGGATGCGGCAAAACCGCATGACAGTCGCTTCACTAACCGCGGCGGCAGCCGCTACCTCGTTTACCGAGGCGTAAATGGCCATCTCCGGTTGCTTGAGAATAACATCGGCCACCTTCCGCAGCGCGGTTTTCAGTGAGGGGTAAAGTCCCCGTAACCGGATCAGAGTGCCGGTTTGCGCCTCACGATTGACTGGATCCGGAGGCATGGTCTCCATAGTTTAATCTCCATTTTCGCATTTTATAATGAAGCCAAATCAAACTTAATACAATCTTTTATAAAAAGAAAGCATTTTTTAAATTTATTTTGTATATTTTCCAAAAACATATCTAAACCCATCTACCCTGGCTCACAGCAACCACCGGACCAGAGCCAGAGCTTCTTCCCGAGTCCGGACCACACCCTCCCACTGGGCTTCTTCCACGGCAGTAAGGATCTCCCGAAACCGGGGGCCGGGATCTAGGCCCAAGCGGATCAAATCATGGCCGTTGACCAGCTTGGGAAGACGTTCTTGCGGCTCTAAGCGCTCTTTCAAAAACTGATAGGCCGCTTCAGCCAAGTCGGCCAGCACCGCTTCGGAATCCGCGGGTTTCAGCGGCCCCTGGCCCGCCAGACTGTCAGCCATGGCCAGGGCAAAGAGGCCGGGAAACTCCGGCCGGGCCGCCCGCACCAGCCGGCCCAGGGCCCGAAAGCTCAGTTCCCGCTCCCGGAAGGCCGGCATCAACAAGAACGGCCGCATGTGCAACTGGATGAGCGTGGTTACCGTCTTAATCTCAGCCTGACTGCACCGCAGTGTAACGGTCCGGATTGGCGCGGCGTTCGGCCACCTCGGGCTTGCCCACATCATGGAACAGGGCGGCCAGTTTCAGGAGCACCGCCTTGGGCCGCGTCTTAGCATAACGGGCGATTTCCGCGGCGATGTCTCCGAAGTAGGCTTCCGGGGCTCCCAGCACCTCTTCCAGCGAAGCTACGGTTGCCAGGGAATGACCGTAGACATCCAGGTGGTGGTAGCCATTCTGCTCCACCCCTTTCATGGCTTCCAGTTCCGGAAACACATGGCCCAACAGCCCCACCGCGTCCATTGCCGCGAGCTCCGGCAGGGCCCGGGGGGCTTGCAGGAGCGCAAATAATTCCTGGTGGACCCGCTCTCCGGCCACCCGGGAGAACTCCGGCGACCAGCGGCGGATGGCCGCGGTAGTCTCCGGAGTAATCTGAAAACCATGGGTGGCGGCAAACCGGTAGGCCCGGAGGAGCCGCAGGGGATCGTGGTGAAAATTCTCCGGGGCCACTACCCGCAACCGGCCCCGGGCCAAGTCCTCCAAGCCGCCTAAGGGGTCAATGAGTTTGCGGGGAACCTGACCCAAAATGGCGTTCAAGGGCACCGCCAGGGCGTTCAGGGTGAAGTCCCGGGCCTGGAGATCACCTTCCAAAGTCGGGGCCCGGAATTCGGCCAGGTCCAATATCTCCCCCTGCCACACCACCCGGGCCGTGCCCTCGCTGTCATCCAGCAGGACATAGGTTCCCCCCAGGGCCGCGGCGAGTTCCCGGGCCAGCTCAAGGGTTTGGGCCGAGACGGCCAAATCCAAATCCTGGACCTCGCGGCCTAAGGCCATCTCCCGCACCGAGCCTCCCACCAGAAAGACTTGCAGGGAGCGGCTGGCGGCCAGCTGCCCCAGGACCTGCAAGGATTGGCGGTCTGCCAGGGTGGACAGGCCTTGATTCAGACTGCGGCGGAGAATCTTGGTTGCCATGACGACTCCGGCTGGGGTAAACTGGCTATCGAGGTCCAGGCTGTTGACGAGAAAATCTCCCGGAAAGGGCGCCCGCCGCGGGAGAAGGGGCATTAGATTAACCCAATTTTGAACTTTAAACCTTGAACCTTAAACTTTTCGGATCAGGGC
>JARRQO010000384.1:0-1327 GCA_037381685.1 Deltaproteobacteria bacterium | reverse complement strand
ATAAAACACCGGCCCCCGGGACTCCATTTTGATCAACAAGGCCACCACCGGGAGGAATAGTCCCAAGACCAACAGCCCCACTAAGGCGGCCAGAATGTCAACGGCTCTGGTAAGCATAGGCTGCCGGTATTCCTTTAAAGTAATCTTGCACCGTCGCGGTCACTTGCGCCACCTGCTCCGCAGTCAGGGAAGGAAACAGGGGCAGAGTGACCTCCCGGGCTGCCACCGCTTCGGTCTGTGGCAGTTGGTAATTGACCACATTGTCCTGTAACCGGCGGTAATAGCTGAAGTGGTGAATGGGAGGATAATGGATGCTGGTCTGAATGCCCCTCTCCCTGAGAAATGTCATAAAATCTGAACGGTCCTCGCCTTTTGATAGCAGGATGGGCAAGAGATGACAGGCGCAAGCATCTAAATTTTCAGCCAAGAACGGCACTTCCACCTGGGACAGTTCTGTCAATCGAGCCCGGTAGAGCCGGGTTAACTCCCGCCGCCTGGCATTATTTTCCTCCAAACGGCCCAACTGGACCATCCCGATGGCCGCCCGCACCTCATCCAGCCGGTAGTTGTACCCCATGGCCACCACATCATAGGTATGACTATGGCCCTGGTGGCGGTCCCAGGTTAGCGTGGTCATGCCGTGGGAGCGGGCCACCCGCACGCTCTCGGCCAGTTCAGGGTCATTGGTGGCCACCATGCCGCCCTCGCCGGTGGCCAGATTCTTATTGGCAAAAAAGCTGAAGCAGCTTAGGATCCCGGCTGTACCCACCCGGCCTGGCGGAGCCCCATCTTGATACCAGGCCCCCGGGGCATGGGCGCAGTCTTCAATCACCGCCAGACCGTGTTGCTGGGCCACCTCCAGGATGGCAGCCATATCCGCCGCAAACCCGCCGTAATGGACCACCATGATGGCCTTGGTGCGCGGGCTGATCTTGCGGACCATATCCTCCACCGCGAGGTTCAGGTCCTGAGGACCCGCGATGTCCACGAAACAGGGCTGGGCGCCGGTATAGCGGATGGCATTGGCGGTAGCCACGAAGGTGAGCGCCGGGCACAGTACCTCATCCCCCGGACCCAGCCCCAGGGCCAAACCCGCCAGATGCAGGGCCGCGGTGCCATTAGCCACCGCCACCGCACATTTCACTCCCAGATATTCGGCAAACGCGGCCTCGAAGCGCTGGACCGTTGGCCCCTGGGAAACCCACCCCGACTCCAACACCGCCACGGCCGCGGCAATTTCTTCCGGGCCGAAGCCGGGGTCAGCCAGAGGAATTTTCCAGGTCAGGGTCTCTTTCATCTTCTGCCATCCGCTGCTACAGATTGTAGA
>JARRQO010000383.1:0-1824 GCA_037381685.1 Deltaproteobacteria bacterium | reverse complement strand
TGATTATCTCCATAAAAAAACCCCAGACCTGATCCTCTGGGGGTTGGCGCCCTTCGAGTCTCAGTCCGCTTCAGGCCGGATCCAAGCTCTGGGTTAAAACTATTAAATTTTACCAAGATCATCAGCCCATTGTCAATATTTTATTAGATTTTTAAAAGCCCAGGGAACAAATTAACCCCAGGGTTTCTGTGGGGAGGTACAAGGACACAAAGTGGCAAATCTCCCGGGCCGTCACGCCAAGGGACCGAAACGACCAAATTTTTCGTATTACTTCATAGGCGCCGGCCTGAGTTTCCGGCTTGAGGCGCCCCCGGGTACCTCCCCACAGAAGATGGCGCAGCAGGGTCAATCCCCGGCCCTCATCCGCACTTCCTTTTTCCCTGGACTTTAGATAAACTATTCCCATGACACAGCGGGAAGCAGCATTAGCGGGCAACCTCACCCCGGCCATGGAGCAGGCCGCGTCCGGAAAAAGCCAAATTGGCTGCGGCTCTGGAGTATGGAGCCGATGCGGTCATGGACCTGTCCACCGGCGGTAATCTCGATGAAATCCGCACCACCCTTTTGGCCAACTGTCCGGCGCCCTTCGGCACCGTGCCCATCTACCAGGTCATGACCGAGGCCAAGAGCCTGGATGAGGTCAAAGCCGACCACATCCTGGCCATGGTGCACCGGCATGCCCAACAAGGCGTGGACTTCGTCACGGTGCACTGCGGCGTCACCCGGGCCGCTCTGCCCCTGCTCAAAAACCGGGTCACCGGGGTGGTCTCCCGGGGCGGCGCCTTTCTCAGCGCCTGGATGCGCCGTTTCCAGAAGGAAAACCCCTTATACGAACACTATGACCAGTTGCTGGCCATCGCCAGAGAATACGACGTCACCCTGTCCTTGGGGGACGGCCTGCGCCCCGGCTGCCTGGCCGACGCCACTGACGAGGCCCAGCTCCACGAGCTGAAAATTTTGGGCGAACTCACCCAACGGGCCTGGGCCGCGGGCGTCCAGGTCATGGTGGAAGGTCCGGGGCACCTGCCGCTGCACGCCATCCAAAAAAACGTCCGCCTCCAGCAAAAATATTGCGCCAATGCGCCGTTTTATGTCCTGGGACCCTTGGTGACCGACGTGGCTTCGGGCTACGACCACATCGCCGGGGCCATCGGCGGGGCTCTGGCCGCCACGTTAGGCGCGGCATTCCTCTGCTATGTCACCCCTGCCGAGCACTTAAAACTCCCGGAAGTGGAGGACGTGATTGACGGCGTGGTGGCCTCCAAAATCGCGGCGCACGCCGCGGACATCGCCCGGGGACTGCCCGGGGCCGATACCTGGGACCTGAAAATCTCCCAGGCCCGCCGGGCCCTGGATTGGGACACCCAGATCAAGATCTCCATCAACCCTGCCAAAGCCCGGCGCTACCGGGACCTCTCTAAGGCCAAGGAAGACCAGTGCACCATGTGCGGCCGTTTTTGCGCCATGAAGGTCTTTGACGACAGATTTGAGGGGTGAGTTTTGGAATAAAAGGGTAAACCGGAGCCCTGGTATCTCACCGGCGCTCCCTTGGCCCGGAGCCGAACCCAGGTGTCTGGAATTTTTAATCAATTTTTTATTTCATCCATGGCGTTGTGGGGTTTGGCGGTCTTAACTTTGATCCTGGCGGCCCTGGCAATCTTCGCCTGCCTGGGCTTACCAAACACCGCAGGAACGATAACCAGCCCTCCAGCTTCACTTGTCCCTGCTGGGACCCCTCTTGCCTCCCATAAAGCTGACAAATAAAGACCAATGAATGCGGTTTTTTTAGTAACCCAAAGTAGACCCTACCGGGTCCCCAGACTG
>JARRQO010000382.1:0-1373 GCA_037381685.1 Deltaproteobacteria bacterium | reverse complement strand
GGCCCAGCCGAAGGAGCCGAGGTTGGACTAGCGGGGAGGCTCACCCGCCTTGGCCGGGATAGGGATCACTCCCACCTGGTCGATGTCGGTCAGGCTCCCTGCCGGCCCCGTCCCTTTGGCTATCAGGTCGTTTAAGTCTTTCATGCGGGTGTTCCAGTTGATCATGAACAGGGCCTGGCCTTTAAAAAAAGACTGCCGCAGGGCGCCGGAGGCCTCAAACTTTTTCAACTCCCGGGGGCCGGGAATGATGCTCCCCTGCATGCCGACCAGCTTGCTCAAGGCCGCCACAAACGCATGGTGATTGGGCTGTAAGGGCAGGATATATTTGCTTTCGTCCAGATCGAAGACCCGGCCGCCGAAGCCCCAAAAAATGGGATAAAAATCATTGACCGCGTAGGTGGCGTGGATCAGCAGGCCGTATTGCAGAGATTTTTCCCGGGGGAGCACCTTGCCACAGATGACCTTGAGTTCGTCCCAGGTGCGCGGCGGCGCCAGATGGTAGCGATTGAGGATATCCCGGCGATAAAAGAGGATATTGCCCTTGATGTAGGTGGGCACGGCCACCAGTTCCTTGCCTTTTTTACCGGTAACCCGGGCCAGGGACACGGAAAAGGCCTGGGCCACTGCGGGTACCAGCTCGGAGCGGTCAAAGACCCCGGTGCGCTCCAGTTCATAGAGCCAGCCGGCCATTCCGTAGCGCTGCACCCAGGGGGCGTCCAGCAGCAGGACGGTGGGAATTTTGCTTTCGGTGGAAAGCCCCAGGACAAAGGGCTCGTAAGGCAGGAGACTTCCCGGCACCAGCAGCCCTTTGAAGTACCGGTCGAAATTTTTGTAAACGGAGCTGTGGGATTTCTGGGCCAAAAGGCGGATTAAATCGCGGGTAGGGGCGTCAAAGGTATAGGTGATGGTCTGGGAGGAGGGAATTTCCGGAGCCGGGCCGCACCCCAGAAGTTGGAGGAAGAGCACGGCCCAGAGGAGGTGTTTGATCCGTGGAAAGGCAATGTTAAATTTGATCTTTGGCGTGACCACTTTCGCCCATCCTAATGCGGTTCGGCCTGGTCATCGGCCACCAGCATCGCCAACTGGGGCCGGTACTTCTTCAGGCTCAGGGGCACCAGGAACAAAAGACAGGCCAGTAGGCCCACTCCTTCCAGCATAAAAATCCAACCGTAGGCCCCGGCATTGCTGCCGGTAAGATAAAAGAACCGATCCTTGAGAAATCCCCCGGCCATTTCCCCGGCGGCCAGGGCCAGGCCGCTGGCCAGATTCCACAGGCCCATGAAGATGCCACTGAAAGAGGGATGCGCCATGTTCATGGTCAGGTGGGAGAGCCCCACATTGTAAAACCCCCGGGCCAGCCCCAGGAAACAGAG
>JARRQO010000381.1:0-1408 GCA_037381685.1 Deltaproteobacteria bacterium | reverse complement strand
GGGAAGGTCCGATCGGGGTCAGAAATGCAGATTCCTAAGCACAGTCGAGACGCCTGTGCAACTGGTGGCTATTGAAGGGGCGACCCGGCGGGTCGCCCTGATGCTTCCCCCAAAAAAACAACCCCATCAATTCCCCTATCCGTTCCCGGTGGGTTTTTAACTTGGTGAGTTTTTCGGTCTGGGCCTGGAGTTTGGCCTCTTCTTTTTGCACCACTGCCGCCGGGGCCTTGGCCAAAAAATCTTCGTTGCTCAGCTTGCGTCTGGCCTTATCCACCTCTTTGCGCAATTTTTCCAGTTCCTTTTCCAGGCGCTTGGCTTCCTCGGCAAAGTCGATGATGCCCGCCAGCGGCATAAAAATCTCCACTGCGTCCACCACGGCCTTGGCGGCCGCGGCCGGCGGGCCGCCGTCGGCGTTGTAGTGGAGCTCCTGCACCCGGGCCAGAATTTTGATGGCCTGCTGATGGCGGTCCAGTGCCGCCACGGCCCCGGTCTCCCGGCTGTGCAAAAAGACCTCTACCTGCGTAGCCGGCGGCACGTTCATTTCCCCCCGGATATTGCGGATGGCGGTGATGGTGTCCATGACCAGGCGCATTTCCCCTTCGGCCTCGGGGTTGGCCAAGGCGGGCTCAGGCTGGGGGAACGGCGCCACCATAACGCTGCCCGACGCGCCGGGGAGCTTTTGCCAGATTTCTTCGGTGATGAAGGGCACGAAGGGGTGCAACAGGCGCAGGATGGCGCTGAGCACCCGGAGCAACACCGACTGGCAATGATGGCGCCGGGCCGGGTCGTCATTGTCATAAAGTTGGGGTTTGATAAGTTCCAGATACCAGTCGCAGAACTCATGCCAGATGAACTGGTAAAGCCCGCCCGCCGCCTGGTCAAAGGCATAGGCTTCCAGGGATTCCCGGGTCTCGGTGATGACCTGCTGAAGACGGCTCAGGATCCAGGCTTCCACGGTGGTCAGAGGGACTTGCTCATCCGTGGCGGCAGCCTCGAAGCCCTCCAGATTCATCAGGGTAAACCGGCAGGCGTTCCAGACCTTGTTGGCGAAGTTGCGGTAGCCCGCGATGCGCTCCGCGGACAGGCGCACGTCCCGCCCCATGGCGGCAAACGCAGCCAAAGAAAAGCGGAAGGCGTCGGTGCCGTATTGATCCCTGAGTTCCAGGGGGTCGATGACGTTGCCCTTGGATTTGCTCATTTTCTGGCCTTCCGGGTCCCGCACCAGGGCGTGGATGTAGACCTCCCGGAAGGGGACCTCCTCCATGAAGTGCAGGCCCATCATCATCATGCGTGCCACCCAGAAAAACAGGATGTCGAACGCGGTGATCAGCACGGTGGTGGGGTAAAAGAGCTGGAGTTCCGGGGTGGCCTCCGGCCAGCCCAGGGTGGAAAAAGGCCACAGGGCCGA
>JARRQO010000380.1:0-1440 GCA_037381685.1 Deltaproteobacteria bacterium | reverse complement strand
CTTCGCATATGATCCAGCGGGTGGAAAAGATGCTGGGCACCACGGTGGGCGACTGCATGACTTCCAACCCGGTCACTGTGGCTCCGGACACTTCGGCTTCCGAAGTCGCGAACATTATGGCTAAGCAGAAGATGCATACTATTCCGGTGGTGGAGGGGGATAAGCTCTTGGGCGTAATCGGCAAGCTGGATATGGTCCGGGCCATGGCGGAGGGATACGAGAAGTGAGGCGTAATTCCGCCGCCTACGGCACGGCAAGTCCCAGCCATCCCCGTTTTATGAGTTAATAGGAAAAGGTCCGATTCAGGTTGTCGCAAGATGAGGCCGTTAGCGAGGGTCAGCCGCAGTCCCGAGGCCACCCGGGACCTGGCGGCCCGGTTGGCAGTTCTTTTGGCCCCCGGGGATGTGGTGGTCTCAACGGCGAGTTGGGCAGCGGCAAAACCGAGTTCGTTCACGGCTTGGCCCAAGGACTTGGGGTGCCGCCCCAGGTGCCCGTGGCCAGCCCCAGCTTCACCCTGGCGCATGAATACCCCGGCCGTATCCCTTTGGTGCACCTGGACCTCTACCGTTTGGAAGACCTCCCGCCCGAAATGCTCCCGGACCTGGAAGAATATCTCGCCGGGGGCCAAGTGGTGGCGGTGGAATGGGCCAAGCGCCTGGCCTCCTTGCTGTCCGGCGATTACCTGGAAGTCCACCTGGAGATAATCGGGGAAGAAGAGCGCCGGCTGACCTTCAGCGGCCACGGGGAGCGGAGTTGGAGACTAATCCAGCAAATGGCAATCAATTAATATTAATAATAAAAATAATAATGTAGGGACGCACCTATCTGCAGGGGCGTCCTAAGATGGACGCTGCGCTGAAAAAATGTCGGACAGGCGTGCTGCCGGCCCGGCTGAGGACGGCGGCTCCAGTTGGAGAAAAAAATATGGCCAAAACGACTTCCAAGCGCCGGGTGGCGCTGGATACCCCGGAGGGATTAATGGAGTGGGGTTTGCTCGGGTGGGAGCGCGTGAGACCTTATGTCAAATGGCTGGTGCTGGGAGTGGTGGTGATCGCCGTGGGGGTGGGGGCCTGGCGGGTCAACACCAGGATGCAGACCAGCCGGGATGAGGCGGCCGCCGCGGCCCTGGCCCGGGTGACCCCCAAAATCGACCTCAATATCCCCGCCGTAACTGCAGCCACTGACCTGGGTAAGTTCATCAAGAAATATCCCGGCACCCCTGCAGCCCGGGAAGCCCAACTTATGCGGGCCGATCTCCTCTACAAGCTGGAGTCGTACAGCGAGGCCGCCCAGGCCTATAAATCCCTTTTGGACAGCAGTGATCCGACCTGGAATGCCCTGATTACCGAAAGTCTAAGTTACTGCTACGAAGGCATGGGCAAGTACAAGAAGGCGGCCGAAGTGTTGAAGTCCGCATTGGCTCAGATCTATGGTCCCTTA
>JARRQO010000379.1:0-1452 GCA_037381685.1 Deltaproteobacteria bacterium | reverse complement strand
GTTCAGGAACGCCAGACCGAAATGGCCGACACCATTGTCGCTGAAGGGGGCAAACCCATCACCTATGCCCGGGCCGAGATCAGTCGGGGAATCATGACCCTCGCCTTGGCGGCGGGGGAAGCGGAGCGCCTGGGGGGCGAGGTCCTGCCCCTGGACCTGACCCGGTCCAGCGCCGGGCGCTGGGGAATCACCCGGCGCTTTCCCATCGGGCCGGTGCTGGGGATCACGCCCTTTAATTTTCCCCTTAACCTGGTGTTGCACAAAGTGGCTCCGGCTTTGGCCGCAGGCAATCCCATCATTATCAAGCCGCCGTCGGCCTGCCCGTTGACGGCCCTGAAACTGGCGGAGATCTATCAGCAGGCCGATTTGCCCCCTGGGGGGCTGCAGGTGCTGCCCAGCCAAAGCGCGGTGGCTGAGGTGGCGGTGGCCGACGAACGCCTGCGGGCCCTGTCGTTTACCGGCAGCGCCGCGGTGGGCTGGGCCCTGAAGAACAGGGCCGGGAAAAAGCGGGTGATTTTGGAATTGGGGGGCAACGCCGCTTGCATCGTGGATGAAAGCGCGGACCTGAAGTGGGCCGCCAGGCGGGCTGCGATCGGCTCTTACGCCCATGCCGGCCAGGTGTGCATCGCCGTGCAACGTCTTTTGGTGCACCGGGAGGTCTATGAGTCGTTTAAGCAGATTTTTCTTCAGACTATCGAGGAGGAAATCCCGGTGGGGGACCCGGCCAGAGAGGATACGGTCATCGGACCCGTGATCGAGGCTGCGGCTGCAACGAGAGTGCGGGAGTGGGTCCAGGAAGCCCGGGAGGGCGGAGCCCAGTTGGTGGCGGGAGAGCTGGGCTCGGGCAATCTGATCCCGGCCCTGGTGCTCACCGGGGTGAGCCGGGAGATGAAGGTGTGGAACCAGGAGGTCTTCGGGCCGGTGACGGTGCTGGGGCGCTTTGACGATTTTTCCCAGGCTCTGAAAATGGCCAACGATTCCGAATACGGTCTCCAGGCGGGGGTCTTCACCGGGAACCTGGCCCACGCCTGGCAAGCCTTCGAGACCCTGGAGGTGGGAGGCGTGATCATCAATGACGCTCCGGTTTTCCGGGTGGATCATATGCCCTACGGCGGGGCCAAGGCTTCGGGGCTGGGTCGGGAAGGGGTGCGCTACGCCATGGAAGAGATCACCGAGATGAGACTGATGGCCTTGAAGGTAGATTCTTAGACAGTTGCGTGGGGCCTTAGCGCCCTTTATTCATGAACTTTTGGAATTATACGACAACATATTGAAATATAAAGATAAAATAAATAACCCCAAAAAGCAGGGTGTTTTTGCACAGGCTGGAAAGCCTGTGCCACCAAGGTTTTTGCAGCCCGGCGAATTATTCGGGTTAGGCAAGTGCAGGCTGAAGCCTACGGCTACAAGTTTATTTTTTTAGTCATTGCCAAAAGTCTTTTCCTACCCCCC
>JARRQO010000378.1:0-2174 GCA_037381685.1 Deltaproteobacteria bacterium | reverse complement strand
CTGGCTTTCGTCCATGTAAGCCCCAGCCATGTAAATCAGGTTGCCGAAATAGTAATTGGCATCAAGCCCATAGTTGGTAAGGAGAGTCAGGGCCACGGGAACATTGAGCCAGGGGCGGTATGGGTTCCGGTCCCCCACCAGGTTGATTTCCGGTTTCCCCAAGGCCTTTACCGCCAGCTCCATGTACGGGCTGATTTTCGGGTCCAGGCCCATCTTGGAGGCTCCGACCCAGTCCACGGCTACCAGATTTTCACCGCCGATGATGGTTTCGGTGACATTCGGCTCCGGGTCCGCAAACACCCCGAAGGGGCCATCGGCGCTCAGATGGGCGTCAATAATTCCGAAATCCACCGGGAAGGCCTGGAGATATTCCATCGTGGTATGGTAGATGTCTCGTTGGTGGTGATATTCTTTGAACTTGTTCGCCAGCGGCAGCGCGCCATAAACGTTCTTGAGGGTAAGGGTGTAATAAGCATAGGCGTGGGTCTTGTTCTTGGCAAAGGAGATCCGAAAGTCTGCATTTTTCCAGGTCAGCGGTACCGGATGCGGTCCCAGGTAAGTACCCAGATTTTGCTCCTCAGAGGCATCCTCGGTAAGATCAACCAGCTTATAGCCCGCGCTGCCGTCGATGGCGTAGCCCAGGTATTCCGCAACTTCCAGGACCCGGCGATTGTTAAAAAACTCGCCATAAGTGCTTTGCGCCTCGACCACCGTAAGGTTTTCATAGCCACCCTGAGTTTTCAGCACCTCCACTAAATGCCGCACCAGTTCCGGATCGGTAAAGGTGGTGGGGTCGCTTTTGTTGTAGGAAAACATGAAGTTCGGCTTGATCACGATGGCAAATTCAGCTTTGGATTTCCCCGAGGCCTGCCATTTCCTGTTTACTAAATCCAGAAACCCGGTGGTTTCCAGGACCGAATCAAGAGCCTTCAGCTTGTCCGGATCCCTGATTGCCGCCACGGTGACGGTTTCGTCAGAGTTTTCCTTTTCCAGCCGCATCAGCTCCATGTCTTCCTCCATGGCCAGGCAGGACTCGCCCGAAGGGTCCTTTACCGCGATTATGCGGCGCTGAAAATCGGCAGTCGGAAATTGGTCGTTATTGACTTCCAGCAGAGGTTGGCCCAGCTTGACAAACAAAGGGGCGCCGCTTGCCCCGGGTTCGTCCTGGGGAGTGACAAGCTTGGTATATATTGAATAAATACCGCACAAGCAATTACTGTAGTGACAAATACCAGTCCACGTTGCCGATGATGATGCGGATCAGGTCCAGGTTATAAGAGGTGGTCTCGCCGTTTTTGCTGATGGTCAAGGCGCCGGTCTCGATCGTAACCGTATGAGGGGTGATGGATATCCCCAGCAGGTACTCCGACGGCAAGATCCCCTGCAGCACCAACTTCAATCCTGAAGTTATTTTGGCCAGAACCTCGTCGGCAATGGCAAAGGGAAAGGGCGTCATATCATAGGCCTTGGCGGTGAAGTTTATAGTGAGGTCAGCCTGGCATTCGTTGAGATAGGAAGCTTTGTGGCGTATATCAGAGAAACTGGTTGCGTAACCCTCGGCCAGTTCAAAGATGGGACCCTGGTAGCGGTAGCTGCCATCTTCGACATTAAGCTCCATTCCTGACAACATTTTGTCGGTAATGCAGTATTTCCGGTAGCCGCCGGCCTGATCGCCGACGAGCAGCAGGACATCCCAAAAACTTTCGCCGTCCCCCCAAGGGAAGCCCTTGTCATGTTTGCCGGAAACCAGAAAAAATTCTTGTTCGGCCCCGTCTTGCACCACCTGGCCGGAAAGGACCAGATTCTCATATCGGGTATCATAAAAGGGGTTGATGTCGCTGAGATATGTCCTTTTGATCTCTCCCCAGGCGAAATCCGTGAAAGCGATCCTGCCTTGGATTTTCTTGTACAACTTCCAGACCTCCCACCACTTAACCCCGGTCACCTCTATGGAAGCCATGAGGGCGGGCGCATCCTTGAGATCGAAGAAGAGTTGCCCCGAGCCGTAAAGGGAAGCCTGCTCATCCGGGCCTTCATAGAGGGCGGTAAACAGCGTCGTCATATCTTCGACCACATCGAAGCCCGGGTCGATATGCCGGGCCTATGTTGAGCATGGTATGCATAACCTTCCTCAGCCGGTGAAACTGTACTATATTTCTCCTTTCTTCCGTTAT
>JARRQO010000377.1:0-1474 GCA_037381685.1 Deltaproteobacteria bacterium | reverse complement strand
GCGGGGCATCGGCTGCATCAGTTGGGACGGGGAAGTTCACGCCGACCAGTTCTGGCGGCATTACTCCTTCGGGAACGTGCGGCAGCGCCCTTTCAGTGCAATTTGGACGGACCTGAGCAATCCTCTGATGGCCCGGTTGAAAGACAAGCAGCGTTATGTGACGGGGCGCTGCGCCCGGTGCCGGTGGCTTTCGGTGTGCGGCGGCAATTTCCGGGTCCGGGCCGAGACCTTGACCGGTGACCTCTGGGCGCCGGACCCGGCTTGTTATTTGACGGAGGCGGAGATTAGCTGAAGAAATTAAGAACAGTGCTTGATTGAATTTTTGCCGCTAATTAGCTTATACCAGGTTGCGCTCATAGAAGTAAAAGTAGCTTTGGGTTTATAGGGGCACCATTAGAGGGCTGATTGGTCATGATATTCAAAGTTCAGTACCGCCACTGCCGATTCCATCTTCGAAAAACTACATAGACTTTGTAAAAGTATTGCTGAGACAAAATACTAGGCAGCACCAGGCGTGGGGTTTTCTTGCCGGCCAGCGTTAATACTTAACTGCCAAAATCAATGTTAGAGCGTTGATTGGTTCGAGATAGATAAGTTTCCCTTTTCTAGGTAGATTTAGAAAGATTATCAGATAATTATATTCCCCTTACCCCCCCTTTAAAAATGGAGGAAACTTAAAACCTCGATAAATTAACGCTCATTTACGCAACCAATTACTTGCTTGCCGACCGTGGGCGATCTTGATAAGCGGCCCATTTAAAGGAGGTGACCATGCGAACCCGTGAACGGATGCTGCCTGTGGGGTGGTATCCTGCCAGCGCCAGTGCTTGTAAGGCGGAGATTGACAAATTCATCGCCGGCAGCGCGCCTCTTCCTCCGGGGACCTCGGTGTACGGCGGCATCGTGCCTCATGCCGGCTGGTACTTTTCCGGCAAAGCCGCAGCCCGGGTCTTTTATCTGGCCGCCCAGTCCCGTCAGCCTCAGGTGGTGTGCATCTTCGGCGGCCACCTGGGAAGCAACTCCCCGCCACTTTTAGTGGCCGAGGACGCCTGGGAAACTCCTTTGGGAGACCTCCCTCTGGCCACGGAATTCTATGCGCCCCTGGCCAACCGCCTGACCCTTGGGGAGGAATATCCCGGAGACAACACCATCGAGGTGCAGCTTCCCTTTGTCAAATACTTCTTTCCCCAGGCCAAGGCCCTGGCCCTGCGTTCGCCCCACTCCGCCACCGCCATTGAGCTGGGGGGCGCGGTGGCCGCAGTGGCCCAGGAACTTAAGGTTAGCATCCTGGCTTTTGGGTCTACCGACCTCACCCATTACGGTCCCAACTATGGCTTTGCCCCCAAGGGCTACGGCCCCGAGGCGGTGAAGTGGGTCAAGGAAGTAAACGACAAAAAATTCATCGACCAGGCCCTTAAATTGGACGAGGCCGGGATGCTCAAAACCGCGGCCGAAGACCAGAGCGCCTGCAGTG
>JARRQO010000376.1:0-1507 GCA_037381685.1 Deltaproteobacteria bacterium | reverse complement strand
CACATGGCAAAACGGTGCAAATCCGGCTGTTTGTTGTTAGTGCTGATACTCTCGGTGATAAGCGGGTCGTTGACCGCGCACGCGGCAGCCACGGCCCGTCCCGCCATCGTGTTGGCGGCCTTTGGCACCAGCACGGCCGCCTTCGACACCTATCATCACTTTGAGAAGGCGGTGGAACAGCGTTTTCCGGATCACGAGATCAGGTGGGCCTTCACCTCCCGCCAAGTCCGCCACAAGCGGGCGCAGGAGGAGGGCCAAAAGCTCAATAATCTGGCCACGACCTTACGGGCATTAAAGGCTGCGGGATACACCCGGGTGGCCATCCAGTCTCTGCATGTCGTGCCGGGGGAAGAGTGGGAAAAGAAAGTCGTGGAAGAAAGCCGGACAGTCCCCGGCCTGAAAGTCGCCCTGGGCAAACCCCTGCTGGCCAGCCGGCAGGATCAGGAGCGGGTTGTCCGGGTTCTATCCCGAACTTTTCCCAAGGATCTGCAGCATAATGCCGTAATTCTGGTGGCCCACGGCAGCCCTTCTCCCGAAGGCGCGGCGGCCTACTTGGCCTTTGACCGGCTCTTGCGCTCCCGCTATCCCCAGCAAAACGTTTTTTTGGGAACCGTGGAAGGCAAACCCAGCCGGCAGCAGGTCTGGCAAGCCCTGAAAAAATCCGCTGCCACCACCGTGATCCTCCGGCCTTTCCTCTTTGTGGCCGGCGAGCACGTAGCCCATGATATCCTGGGAGCGGGCCCTCACAGTTGGAAGTCGGAATTGCAGGAAATGTCTTATCATGTCCAGGGAATCGACCAGGGCCTCGGCTATCAGAAGGGGATAGTCAATATCTATCTAAACCACCTGGGCCAGGCCTTAAAAGAATTATAGGAGGATTTATGAAGAGTGGACTGATCGTTTATCTGGTAGGCGGGGCGGAGTTGCCGGAAGGCTTCGATCTGACCGGCCAATGCCGGAAGATTGGCATTTTGGCGGACAGGGTGGAGTTGGTGGGCCCCCCGGAGGGATTTCTCGAAGTGGAAGATGCCTGGTACCATTTGTATGTCAAAGGATACGGGAACATCAAGCTTTTGGTGGCCCAAACCGATCCCAACGGTTTGCAGCCCCTTAAGCCGTTGGTTCGATTGAGCGGCTAGGCACAAGCACAGCCACGAACGCTCCCTGGGCCCGCCCGGCCGGGGACGTTCGTGGCTTTTTTGCACTAATAATAAATACATTTCAGCCATTCTTGACGCCATGGCTCTAACGAGACCCGGATCAGATGTCCCAATTGAAGAAAAAGACTCCTGGATTCCAACCTCAATTGATACGGTGTTGGCAGTATGGGGGAGGTTTTGTAATATGCAGGATAGTGATGTAGCAATGTCTTTTTGCTGGTTGATGTATTCCCGTGCAAATGAAGAATTTCCCGACAGTACAATTGAAACACTCCTTTATTTCGCTGCTAGTCATCCCGAGCCAGAGCCGGGTAAATTAGTTATCCATTGTGATAAAACCGCTGAAG
>JARRQO010000375.1:0-1545 GCA_037381685.1 Deltaproteobacteria bacterium | reverse complement strand
CCCAAAGTCTCGTTGCTTGATCATTATCCTTAAGGCTTGCTGCGTCGCAGGCTCGCTGCGGCGGCGACGCCCTGTAAAGATAAATTTTCATTAAGGAATAAAATAGGAATTATGGCGCGTATCAGCAAATCCGTGTTCATCTGTCAAAACTGTGGTTATCAGGCGCCCAAATGGCTGGGCCGCTGCCCCGATTGCGGCACCTGGAGTTCCATGGCCGAAGAGGCGGCTCCGGCTTCCCCGGTCGCTGAGGTGAACCTGCCGCCCCGGCGCGGCGCCCCGCAACCACTGGTCCGGCTTCAGGCGCCTCCCGAAACCCGCCAGGTAAGCGGCCTGACCGAATTCGACCGCACCTTGGGGGGCAGCGTGGTACATGGCTCCGTGGTCCTGCTGGGGGGCGACCCCGGCATCGGCAAATCCACCTTGATCCTCCAGGTGCTGGACCGCCTCTGCCGTCAGGGCCTGCAGGGACTGTACATCTCGGGGGAAGAGTCCGAAACCCAGCTCAAGCTGCGGGCCGACCGCCTGGGGGTCTCGTCTCCGGGGGTTTTAGTGGCTACGGAAACCTGCCTGGAAAACATTATCAAGCTGGTGGAGGAGATGCAGCCGGCGTTTCTGGCCCTGGACTCCGTCCAGACCCTGTACACCGCCACCCTGCCCGCGGCGCCCGGCTCCCTGACCCAGGTGCGGGAGACCGCCTTCCGCCTGGTACAGCAGGCCAAGCTGCACGGCATCGCCACCTTTCTCATCGGCCACGTCACCAAGGAAGGCGCCATCGCCGGTCCCATGGTGCTGGAGCATCTGGTGGACACGGTGCTTTACCTGGAAGGCGACCGCAGCCACGCCTTCCGGTTGCTGCGCACCGTCAAAAACCGCTTCGGCCCCACCCACGAGCTGGGGGTCTTTGAGATGCGGGAAGCGGGCCTTACGGAAGTGACCAATCCCTCGGGCCTGTTTATGGCGGAGCGCTCCCTGGAGGTTCCCGGCGCGGTAGTGGTTCCCAGCCTGGAGGGCTCCCGCCCCATCCTGGTGGAGGTCCAGGCCCTGGTGTCGCCGTCGTCTCTGGCCCTGCCCCGGCGGCAAACCATGGGGGTGGACCCGGGCCGGGTATCGCTCTTGGTGGCTATTTTGGAGAAGCGGGTGGGCCTGGCCCTGGGCGGTCAGGACCTGTTCGTCAATGTGGCCGGGGGCGTGCGTCTTACTGAACCGGCCCTGGACCTGGGGGTGGCCCTGACCCTGGCCTCTTCCTTTCTGGACAAACCGGTCCCCGCCGACACCCTGATCTTCGGCGAAGTGGGCCTCACCGGCGAAGTCCGGTCCGTGAGCTCCCCGGAAATCCGCCTCAAAGAGGGGGCCAAACTGGGCTTCCGCCGGGTTCTCCTGGCCCGGCGCCAAAAAGACTCCCTGGGAAACTTTCCCGGCCTGGAACTCATCGGGGTAGAGACCCTGGCCGCGGCCATTCGCAGCCTGTTTCCGTGAATATCATTGGCCAGTGATCAGTAGGCAGTGGTAGGGAAATGCCGTAGGATTTTGAAATAGAGAAAAAAT
>JARRQO010000374.1:0-1545 GCA_037381685.1 Deltaproteobacteria bacterium | reverse complement strand
CAGGTAGCCATCATAGCAGACGGTGACCAGGCGGCCCTGGCGGTCGAAGTCCGCCCAGTAGCTGCGTCCACCGTAGTTCGGGTCTTTAGCGCCCAGGGACCAGTCCCGGGTGCGATAAACCCTGAGACCGTCGCCTCCCCCCAGGGTGGCGGCCAGGTAGCGGCCGTCAGAGGAGAAAGCCAAGTGCATTATGACATTGGGCAGGCCGCCTATGGGGGGAACGGCCAGGCGGCCCGTGGCCCGGTTGAAGATATAAATATCTGTTTCGGTTCCTTTTGGTCCCACTGGTCCGGTCCACCCCGCCGCGGCCACGTATTTGCCGTTCGGGGAAAGGGCGGCGCAGTAAAGTTTGCCCTCTTTCGGGTCCTGCCCGCTGGGCACCCGCAGCACCTGGAGCAGTTTGCCGCTCTCCAGATCCCAAACCCGGGCGGTCTTGTCGTCAGAGGCGGTAACCAGGAAGCGCTCCTGGGCATCAACACCGATACGATTGATCCTGGCGGTGTGCATGCCGGTCTCTAAACGGGGCATGGGCTCCCGGGGGGGCCAGGCCGCAGGCGCGGCCTGCGCCAGGGCAATGGTAAGCACCAGGGGCAAGAAGGGGGCAATCATTCTGGTTAGGGTGGCGGATGGGCAAGACATGGCAACACCTCCCTGTGACGTCCGTGAAGGGATGGGCCACGCCCGGGCTGCGTAGGCGAGAAAGTTCGGCAGGAGCACAGCCAGAAAGGCAACGGCGCCCAGGCCTTGAAAGTTCTATAATATAAAACATATTAACACAATTTAAGGGAGGGTTGTAAATTAATTTTACGGCATCAATGAAATGGATTGGGAAGATTTGCTTAGTATGCCGCAGGTAATACTGTCAACGATCCTGAGAGGAAAACCAGTTTGCCGAATTATACGGCTCGATGACCTGCTTTTCCCCTTAAATCCTCAGTAGGGTGGAAGTGTCTTATGAAGACAATACTGGCCGTGACCTCTCCACCACCGTCACTATTTTTCCAAGTGCACCGCAGCCGGTGTCCGACTTTTAATGGTATTGGCCACCGGTGAGTATTTTTCCCCCAGGCGCACAAGTTCTTCTTTATGCTCGTCCGAGATATCAGCGTCGATTTTGATGTAAACGCGAATTTCCTGGTATCCCACCGGAACCTCTGCGGAGATGCCCAAAAAGCCGCGCAGATCGATATCCCCCTCGAATCTTGACTCCACCCCTCTCAAAGTAATTTTCTGGGCAGCAGCATGAGCCACTAAAGCCGTGGTTATGCACCCCGACAGGGCCACCAGGAGATATTCCACCGGATTGGTGCCTTGATTAGTCCCTAATAGGACTTCCGGTTCATCCAGGTCAAAGGATACCGGGGCCCGGGAGGTATCTTCCTGGCCGGGCCCATAAAAATCCTTCACCGTAGCCCGGCTGTGGGTGCCCCCAATCCATCTATTGGTGGCCCGAAACTTGAAACCGGCGAGTTCCGGCTTTTCCTGGAAAAGCTCAATCGCACTGAATAACTGGTCAACATTTACGCCATTCACTAGCTTTTCAGG
>JARRQO010000373.1:0-2193 GCA_037381685.1 Deltaproteobacteria bacterium | reverse complement strand
CCACCTCAGTATCATCGGTATTTCCGGGCTTAACTTCCGAGTTCGGGATGGGAGCGGGTGTGACCCCGGCGCTTTCTATTCATAATGCGTCCACATGCGTATGACCTTGATGGTTTTCTTTTGTTCCAGCACTTCATAGATCAGTCGATGTTGGATGGTTATACGGCGGGAATAGGCGCCGGCAAGGTCACCCACCAGTTTTTCAAATCGAGGGGGAGTGTGGAAAGGATTGTCTCGGATTATATCCAGAAGTGCAGCAGCTTTGTCTTTAAGGCCAGCAGCGGCGAGCCTCTTCGCGTCTTTCTGAGCCTGCTTGCTGTAAACAATTTCCCATGTCACCAATCAAGCTCCTTGCCGCATTCCGTAACCGGCGTCTGCAAGCCTTCCCGGATGGATTCCCGCATCCCGGGTATTGACAGGAGATATAAGGTCTCCTGAATGGCCCGCCAATCTTCTTCGGCAATCAAGACCGCGTTGGTCCGCTTCCCAGTGATGAGAATCGGCTCGTGCGAGGCCGCCGCCTCATCGACCAGACGCCCCAACTTCGCCCGGGCCTGGCCAACCTTGATCGTAGTCATAACCCACCTGTCGTAAGTGTTTAACACAAGGTAATAAAAAACGGCATTGCCCACCATTAAAAGTGGCACAGGCTTTCCAGCCTGTGCCTCACAGGCCAGAGCCCTGTGCCACCAGGATCATCGCGGTTGCCGGGCTTAACTTCCGAGTTTACCGATGGGAGCGGGTGTGGTCCCGGCGCTATAAATCTCCAGTAGCCAACTCCATGGGCTCCGCAGCATAGACGCTTACTTCGTGGTCTATTTTATCCGCCAGCCTGTCCTTGGCCATATCCAGGTCATAGTCGGCCTGCAAGCCCAGCCAAAACTCTGCCGAGGTGCCGAAATACCGGCTCAATCTCAAGGCCGTGTCCGCGGTGATACTACGCTTGCCGTGAATGATCTCATTGATGCGCCGGGGAGAAACACCCAGATCGCGGCCCAGCCGGTTTTGACTGATTTTAAGCGGCTTGAGAAATTCCTCCAGCAATATTTCGCCGGGATGCACCGGCGCCAGTTTTGGTTTCGTCATGGCGCCACTCCGTTTCCTATCCCCTATTTTCCACGCTCCATTCCGGCATATGGATATCAACAGTAGTCATTTGGGCCTCGGCTTCAAACGGAACCGCGGTGCTCAGCAGATCTTCGGCCCCGAGCTTCAAGGATGCGAGCAATTTTTCCCGCGTTTTCTCCTGGGCATTGACCCCAGGAAGATCAACGAGCCAGCCGATCCACCAATCACCGCTTTGCTTAATCATGGCCCTGAATTTCATTTTTTCACCCATGGAATGTCCAGGTCTTTACAAATCTTCCTGGCCAGTTCATCGACAATTTCGGTATGCCGAGGCACCATAGTCCTGAATGGTCCCCTCTGAAAGATCGAGTGCCGGCGGCCCTCCCTGAGCAGAAAGGCACATTCTCACTTAGGTGTTTGACCAGATTCTTTCTCTTCAACTTACAAGCATAATAAATAAAAAACCCCGCCTCCGTCAAGCGGCGGGGCTGCTGCGCTTATGAAAAACTCCGGCGGCGTCCGGCTTGCCCATGTAGGGTGGGCATTGCCCACCATTAAAAGTGGCACAGGCTTTCCAGCCTGTGCCTCACAGGCCAGAGGCCTGTGCCACTGGTATCATCGCGGTTCCCGGGCTTAACTTCCGAGTTCGGGATGGGATCGGGTTTAGAGGTCTTCAGGTTTGAGTCCGGTCACCTTGGCAAGGCGGGCCAGCATCTTTGGCCCAATTTCTTCATTATCGTGGAAGGCGAACACGACGTCGGGCCAGCCGGTTCGGGACAAAGTACGGTGAGAGCCGGAAGTCCTTTTAATCCTCCAGCCAATTCGCTCCAAAGCCGCCAATACTCTTCTGCCTTTGGTGGCAGGCCAACTGCTCATGCTGCGGCAAACAAAATATTGATGGGTTCGGCCAACATTTCTCCGTGTTCCAGGCGCTCGGCCAGGACCCGCAAGGCCAAAGCCTGAGCCTTGGCCAGGGCCTCCTGACGGGTAGCGCCATAGACCATCACCCCGGGAAGTTCCAGCACCTCCGCCAGCCAGCGGCCGTCCGCTTCCTGCTCTGATTCCACAATAAATTTCATGGGGTTATCCTCTGTTTCTTTATACCAAATAATCCTTGAATGAACA
>JARRQO010000372.1:0-1578 GCA_037381685.1 Deltaproteobacteria bacterium | reverse complement strand
GGATTTCTATGACCCTCTCCAGATAGGGTTCTATCTGATAAATCGCTTTCCGGGCTTGATGAAGTTCCTGGAGACTCTCCAGCTGCCTGCGGGTAAATTCCGGAAATTCCCTGTCCTGGTCTTCGAGGTAGGTTTCTAAATCCAGATTCTTGGAGAGAACCTCGATAAACCCGGGCTCAGGAGGTTCTTCTAAGACAACGGCATCATGCCGCCACATTGCCTCCTGCTCATAGGGGAGAACTTCCAGCCGATGGGAAGAAAAGCCGAGGGTAATGAGGGGACGCTCGGTCATGCGCGCTCAGACTCACCAGGCCAGCATTAATATGTCAGCAGGGGTGTCTGTCCCAGGTAACGGTTCGTTGCCAGTTCTGCCAGAATAAAATGGGCGACATCGGCCCGGGAAATCTTGCCGGCGGTGACGCCGCTCAGGTCGGTGATGGCTCGATATTTCTTGGTCAAAGGTCCATTGGTGAGAAAACCTGGTCTGATGATGGTCCACTCCGTCTCACTATTGCGGATCAGGGCTTCTTGCCGATCCTTGTCTGCATAAATAGTCTTCAGGAGGAGAGGATTAAAGAGGCGGTAATAGAGAAAGCCGCCATGACCCTTGCTATCCCCGGCGCCAATGCCGGTAATGCAGATCAAGCGCCGGACACCCTGCCGACGCATGGCTTCGAGCACGTTTTGGGTCCCTTGCGAGAACACCGTAACCGGTTTCCAGGTTACTCCAATCCCGATAGTAACACAGACGGCCTCCTGTCCAGCCATGGCCCGGTTAACCGCCTCCAGATCGACAATATCCCCCTGAATTAATTTTAACCGCTCATGCGGTTTGGGCATTTTTCGGGGATCCCGCACCAAGGCGGTGACGTCATGGCCAGCCTGCAAGGCCTGCTCCAGAAGTTGCAATCCTATCCCTCGGGTGGCGCCAATGATTAACAGATTCATGGCCAAGACCTTTCAAGGAAAAATCAGAATTGGACGCAGAAGGATTTAATACTCGAAGCATATCAAAATTCTTTCGAAAAATCCGTTAAGTTTCTGGGCTGGCAAGTTTTATCTTCAATGCCAAAAGTTTGTTCTTCAACTCCCACTCACCCCGACCCTCTCCCCGGTCCCAACAGGGGGGAGAGGGAAGTAGAGGAAAAAACTGTTAGTAAACTAACTGATTATATTGAACTTATAGATTATAGCGCAGAAGCAGGGGGTAAAATGTTGGCAGGTTTTCATGCACACGTCCGAGGGTCAGAAACGGCAAAGCCCCGACCTTTGTCAGTTCGGCTGCGGAACCGAATAAGCTTACCACAAGCGCTGAATGATCAGGACGATTCCCAGGCTGATCAAAATATAAGCGGCGTAAAGATTGACGCTGCCTCGGTGGATTTTCGCAAACCAGGCAGCCAGTGCCTGCCCGAACCTGGCGGCGGGACGAAATAGCGTGCGTTCCAGGATGTATACTTCCTGGCGTTGACTTTTGATCGCCATCAAGAAGTGCTCGGCCACCGTTTCTTTTTTCTCATCGAAGATGACGGGCCGGAAGACCGCTTCAAAAATTACCCGCACGGGGTTGGAAAAACC
>JARRQO010000371.1:0-1635 GCA_037381685.1 Deltaproteobacteria bacterium | reverse complement strand
CAGGTTCTTCCTCGTTTACTCATTGCCAAAAGTTTTTTCTTCTTTTCCCCCTCACCCTAGCCCATCCCACAAGGGGAGAGGGGAGTAAATGGAAAGAACTTTTGAGCCTCTAGCAAAACTCTCTTGTAGGTTGATTTTTTGAAAAAGTAAGCTTCATCGGTGCATCTGTGCTAAGGTGATTTTGCGAGAAACAGCCAGAGCACAGGGGGGCGCCGATGAAGCTTAGAGAAGCAGTATCATGGTTACAGGGGACTTTGCAACGGAATTTAATCCCTGGCTTGGAAGAATGTTGCGAACGTCCGCTAACCGAGAAAGAACAGCAGTTAATCAGCATCTTGGAATTGGTCCGAATCGAGATATTTGTTGGTCGGCCGGCACGGAGATTCGGCCGCAGGCCCAGGGAGCGCCGAGCCTTGGCCCGGGCCTTTGTGGCCAAGGCGGTGTATAACCACCCCACCACTTGCGCCACTATGGAAGCTTTGAAGGGTTCCCCGGTTTTCCGGCGCCTCTGCGGGTTTGTAGAGTTGTCCGAGGTGCCTTCCGAGTCCACCTTTTCTCGGGCCTTTGCGGAGTTTGCCGCAATGCGTCTGGGGGAGAAGGTCCACGAGGCCTTGGTGGCGCAGTGGGTCAAGCCGACCCTGGTGGGGCATATCAGCCGGGATGCCACCGCCATTAAAGGCCGGGAAAAAGCCACGGCGAGGCCGAAGCCCCCCAAGCCGGCGCCGCGGAAAAAAGGGCGCCCGCGGCGAGGGGAGGTGCGCTCCCCCAAACCGGAAACGCGCCTGGAGCGCCAGTGCCGGCAGTCTGCCGCGGCGGCCCTGGCAGAGTTGCCGGTCAACTGTGACGTGGGGGCGAAGAAGAACTCCAAGGGTTATAAGCAGGCCTGGATAGGATACAAGCTGCACGTGGATGTCAATGACTGCTGCCTGCCCCTCAGTGCGGCGCTGACGGCGGCCTCGCTCCATGAGAGCCAGGTTGCCATCCCGCTGATGAAAATGACCAGCGAGCGGGTCGATTACCTGTATGACCTGATGGATTCGGCCTACGATGCGCAGCCGATCTATGAGATGAGCCGCAGCCTGGGACATGTCCCGATCATCGACAAGAATGGCCGCCGGAAAGACACCATCCCTCTGGCTCCCCATGAGACGGTGCGCTACCGGGAACGGACCGTGGCCGAACGCTGCAACAGCCGGCTGAAAGAAGAGTTTGGCGGCCAAAACGTCATGGTTCGGGGAGCCGCGAAAGTCGGGCTGCATCTCATGCTCGGCCTCGTGGCTCTGTTCGCCGACCAGTTGCTGAAGCTGATAAGCTGAGGAGTGCAAGCCTCCTCGGATTTTTGGCAAGATCGTCATGGGAGCGGTCCGTCCTGTATTGGCCTAAAGCGGCTCGTCCTCCGCCAGAAAGGACAGAAAAGCAGGTTTCATGGTTTTAAGACTCCCGTTAATCTGCCCTTGACTTAGTGCCACCGGCTTGGTTTATGACTTTTGCAAGAGGCTCAAAAGTTTTTTCTCATTTACCCCTCACCCAACCCTCTCCCACAAGGGGAGAGGGAAATAAGAGGAAAGAACTTTTGGCAATTACTATAAAACCCAATAAAGTAGCGCTCATTTACACAACCAAGTGATAGGGAAG
>JARRQO010000370.1:0-2581 GCA_037381685.1 Deltaproteobacteria bacterium | reverse complement strand
ACAATGGCCGGCAAATCAGAGGCGAACTCATAGTCATGAGCATAATGAAGTTTGCGCCCGGTCAGATCAACGCGACTGCTGACCAAAAGGCCTTTGGAATCCACGAACCAGCAGCGCTCGCGGGCTTCATCAGCTGACAATCCCCGGTCCATCAGGGCGGCCACGATCAGTTGGGCGGTGCCGAGACCGGCTTCGCCCGCCCCCCGGAACAGAAATTTCTGGTCTCGAAGCTTACCGTCGGTAATCCTTAGAGCCGAAAACAGGCCGGCCAGGGTCACCGCCGCGGTACCCTGGATGTCGTCATTAAAGGTGCAGATGCGCTCCCGATAGCGCTCTAAAAGACGGAAAGCATTGATGTTGCCGAAATCTTCGAACTGCACCAGGGTGCGCGGAAAGACTTCTTCGACGGCAACAATGAATTCTTCTAGAAAGTCATCATAAGCCGCGCCACGCAGACGCCTCTGTTTCAGGCCAATATATAAGGGATCGTTCAGTAAGTCCTCGTTTTCGGTGCCCACGTCCAGAGTCACCGGGAGGCTGTTTTGAGGATGGATGCCGGCACAGGCGGTGTAAAGAGACAACTTGCCCACCGGAATCCCCATGCCATCCGCGCCCAGGTCGCCCAGGCCGAGAATGCGCTCGCCGTCGGTGACCACAATAATCTGGATATCCCGATACGGCCAGTTGCGCAGGATTTCGGGCATGCGCCCCCGATCCTTCGCCGAAATGAAGATGCCCCGGGGCCGACGAAAAATATGGCCATATTCCACGCAGGCCTGACCCACAGTGGGGGTATAGATGATGGGCATCATCTCTTCAATGTTGTCCATCACTACCCGGTAGAACAGGGTCTTATTGCGGTCCTGGAGCCCGATCATAAAGATATATTTTTCGATATCGGTGGGCTTTCTCCGGAAATTCTCCAGGACCCGCATCATTTGTACTTCCATGCTATGGACCCGCGCCGGCAGGAGTCCACGGAGCCCCAATACTTCCCGCTCTGCTTCCGTAAAGGCGGTGCCTTTATTGAGGGCCGGGTCCCGGAGGATACCCACCCCGGTGGGAAAGCCCAGCATTCTTGCCATGATCTTTTCCTGCGCATCGGCAAATCTGCTGTTTTCCAGAACTGCCGACATGTTGATCAGGTCCAGGAATCTGGAAACGGTTTCCTGATCCAGCAACTCCCGCTTGATGCGAATAACCACGTCTTCATTTTCCAGGGTGACCTTGTACATGATTTTTCCTCGGCAACACTTGGATTACGGCCGTGAGGGTCGCGAAAATTATATCAAACAAAGACCTTTGCGAAAATGAACCGAAAAATTGGCGAGCGGGATCGTCCGCCCGCCGGATTTTTCTACCTGTTCCCCAAGGCCCTTGGGGACGTCAAGGGAGGCCAGGCTGAGCTTGGCTGAACGCAGAGCATAGGCGGCTGGACCGGACGAGACTATTGAACCGGGGAAGACCCCGCCTGAACAGGAGGTTAAGTAAGCTGCATTGGCTTTAAGCCGGAATTTTCTCCCTTGATACCAGCGCGGCTTTGAGCCATTCCCGGTTCATGCGGGCGATATGGCTGATGGAAATGCCCTGCCACCATGGCCAGGGCCCGTTGGGCGGCTTCGGGGCGGCCATGGGGCAGCAGGGCGAACTGGGAAATTTTGGCGCCGGTAAAAAGCATGGCCGCGGCATTGGGGCAGGCCGCAATACAGGCGCCGCAGCCGATGCAGGCCGCCGCATCCATGGCCAGGTCGGCATTCTCCTTGGGAACCGGCAAGGTGTTGGCTTCGGGGGCCTGCCCGGTGTTGACCGCAATGAAGCCGCCTGCGGCGATGATCTGGTCCAAGGCGCTGCGGTCCACCACCAGATCCTTGACTACCGGCAGGGCCCGGGCCCGGAAAGGCTCAATGACCAGGGTATCGCCCTCCTGGAAATGGCGCATGTGAAGCTGGCACAGGGTGGTTTCCCGCTGCGGGCCATGGGGCCGGCCGTTGATCACGGAACCGCACATGCCGCAGATGCCTTCCCGGCAGTCGTGGTCAAAGGCAATGGGCTCGGTGCCCTTGACGGTGAGCCGTTCATTGACAATGTCCAGCATCTCCAAAAAGGAGGCGTCGATGGGAATATTTTCTGCCGGATAGGTTTCCAGGCGGCCCGGGTTATTCCCCTGTTGCCGCCAGACCTTCAGGGTGAGGTTGATGGTCTCGCTGCTCACTTATAGCTCCTCGTCACTAGTTTGACATTTTCAAACACCAGCGGTTCCTTCTGGAAAACGGGGTCCTGGCCCTCACCCGCATATTCCCAAACCGCCACGTGGCACATGTTCTCATCGTCCCTTAGGGCCTCATGATCCTCGGTCTGAAAGGCCTCGTTGAAATGGCAGCCGCAGGATTCCCGGCGGGCCAGAGCATCTAAGATCATGATGTCCGCGAACTCCAAAAAATCCGCCACCCGCCCGGCGTTTTCCAGGCTTTGATTGAAATCGGTCTCCGCGCCCGGCACCTTGACATTCTCCCAAAATTCGCCTTTGAGGTCGCCCACCAGCCCCCGGGCTTTGGTAAGGCCTTCATCAGTACGGCCCATG
>JARRQO010000369.1:0-3159 GCA_037381685.1 Deltaproteobacteria bacterium | reverse complement strand
CTGACCTGGCCGACCACTTGCAGTTGGTCGTTGATCAGCCGGTTAATATCCTCGTCCTTTCCGTGCCTCCAGTCGAAGTCCTTGGGAAGATCTTGCAGATAAGGGATGCGAGACCAGTTTTGGTGGACATCCCATAATGCCTGCACCGCCTTTTTTTCTTTTGCCCCCTTTACCTTTTCGGCTAACATGGCGATATTTTGTAAAGAGTCCGCCGCAGTCATGTCTCCGGTTATTTCGGCTGAGCGGGTAGAATCCCGTTCTATTTTGCCACCTTTCCGGCCCCGGATCCTTTCAATCTGCTGGTCAAAATTCGCCTGGAACAAGGCGATCATATGCTGGCGGTGCTTCTCGGTCAGATCAGGAGATACGCTGAGTTGCACGGTAAACTCCATGAGCTTACCTTCAGCGCTAGGAATACTTCCTTCATGTAACCGGGTCACAGCATCCAGCCAATATTTATAAAAAGGAAAAGTTTTATAATCATTTCTTTTGTCCATACTATCCAAGTGGACCAAACAAAAATCATATGATCTCAACGGCTGCAAAGCCCCGGCCTTTTGAATCTTGAGGCGATCCTCATCCACCCTGAGGCTGGCCGGGTCCAAAGCGTTTTCCGGGCAATTTATATAAGCCAGGTAGCCACTGCGAAATTTCTTGAGATCATTGGGCTTCTGTTCAGGGTCCACAAAGACGTCCCGGTAGCCCAGGCGATACTGCACTTTCTGGCCTGATGCACCCAAGATACTGTCGAGGCCGGTGCGAACCTGTTGGGCGATTTTCAGGTACGGGGTGAGCTGACCAAGGTCAAAGGCTCCAACCACAGTTTCCAGGAAACTGAACAGGCGTTCAGACAGGTCCTCCACCTTCGAGCGGAACAGGCCCACAAACAAGCCCACATCATCGCCGATATAAGGAACGGGCCCGGCGATTCTGGTATTGTAGTATTCCACAAATTGCCCCGCCACGTACTTTTCCAGACCTTTTAAAATCTGGTTGCCCACCAGGAAAGGGACCGATTCTCTCTGGCGGTTGTAAAGAAAATCGGTCAAGATAATCCCCAGAGGGATGAAACGGTTGGTGTATTGTCGCTGATTGGCGAGGAACATTTCGGCCAGGCGAATTTCGAAGTAGGACTCCTGCGGTTGCATGACCTGAGGGGTGTAACCAGGCATAAGGATTTGCTGGTCTGGAATGCGCTGGTAAAATTTCAGGACGGTTTGTTCTTCTTGCACGCCTTGCCAGAAATTCCGAAAATAATCACTTATCGGCATGATGCGCTCCTCTCTCTATGGTCTCTGCAGGATTAACAGAGGTGAGGCCCAGATCCGATTCTTCTTATACCTTTTATGGTTATGCATAAAAGTGCGAGCTTCCAAGAAGGCCTGTTCCAGGGACCGCCTTTTGATGAGACGCTCGTAGAAAACCACGGCGTAATCTTTGGCCGGTTCGTCGTCAATCCTCCAGCGAAACCCCAGGATTACAAATTTGACCCGGGCCAGGTTGAGAAGGCCGCTGAAGTCTTCAATATTCATGGATTCGGCATAGTTTTTTCCCGGGAAAATTACGTAACCGGTCTTGTCAGTGGCATAAGTGGAATGGCCTGCGAAGTGCACCAGATCCCAGGGACCGTCTTCCTTTAGAACCTGTTTGACCCAATCCTTAAAGGATAAATTTTCCGGAAGGTGATCTTTTGACAGTCTGGTAACCTCATGGTGACTTTGCAACAGGAATTTTTCCAGGGTCTGGGATTCCTGATGGAGATACTTAAGAGGCTTAAGCCCGGTTATTATTTCATCGTTGAGGCGAGCGTTTCCAGAGGTATATGCTTCAATAATCAGGCACCTGAGGGCTCTGTCTTGCTTGGAAAACAATTCATAGAGGTCATCTTCACCATCTATGGCGCATATCCCATGAGGGATGGACAGGCGCCGAAAAATGGGCGCCTGAAGCATTAGGAATTCCTTTTGATCATCTAACATCGCCTCCAGGACCACCTCTTGCAAATGTTCGCTAAACGAAAGCGGATCTGGATCTTGTTTATTTCCCAGACTTAATTTAAACCGAAATCTGAGGTTCGCCATTTTATTCTGCACTGCGCTCAAGATACGTTTAAGATCATTTTTGAAATCTTCTTCTCGCTCGCAAATTTCACACCTCAAGGAATCCCCTACTGCCTTCAGTTCCTTTTCCCATTTAGGCCAGCGGTCCAAGTTTTCCAACTCTTTCGATCTCGTTGCTAAGTCGTACAAAGTTCTCCAGGTCAAATGGAGCGGTCTCGGGCCAATAAAATTTTTTCTCCCCGAATCAGGTTTGTAAGTATACATCTCATAGTTTCCGGTAACATAGACGCCACCGTACCGCGCACTATCAAGATCCAGGTAAATGTCCACATTGCCAAAAATTTTTTCCGGTTGGGGCTCCTCTAATGAAAGCACAGGGGATGCAACTGGCTCGTGGTAAGTTACACTCGAAAGGATGGTTAGAACTTTAGTAGGCAAGTCTTCAAAAAGTTGTTCCCCTTCCAGAATCAGCTCGCAGTTGGACAAGGGCTTCAGAGCCTGGGAAAGTCTATCTTCTCTCGCAGGGGCTACCAGAATGGTAGCGAGGTGCTGTTGCTTTGCGCTCAGGTCCTGCAAAAATTTCAACCCTAATTGAGCCGTACGGTCCAGAGGGCTGTCCTGGTCGGGTGGAAGATGCAGGTGGGTGATAATAAGATCAGAACGGTAGCGGCGTTTTTCTAAACTTTCCCAGGCAGCCTGAATATTTTTGACGATCTCCACTTCCCCCTTCTTATGTTTGAAAAGGGGCGTAAATTTCAGCGCTGCCTTTATGGCGCCCTTTATGGCGACAGCTTGATCTGTCCGGGCTTTCGGAAATACCATAAGGATATGAAAGCTCATGGCTATTCTCCTTCGACAGCAGGGAGATCAAGGATGAAAATCGTCCTGTTGCCATCCAGTTTTTCCTGGTAATCGCCGTCATGGTTTTGCATGAAGCGGCGAATAATCTTTTCCCCCATAGCCAGGGCCACCAGGGCCCGGGAAAGCTCGGAACCCTTGACTTCGGGACAAATCCCGCTGAATTTCATGACTAGGCGGCCGTTTTGCGACGAAACCTGCAGGTCAATTTTCTCATTTTCTGGAATTACTGCCAGCAAGT
>JARRQO010000368.1:0-1694 GCA_037381685.1 Deltaproteobacteria bacterium | reverse complement strand
TCCAAATATCGGAGGTGCGAACGTGAAAAAATTAGTGGCATTAATGTCGATGCTGGCTCTGGTGTTGCTCGTTGGCTGCGGCAAGGCCGAAACTCCTCAGCAAAAATTTCAGAGGGAGACATCCGCCAAGATACAGGAGATGCAAAAGAAAATTGACCATTTGAAAGGGGAGTATAACGCCAAGGTCGCAGCAATGCGCAAAGCATTTGACGAAAAAATAGCGGCCGGGAAGAAAAAGTATGAAAGCGCGGTGGCGAGCCTGAAAAAGCAGCAGGCCGAGGCCAAGAAAGAGTTGGCCGCGATGAAGTCCACCACCGGGAAAGCCTGGGAAAAGGCCAAAGCAAACGTGGACAAATTGACTGGGGAGATTCAAAAGGCCTACGAAAATGTCAAGGCTCAGTTGAAGAAATAAATATGGGCGCCCCGGTGGGGCCGGCCGCGGTGGCCGCCCCGCCGGAATTGCGCAAACCCGCGGTTTCAGTCGCCGGCCGCTAACCGACCCTGGCCGAGTAATAGCCGTTGACTTCCGCCACTGTTACCGGCCCTCCAAACATTTCCGAGAGGTGGCCGGAGGTCAGGATTTCAGTCTTGCTGCCATCACGCAGGACGCGTCCATGCTGGAGCAGGACGACCCGCTTAATTTCCGGAAAAATCTCTTCGATATGATGGGTGACCAGGATGATGGTCTTGCCCCGCGCCGCCAGACCCCGGAGGGTGCCCAAAAACCGGTGGCGCACCATGAGGTCCAAACCGGTGGTGGGCTCATCCAAAAGCAGGGCCGGGGGGTCCGGCACCAGGGCCCGGGCGATCATGATACGCCGCACTTCCCCCGGGGACATAGCTTCGATAAAGGCGTCCGCCATGTGGCCGGCTTCCAGCAATTCCAGGGCCTTATGGGCCTTTGCCCGCATGGCGGCCGTGACCCGATGATGGCCGAAGACGCCGTAGGAGGCGAAAAACCCCGATAACACTGCCTCCAGACCCCGGGTGCGGCCCGGCAGGGTTCCGGTGAGGATGGAACTCTGCAAATCCCCGGAGACAATCCCCAGCCGCGAGCGCAGCTCAAAGACATTCCAGAGTTCTTCCCCGAAAATCGTCAGCGGCGGCGTGCCGTCGGCAGGGGCCAACGGGTAGTCCAGATGGGCGATAAGCCGGATGAGGGAGGATTTGCCCGCGCCGTTGGGGCCCAGGATGGCGGTGTGCTCGCCGGGCCTAATAGTAAGAGAAATGCGGTCCAGGATGCGGGTGCCGTTTTTGACCACCGTGGCGTCATGAAGGGTCAAAAGGGTGTTCCCGGAGCCGGACGCGGTTGGTTCACAAGGTTGTTCGGGGTTCATCCTTTATTTTTAGAATTTTTTCCCCACCAGGACAAGGTTGGGATAGGCAAAAGAGATTTCTTGCCCCTTAAGATGAGCTCCCATCCCTAAATTATCCTTGCCGATATCCTCCCGGAAGATTTGCCGGATTTGCTCTGCGTCTCCTGGCGCGGGAAATGAGGTCCGCAGTTGGGCTTCCAGTTCCATCTCCAGGCGGTAGAAATGGGTGGAAATCTCCCTCAGGCCGCAGTGGCGGGCTATATCCAGAAACCCGGCCAGGGTCAGGGCACTGGTGTGCGAAGGGTCGCGCAGTTTTTCCACCCGGTTATAGGCCGCCACCTTCTCCGGAGGCAGGACCACATCCACTACCATGACCCG
>JARRQO010000367.1:0-1700 GCA_037381685.1 Deltaproteobacteria bacterium | reverse complement strand
TGGCCTTGCGCCGTCCCCATATGGGCAAAATATCTTTATTGAGGATACGCTGATCTACCCTCCAAGAACGTTTTCTTGGCCGGGCCCATAATCGCAGATATTCATCGGCTAAATCAGCTACGGTGGGGGCCACTCGTTCCTCTTGTCTTTTAGCGACCATCACGGCACCAGGGTCAATACCTTGCTCCAGTTTCTTCAAGGCCTCGGCATGAGCTTTATGGGCATCCGCCAAGGTCATATTCGGATAGCTCCCCAACGTCAGCCGGCGGGGTTTGCCATCGAACCGATAAAGATAAACGAAGCTCTTTATACCCCTGGGGGTAACTCGAACACCAAACCCGTTCCCTTCCCATTCCTCATAACGCTGAGACTTGGGTTTGAGATTCTGGATTTTCTTATCGGTGAATTTCATCAGGTCAGCCCTCCAATTTCCGGGGTAGCAGTTGGGGTAGCATTTTTAACTTGGCAACGCAAAGAACTATATGGCATATTCTGAAACAGAATATATTGCTATTATATTGATATGTCAAGTATTATTAATTAAGTAAATGGATTTTTCTGGAGGGGCTTGAAACATTAAAAAACCACATTTGGCGAGACTCTTAATCACTAGGTTTAGGGTTCGAGTCCCTGACGGCCCACCAAAGAAATCAAGGGGTTAGCTAAATCGGCTAACCCCATTTTTGTTTCGGGGTAGCAATTGGGGTAGCAAAACTTCCTCTGTTAGAATTCAGAAAGGAACTTCCAGAATTCAGACTTTAACCATAAATTTTTCGGGTAGCAGTTGGGGTAGCACCAATTTAACTCACAGAACAAGACCTACTGAAAAACTATGGAGAAATGCTAAGGAAACCGGCGGCGAGACCTTATGGTTGTTAAAAGTGAATCCAAAATTTGTGGACCTTTTAGAGCGGTTGGTAATTGCAATGGAGCAGATAAAGATGCCCACCGGACAGGAATGGCAGGCAGAAAAAATCCGGGTGCAAGAGGGCGTGCCCAAGGGCTTGCTCACCGTTGACGAGGCAGCCCAGCGTCTTGGAATCAGTAAGCACTCGTTGCGGGGTTGGGTTAGCCAACGCCGAATTCCTCATGTAAAAATTGGACGGCGCACCCTGTTTAACCCAACTGACCTGGACAACCTCATTAAAGCCTTTACCGTTGAACCTCGTAAACCTCCGGGCAGGTATTAAAGATTACTATTGGTGGTGATTAGGGATCTAAAAACATCCTCATAGCAGGACCTCCAACTTCACCGCTCAGTCCGGTGCCCACCTCATTGATTCCTGTGCATCGGTCACGCAGTCCTGCCCGCAGCTCCCCACGGCTCCTTGGCGCCGTCCCCACCTCCACCAATACCCAACGCTCCACCACCGCCGGTCACCTGCCACCGGCCGGCCACCCCAGGGGATTGAGGCAGCCTATCCCGGCTCACCCAGCCCCCAGCACCCCCTCTATGCGTACCCCTCTTCAGAGGTCAGGGTCAAAAACCGGAGATGGGACTCCTACCCCCCCTGTCTTATATGCTTGGTCCGGACACCACATCGGAATTTCGATATATGCCGTTTTGTCTGGAGGCGTCCGACAATTACCATCCCCGAAGTGACAAAGGAGCGCGGCAACGGATGCTGATGAAATTGACGAGGCGGTGTGCAAAAAGTAGCTTTTGTCTGCACCCTGACATGTCTCCAATAATAAGATGG
>JARRQO010000366.1:0-2012 GCA_037381685.1 Deltaproteobacteria bacterium | reverse complement strand
TAAAATAAAAGGGGAGAGCCGCGCCTCTCCCCTCATCGGTTTTTCAGCCGACTTCTCCCGGAAAAGATATTGGTGAACTAACCTCTTAAAAAGTTTGGACTACTTCTTTGCCGGCGCCGGGGTTTCTCCTTTGACCGGCCCTGCCATCTTATGCTGCCACCATTTGTGCATTTCCAGCAGGAATTGAGCCCGCTGCTCGATCGTCAGCGGTTTCAGCACTCGATGCCACCACTTGGAATAGTTGGAGGTCAGCATTTCTTTGATCGCCATGATCCCCACGATGGACTCGCTCATTTTTCTCAAGTTGACCTGTTTGGCCGCCAACTCCGTTTTAAGTTCGGCCATGGCCTGGTTTAGTTGGCCATAAAGTTGCTTCTGTTCTTTGGAAAATTCTTTGGTGAATTCATTGACCCAATGGGCCTGTTCCTTTGAAAGATTGAGGCTTTTGATCATTTTTGCCGCAAATTCTGTAGGCTTATCTTTGGCGGCGCCGGTAACCGGAATCAACAGTAAGCTGCCCAACAAGAAGCAGAGCCCAAATACCCAACAAGATTTTCTAGCCAGCATGTGATTTTGCCTCCTCTGATGTTATGCCTGACCTGCCACCGGCCAGGAAATGTTACCTTGGCCCATGTTAACCACAGGAGTCTAGACAAAGGCTCGATATGTCAGCGCGTCAGCAGCACCGAAGAGCGGGGCAATACCCGTAAGCAAAGAAACTTGAGGCGGCCATAGATTACCGAGACTTATCTAAACTCCTCTTTATAAATACATATAAAATAGAATAATCATGGTTTTAGGGCTGTCAATACGACAATGGTGCGAAAGAGGGTCGATTTTTGGTGAGAAGTCAACTTTGAGGGATTTTTATGGTTTCATCCAGAGGCGCATGATCTCCAGCCACTTGCCTTGGGCCTTTAACAGCAGGTCGCAGACCTCCCGGACCGCGCCTTTGCCGCCGGGAAGCAAAGTGACCCAATGGGCCGCGGCCTGGGCCTCCGGGACGGCATCGGCCACCGCTACCCCCAGCCCTACCCGGTGGAACAAGGGCAGGTCCACCACTTCATCGCCTACCGCAGCCACCTGATCCGGGGTAAGGTTCAGGGCCGTTAAAAGCTCTTCCAAAATGGCGACTTTGTCCCGCACCCCCTCGTAAAAGCGATTGATCCCTAACTCACGGGCGCGGTTATAGGCGGCGTCGGAGCGGCGACCGCTCACCCAGGCCACTTCGATGCCGGCCCGCTGGGCCATTTTGATGCCGTGGCCGTCCCGGACGTGGAAAACCTTGAGGGTTTCCCCCTTGGCGTCGAAAAACAGGTAGCCGACGGTAAGCACCCCGTCAACATCCAGGATGAGCAGGCGGATGCGGCTGGCCCGGGTCCAGATGTCTTGCGGATATTTTTGTAAGGGCAAATCCATTTTTTGGTCACTTACACCCATTTGGGATCAAACGGCACTTTCCCGTAAGGGCGGACCCAGGTGTCCGCCCTCGATGTAAGGCGCACATCAGGTGCACTCCTACCATTCTCGTACCAGCCGGTGCAGCGCGGCAAGCCCTGGCCGCCGGGAAGCTGGACGCTGTGGGTCACATCCAAAACCACGGGGCAGCCCAGGCCCCGCATAATAGGCAGGCTGCGAAAGTCCACCACCAGATTGTTGTAGCCGAACATGGCGCCCCGTTCGGTCAACAGCACCCGGCGATTGCCGGTGGAGAAGACCTTATCCACCGCCGGGCCCATGTCCCAGGGGGCCATGAACTGACCTTTCTTGATATTGATGGCTTTGCCGGTTCGGCCCGCAACCACTAAAAGATCGGTCTGGCGGCAAAGAAAAGCCGGAATCTGCAGGACATCCAAGACCTCGGCCGCGGGCGCCACGTCCGATACCTGATGCACGTCGGAGAGAACCGGCAGGCCCACCTCATTTTTCACCCGCGCCAGGATTTCCAGGCCCTTAGCCAGGCCGGGGCCCCTGAAGGAGTTGATTGAAGTGCGGTTGGCCTTGTCGTAAGA
>JARRQO010000365.1:0-1721 GCA_037381685.1 Deltaproteobacteria bacterium | reverse complement strand
GGTTTTAACTTGGCAAGCGCGGCGAAAGTGACAGATTTCCTTGGTGGGGAAAAACCTTACGGGTAAGTTTACGATAATTTTTAATTAAACTTCAACCGCCTCGTTTCTCTTCGCCTATGGTTTTGGGCTCTATGACTACCCTCACCATAATCGCATGTTAATGATATTCTTCGTTATACCTCCGCTCGTGCAGCCAGAGCAAATCGGCCCGGGCGAACTCCCACTCATACCATTTTTCCGTGCCCACCTTCTTGCCCCGGATAATCCACCGCCGGGCATAATCCCAGACCGTAACGGGCCTGACCCCCAGGAACTGGGCCGCTTCATACAGGTTCATCACTTCTTTATCGATATTAACCATAGTTCAATCCTCCGCAGCATTTCTATCATAATCCTTGATATAAAGCAATGGTTAAAAAGATGATAATCACTGTTTCGCTAATTTCAATTGGGTTCAAATTTTCGGTTATTTTCTGAACAAGGGTTTGAAAACCAGGCCTCCGTCGTTTGAGTATCAGAGCGCCGACGTAGCTGAGCTGCCTTTTGCTCAGTCGTCATGTTCAGCCCTTTAATACTGGCCTGCATTTTTTTCAAGACTGAAACACGATCCTAAATAAAACCGGAGACGATAGCTCAAAGGTCCTGCAAGGGAAAATATCGCCCCAAGATGATGTCGCGGCCGCGATATTGTCCAGATCAACCAGGGCGGTTGCTGGCGCAGCCCCTTAATTTAAACCCTCGGGCTTACTGGTCCTGGCATCTGCCCCTTATACGCCTTATAGCAGAGGAACGATGGCTGCCCGCTTCTTTCGGACAGATGATCCGGTAAACTAAAGCTCTTCAACCAGACGCTTGGCCGCGGATGACTCTTCGGCTAATCTCGCTTTATTCTCTGCAACTTCTTCCACCAATTTCTTGAGTTCCTCTTGGTCTAAATCGGGCTTGATATATCCCTTGCTTTCTTCACGCTCCACAAAGGCATCAGCCATCTCATCGGCCAGATCGAGATAAAGATTGGTTACAGGCTTGACCAAGGGCTTGAGGATAACCCCAACAATGGGACATATTACCGGGGCAAACACCGCGATTCCGGCAATGGTCAGCAAGGCCGTAAGGGGACGGGTAAATAAAAGATTGAACATGACCCTCCCTCCTCCTTCCCAGTTAATTAATTCCGCCAAAAGGCATTTTGCTGAAGATGAGCTTTTCTTTCCTTAAGTTTAGAAAAATTATTAACGATATTTTATTTATGCAGACCGGGAAGATTTTACTAAGAAGGATCGGCATCTGCGTATAATAACTTGAAGAAGGCTATTCCCTCAATCTTGGGCGCCTCGGCTCCAGGGCCCCCGCGCGGGCCGTTTACCATTCAATGCCCCGCCGGGCCCGCAACCCGGCCTGGAAGTAGTGCTTGCTGGGGTACATCTCGGTCACCTCGTCGGCCACGGCCACCAGTTCGTCCGGGGCCTGGCGGCCGGTCAGGACCACTTCCACCCAGGGAGGCCGCTGGCTCAAGGCCTCGAGCACCTCCTGCAGGGGGATAAAGCCTCGTACTATGGCTCGGATGATTTCGTCCAGAATCACCAGATCATGTTCTCCCGCCATCAGTATCAGGCGGGCCAGGCTCCAGGCCTCATTGACCAAAGCCAGGTCTTCCGGGGAAGGAGATCGGGAAAAAACCATTCCGGGCCGCCCGAAGTGGCGCAAGGTCAACTCCGGAG
>JARRQO010000364.1:0-1728 GCA_037381685.1 Deltaproteobacteria bacterium | reverse complement strand
CCTGGTCTGAAGGCCGGCAAAGGAAACAAGAATTAAAGGAGCTACGGGTTATGATCTTTTCCGGCACAGTCAAGTGGTTCAACGAAGCCAAGGGTTACGGATTTATTAAAAGGGACGACGGCCCCGACCTGTTCGTGCATTACACCAACATCGTGGGCACCGGCTTCCGCACCTTGAAAGAGGAGGACAAAGTGGAATTCGAGGTAAGCGAAGGCCCCAAGGGACTCCAGGCCATTAATGTTACCAAAGTTTAATTGAGATAACTTTCTAAATCGCCACCCAGGGAAGGATCTCCCTGGCACAAATATAATCAATCAGCTTAAGGGGCGCCTGCGGCGCCCTTTTTCTTTGTTACTCTCTAAGGCGCTCTAATCAAAAAAGTGCACATTGTGTTTATAAAATTAAACAAAAATTTAAGAATCTAAATATAAAATTATTATAAAAAACAAATAGATAACATTTGGCATAATATATGCGAAAGAAGGTTTGGGCAGCGACGAAATAGGTAGGAATTTTAAAATGATAAAAACCTAAAACATCGGCATCGGACCATCGGAGCAGAGTGGGTAAATCAGGTTAAGCGATTTTGATATGAGAAGTTTCATTTAAAGATGGTATTCAGGTAATTTTTCTTCTTTCAAAAGAAGGGGAACAAAATGAAGAAAGTTATTATTTTAGTTTTTATTCTGGTCTCGTTGATTATAGCCTCTCAGGCACTGGCCATGACAATTACTTTTGATTTTGAGGACTTATATCCGGGATACGAAGGTCAAGGGATATTGCCGGCAAATTATCAAGAGAATAGCGGTTTCAAATTCGGTTCTACTATGGGACAGTTTTGGGCTTGGAATACTAAATATGAGTCATCCGATATGGGGATGCAAAACGGTACAATCGGTCATGTAAGTGCTTGTAATCCTACAGCACCGGGTTATGCTAGCGGATTTGGGTTATGTAGTTATGAATTTGGATTTAAGTTTCATGGGGCTTATATTACGACTACCACAAATGATTATAATAATTATATGCAAAGTCATCCATACTCTAATGGAGTTCCCGTAAAAATAACTTATTATAAATATCCTCCTTTAATGCCTAAAACCGGGCATACTACTGATGCATGTTTTAAGACTATTTTTCTGACGGACCAGGCTCAATATTTTAATTTTGACAATTTTGGTGCTATCAGTGATATATCATTTTCAAGTCTAAATAGTGATTTCACTGTAATAATCGATAATATAACTGTAGAATCTTTACCAGCGAATTATGCTCCAATCCCTTCGTCTATCCTATTGTTCAGTACCGGCCTCGGATGTATTGGTATTCCCTTTTCAAAAAGACTAATCGGGAAAAAGTAATAATTTAAACAAATTGGCCGATAAGCTTGAGCTAATAAGCGATGAAAATCAAATTAAGCACTGTTCTTAATTTCTTCAGCTAATCTCCACCTCCGTCAAATAACACGCCGGGTCCGGCGCCCAGAGGTCACCGTTCAAGGCCTCGGCCCGGACCCGGAAATTGCCGCCGCACCCCGAAAGCCACCGGCACCGGGCGCAGCGCCCCGTCACATAACGCTGCTTGTCTTTCAACCGGGCCATCAGAGGAGTGCTCAGGTCCGTCCAAATTGCACTGAAAGGGCGCTGCCGCACGTTCCCGAAGGAGTAATGCCGCCAGAACTGGTCGGCGTGAACTTCCCCGTCCCAACTGATGCAGCCGATGCCCCGC
>JARRQO010000363.1:0-2368 GCA_037381685.1 Deltaproteobacteria bacterium | reverse complement strand
GTATGGTGATCTCGTGGCCCTTCTGGGCTAAATCCTGGGAGAGAAAAGTGCCCACGAAGCCGGTGCCCCCGGTGAGAAATATTTTCATTGCCCTCTCCTTTAAACAGCAGGGGGGTTCGCTACCCTGCGCAACTTCTTCAAAGTCAGGCCCAATCAAGAGGCCCATACATTGAAATAGTTTACTGATTGAGGGACATCCCCCTACAAATCATAGTATACAAAAACCGCTTAGATAGCTAAAGGTAAACAAGAAAGGGAAAATATGAATCTCAAGGGCAGAGAACCCAAAGGGAAGATAACTTGCCAAACCCTTCCCTTATCACCGAGTCAGAAAAAACTGCAGATATGATCCGATTATTCAGGGGTCTCGTGAGGGGGATGGTGTCAGTTGGCTGGGAAGGAATGCAGGCAGAAAGTCTGTGGTGGTCAGAAATGGTTCTTCAGGGTAAAAAGTGAAGGTATGATCTGGATAGGTAAGAATTTTCAGTAAGTTGATAAGTGTCAGATCATAGCAGTGCTAGCCTCATTGGCGTTACCTTCTAACCTTCTTGGGAAAAAACTGCCAGGTGACGCCCTTGATCATATACCTCTAAGAAGGCTTCTCCTATAAAAAATCTACCCTGCTGCGGGACCCAGAAATCTCCCAACCGTGCCTGCTTCGTTAGAGGGCCCATTTCTCCTAAGTTTTGCCCACGCACGCTGGCTTGCGAAGCTGCAATATTCCACGTGTAGCGGGGGTAACTTATAAAAATCTGGCCATTGGGCAGCTTGCCGGTGAGACTCATCCGGCCTGAACCCATAAGTAGACCGCCAAGATACTCCAGAGTTTTTAGGAACCCCTGCCGTCGCCAGAGAAAAGCAGGAATCAGACCTCCTAAAGCATTTAGAAATTGGGTGGTCAAAGTATTAACAAGGGATACCTGCCAATGAACCTTATAATCTCCGACTACTTCAACAGAGAAATCCCATGGTCCGATCCAGGAAATTTTAATCTTGCCATGCAGGTACTGGGAAACAGCGCTGCCAAAATAACGAGTGCAGGCCAGCTGGGGAGGCGCATCTTGTATGAAGATCCAGTATCCTTCAGGGTTTCGATGCCATAGGGAAGTATAGCTTTGCCCCAACGAGGACGCAGGCCAGCGCCTAAGACAGAGGATGTGTCCTGACTTGAAAGGCAGCCCTACTACCCCGTACCCGGAAAAACGTTCCTCACTTCCCCAGGGAATCGTGGGACCTCGTTCTATTGCCTCTACCAATTCTCTGGGTTCCAAGGCGACAACTCCATTTACCGTTCCACGAAATGTGGAAACCAACATCAAGGTTCTAAAGCCCTGCTGGATCAATGGGTGCCATGTATCTTTCCCCTGATCTATTTCTTTGTGACTTGAACAATGACTCTGGTGCCGTTGCTGACAACATCGTACACCGGCGATAGCCTAACTAGCTCCTTCAGGATTTCCACATTTTCAGGATTCTAGACCAAGGTCGTGGTTATTCAAGTTACCAAAGCATTCAAAAGGTGCTCTACCGGATTCGCTGCTTGATCCTGGCCCGCCATGATGAGGGGTTCGTCTGCATCCAAGACAAATCGTTGGGTATGGGAAATCTCCTGACCAGCGCTGTAAAAGCCGGTAAAGGTAGTTCGATTATGGCCGCCATCGATCCATTCGTTGTTAGCTCGGAATTTGGACTTGGCAAGGTCGGGGTTATCACTTACAGCATTTATCACACCCTGAATCTTCTCCACGTCCACGCCATTCACGATTTTTTCTTTTGACATTATGGGACCCTCCTTCCTCTCGTCGGGAAATGGGCGTTTGCTGTGACTACATTTTACGCCCACACTTAAGCTCAAATTTAATCATGCCTCAATTAGGTTCAAGTTTGGCTGAGAAGGAAATTAGGGGGGCTCTGTATTTAATGGTATTTTTCCATCATGAAAGGGCAATTGAGATTCAATCCGTTAACCCGAACCCTATGTCTTGTAAGTCAACGGCAGTCGAAGCTTCGGTGCGTGGCAAGAGAAGTTAGCAAATGAGAACTTCGGTTAAGGTTTAGCAGCATTGGTTCAGTACCCCTCGAAAATAGGGAAATAGCATGCCTCTTGGTGGTTCAACGAAAAATAGCGGATAACTTGCCAGATTCGGCAGTTATCACCAGACGGGGAAAATTCCAGATATGATCTGAATATGAGAACGGCAGCCGGGGCGGGGACTGAGTGGAGATATAGCAGGTATTGAAAGACAGCTTCATTAGATTTCCTCCAAAGGTTTTAATTCCTAACTTTTGCCTCTCACTTAGAAATACCCTTCCTTGACAGGCCATCCATCTCTGTGGCAATGTGAAATCGGGGAGAAAGATGAATGTC
>JARRQO010000362.1:0-1804 GCA_037381685.1 Deltaproteobacteria bacterium | reverse complement strand
CCTCAAAGCCTGGCGCGGCCGGGTCTATCCTGAGGATCGCTGAGTACCTCGACAGGAAAATTCATCTACGGATACGTCTCTATAATTTTTTTCTCTCGCCAAGGCGCCAAGACGCCAAGGTGTAAATCTCAAGATGCGGTTTTGAGGTTTATCAGGGGCCGAAAATTGACAGGGGTAGGGGTCTGATTTAAAATATTTGTAGAGACTGAACATAAGGAGGTGAAGTCGCATGTGCTGCCATAGCAAAGACAAACACGAGCATGAGCACCGCCACGAGGCCGTGAGCCACACCCATGACGGGCATGAACACTGCCATGAGGCCACGGTGCATACGCATGAGCATATCCACAGCGACGGGCACCATCAGCACGAACATAAGTGCTGCCACTAACGGAAAGCCACGGATAGTCTAACAATCAAGCCACGAAGGCCGTCTCCGGGATGAATCCTGGAAAGAGCGTTCGTGGCTTTCCCTTTTGGGGGCCGAGGGCTGGCCAGCCATCTTTTTTATTTATGAACTTTTCGACTCATACAACAACTTATTGAAATATAAAGGTAAAATAAAGAGCCCCAAAAGCCGGAGGTTTTTTGCACAGGTCGGAAAGCGCCTGTAGCGTCTGGAGGGCGGGAAAGCGCAGCGCATCCCGCCTGCACACTCCTAAAAAGCCTGTGCCCCCGAGTTCTTGGCAGCCCGGCGAATTATCCAGGATAAAAGTTCAGGGGGGATTAACCGCGTCCGGTGTCTTGCGTCAACTTTTTATCTGGTGGGGCACGGTTTCCGGTGCAGCCACTGCTTTTACCTCTTCCCGCCAGGCTAACAGATAGAGAATTTCCGGTCCGGGATTCGTGAGGGCGTGAGGGATTCCCGGCGGGACCTGGATCAGGGTGCGGTCCCCGGAGATGAGCCTTTCGTTTACCTGGCCAGGGTCCGTTTCCCAGATGAGCACCCCGTTGCCGTGGAAAGGATAGAGCCACTCGGTGTGGCAGGGATGGAGATGGTTGCCCCGGGTATGGCCCGGGCTGATGGAAATGAGGTGGAAGGTCTTGAGAAGGTCCCCGGGTTCATGGAGGCGACCTTGCCAGGGGAAGAAACTCATGCCCCGGGCATCACTATGAATCTCGCGGCTTATATCGATGAATTGCACTTCTGCCATCTGGCCTCCCGGGAGGGCAACGTCTAGATCGCCATAGCTTAATGGGCATTTATAAACTAATGATTCCTTCCGAAAAATAAAGAGGCCACAACTGAAGTTCCATGATTTATTTTAGATTCTTCCGGCCAAACGCGGCGGCGGGTGGTAAGGACCTTGCATTTTTGCCCTGATTTGGTAGAGTGGTGCCGCCTCGGTACTGCTCCGGCAAAATCTCTGGAACCGTTCCACCTTAAGCGACGGCCATGACCACAATCAATGATTTGGTGTTGGTGCACCTGGACCGCAAGCCCGCGTTTTACGCCCGCATCAATGACATCAATCCGGATGTCAAGCGGGGGTGGTATCAGGTGGAATTGCTGGTGCTGGCCCTGCCGTCCCAGAGCTTGGTTTGGATCCTGGAGGACGCTCATATCCAGGGAGAAGAATTTACCATGGGAGGGCGGCCGGTGCAGCTGACGCTCATCCCTCCCAAAAACCTGCCTGAACCAGGCTCCCCTTCTCCGGAAAGCAAAGGCAAGGTAATCCCCCTGGTTCGCAAGAGCTGATCGGGGCCACCTGAGTCGGATTCAGTCGCGGGGAGGCTTTTGGGGCCGGTACATCCAATATTTCTGCCACCAGGGCAGCTTGCGCCAGATATTTATCAGCTTCAG
>JARRQO010000361.1:0-2360 GCA_037381685.1 Deltaproteobacteria bacterium | reverse complement strand
GAGAGGGTCAGGGTGAGGGGGGTGAAGAATAAACTTTTGGCATTGAATCAGTTAACTTCATTTTCACTATTCCCTGACTACTGACCACGAACCATGACTTTTTGCGATAACCATGACTATCTGCATCGGGTCCAGCGCCCCACCCGTTACCTGGGCCGGGAGATCAACGCGGTCTTCAAAGACCCCCGGGCCGTGTCCCTGCGGGTCGCCCTGCTCTTCCCGGACCTCTACGAAGTGGGCATGTCCCACCTGGGGTTGGGGTTGCTCTACGGCATCTTGAACCGGGAGGAACACCTCTGGGCCGAGCGGGCCTATGCCCCGGCCCCGGATCTGGAAGCGGACCTGCGGGCCCGGCGCAGGCCCCTCACCAGCCTGGAATCCGGCACCCCCTTAAGCCGCTTCGACCTGCTGGGCGTCAGCCTACAATACGAGTTGGGCTACACGAACCTCTTAAATATGCTGGATCTGGGCGGCGTGCCCCTTGAAGCCGCTAACCGGAACGCCAGCCACCCGGTGGTTATCGGCGGCGGACCCGCCTGCTAGGTGATCCTGGAAGTGGCCGCGCTAGTCGCGGCCTGGAAAGCCAACCGGGGCACCCGTCGGGAGTTGTGGCAGGCCCTGGAGGGACTCGAGGGCGTCTATGTTCCGGCCCTCTTCCACCTGGACTTTAACGCCGCAGGCCTGCTTCAGGCCGTCGTCCCCCGGGGACGTAAGAGCCTGGTGGCCAAGCGCCTCCTCGACGACCTGAACCGCATCGCCCTCCCGGCCCTGCCCCTGGTGCCCTCCTGCCAGATTATCCATGACCGCCTCAATGTCGAGATTTCCCGGGGCTGCACCCGGGGCTGCCGCTACTGCCAGGCCGGCATGATTTACCGGCCGGTGCGGGAGCGGGACCCGGCCGCGGCCCAGGCTTGGATTAACCAGGCCCTGGCTGCCACAGGTTTTGAAGAGGTCTCGCTGTTAAGCCTCAGCATCGGTGACTACGGGCCCTTGGCCGGCCTGCTGCCCAGCTTGATGGACCAACTGGCCCCGTCCCGGGTGGCGGTGTCGCTGCCCTCCATGCGGGCCGACACCCTGTCCCCGGAAATGATGACCCAGATCAAGCGGGTGCGGCGCACCGGCCTGACCCTGGCTCCGGAGGCGGCCACCCCGCGGCTGCGCCGGGTGATCAACAAAAATCTCACCGAAGAGGCCATCCTGGACTCCGCCTCCCGGGTCTTCGGCGCGGGCTGGCAGCTCCTCAAACTTTATTTTATGATCGGCCTGCCTCGGGAGACCCCGGCAGACCGGGAGGCCATTGCGGCTCTGACCCGGCAGATTCTCGCCGGCGCGCCCCGGGGCCGGCGTCCCCGGCTCAATGTCAGCCTTTCCAGCTTCATTCCCAAGCCCCACACTCCGTTTCAGTGGGAGCGCCAGGAAGGCCTGGAGGAATGCCGCCGCCGCCTCCACGAAGTCAAGGATAAATTGCGCCAGAGAAATATGCAGACCAAATGGAACTCCGCAGTCCAAACCTGGCTGGAGGGGGTCTTTTCCCGGGGAGACCGCCGCCTGGCGCCGGTTTTGCTGGAGGCCTACCGCCGGGGCTGCCGCCTGGACGCCTGGAGCGACCACCTGCGGCTGGAACCCTGGCTGGCGGCCTTCCGGCAGGCCGGGGTGGACCCCGATTTTTACCTGCGGGAACGCCGCCTCGATGAAGTGCTGCCCTGGGACCACCTCCACTGCGGCGTCAGCCGGGAGTTTCTGCTGGCCGAGCGGGACCGGGCCGCCCAAGGCCTGGAGACCCCGGACTGCCGCCAAGCCGGCTGCCAGGATTGCGGCGTCTGCGACCACGAGGCCATTGCCCTTAAGCTTCAGGACCCTCTGTCCCTGCCCCTCGCGCCCCCACATCCCTCGGCTCCGGCCTCTCCCGCGCCTTGCCGTTACCGGCTGATCTATGCCAAGCTGGAAGAGGGCCGCTGGCTGGGCCACTTGGAACTGGTGGCCTCCCTGTACCGCAGTCTGCGCCGTTCCGGTTTGCCCCTGTCCTTTTCCGCCGGCTTCCATCCCCTGCCCCGGGTCTCCTTCCATGACGCCCTGCCGGTGGGGGTGGAGAGCCTGGCGGAGGTCATGGACGTGGAACTGGCGGAGGCTGTGCCTGAAGCCGCCCTGGTGGCTACCCTGAACCGGGTGCTGCCCCCGGGCGTCCAGGTCCTTGAGGCCCGCCGCCTGAGCCGCCGCCAGACGCCGCCGGGACGGGAAGGAGCAGTCTATGAGGTAGCCAGCCCCGCGCCGGTTTTCGCGGCGCAGGCCGCGGCCCATTTCCTGACCCAGGCGGAATTTCTGGTGAGCCGGCGTCGGCCCAAACAGGAACAGCTTCTGGA
>JARRQO010000360.1:0-1823 GCA_037381685.1 Deltaproteobacteria bacterium | reverse complement strand
AAGACCAATATGAGCGAATGGGGCTATATCCGCTCCACCCGTGCCTGCAGCGGTTGGAGCAGCCGCGGGGGGCAGGTGCGCAATCCCTATGTCTTGGACCGCAGCCCCAGCGGCTCCAGCTCCGGTTCGGCGGTGGCGGTGGCTGCCAACCTGTGCACCGCGTCCATCGGCGCTGAAGCGGATGGCTCTATTGTCCGACCCTCATCCACCAATGGGATCGCCGCCCTCAAACCCCAGCTCATCGTCCTGGAAGCCTCCGGCGGCTACAGGCTTACAAGACCAGGATTTTTCAGAAGGCCCCCAAGCAGAGCTTGGGCCAAAATTGACATTCCCAAGCTTGGAGACAAGGGCGCTACGCTTAGGTGATTGGCACTAAGCTTGTAGTAGTGGACGCCGCCGGAATCAAATCTCCTAACAGGATTGATAACGTGGCCAGGATGATAGCGCCGGCCAGGATAAACCAGGGATTTTTGAAAAGTTCATAAATCACGGGTTGGCCTCCTGGAAAAAATATCTTCGACACAGCTATGGTCAAAGTAATATCAGCACGGCTACATACCGGCTCACATAATAGGTCACCCTCCACTCATCTCTGAGGCGCATTCCATCCCGGAAGCCAGGTCCCCGCGTATAATAGGGGAACAGTGCCACCCGCTCTGCCAGATCCACGGGGGAGATAAAAGTTTTGTAGGTGATCTCCCGGCCCCAGTCTTTCGTGGCATTTATCTGGCGGCCGGGGACTTAACGCATTTGGTAAGATAGTGCGACCATCTCGTGCCCTTGGCCTTATCTGGAGGCCTATGACGCACTCGCCGCCGGGAAAAAGTCTTGGGTTGCTTCCCACGGTCATTACCCATTGCCGGCTCCTGATTTTCAAGCTGATTAATCAGGTTTGGGGACCGCTTATCCATTTGGTTATCTTCGCCCATGGTCCTATCTCCAGGGGCCCCGGCGCCGGCCCTTCCTCCTTTCTTCCAAAAACAAAACCGAGCCGCCTCTGGGCAACCCGGTTATCTTCTCTTCCCTGAAAGAAATCCCTGGCTTATCATTCCCGCCTCCTGACAAGAATATTATTTTCTTTCCAATTTATTAATAATATATTTTAATTAAATTATCAAGAAGTTTTTATATTAATTGATTTTTATTAAAATTATTTTGATCAAAACCGAAATAATTGAAGCAGTTGTTGAAGGCTTTTGGAGGGAGGAAAAAGCAGAGGGGGCGAGGGTCGGTTGCTGCGATTTATCCACCCTCATAAAATCTACGAAAGGTGTTGATAAGGATCTAGTTGGAGATGAGAATGAGTAAACCAAGGGCGGCCCTGCGGGTCGCCCTTACCCTCAGGTGAAGGCGCAGGCTAAAGCCTGGGCCTACTACCTGGAGGGTGGACAGCCGAGGGCAGCTGTCTTACCCGGGCTTCTCGCAGAGATCTCGGCCTGGTAGGGAAACTAAGGTTCCCAAGCAGAGCTGGGGCTAATAATTTAGGTTCCCAAGTAGCCGATTTGGGCAACAGCCTGAAGAGCTGGGGAACGAGGGCAGCGGGTGGTTCTGTTCGGGGTCCTGGGGCTCATACGGATATGCGAATCATATAGATAAGTGTTTAATAATTTAGATTATTGTTGATAATGGCAAATTATATCGGATGTCTTGTTTTTTATAGGGTCCCATCGTTACAAGGACTAAGGCGCCAAATAAATTTGATGAGTGAATTTGAGCGATATCTGCTCTCCTCAGGAACGTAGCACGACTCTAAAAACTTCCACGCGCCAGATCATATCTGGCATTTCGCTTCCCTAAGCGAATAAGGGGCGCAGTTGGCAAGC
>JARRQO010000359.1:0-1827 GCA_037381685.1 Deltaproteobacteria bacterium | reverse complement strand
GTTTTCTCAGGGTTGCTAAAGTTGCTTCCAAAAATTTGGACGATGCCATCGGGGTTTAACATGATGAAGAAATGCACGACATACTCAGAACAATTAGACTTCTTTTAAGCCGACCGAGAACTGGACCGGACGGTTGAGGGAGGAGTCGGGCCGGATTGGAGTTTACGTTTATTTGCCGAGAATGGGAATATGCCCTTTTTTCAGGGATTTTTTTATATTGCTATCATACGCAGGTTTCAACCAAGGTACAAAACAGGCTAAAAAATTTATTAAATCAAACTATCAATAAATTGATTTTTATAGATAATTTTAATCTGGGAAAAATGATGTCTTGGGGAAGGTTACTTTTTTAGTCAGGAATAGTCTGGAGTGGCGGGAATTCGCGAGCATCCGGATGCGTTGCGGCCTCGAAGCCGGGAAATGAAGGTACTTATGATAACCAGGGGAATGTAAGGTCTGGCGCAGGCAGGCAGTTGGACCAGCAGCTTTGGCCAAACCTCGTTATGTTGGACTAAACGGGTGGTTGAGTCTTAACTTATTGAAAATATGCGATTCTTCTCAGAACTCCGAATGACAGTTTGAGACTGATTGAGGTGTTGTAAGAGTTGCTTGAGAATATGGGGAGTTCTGTGAGGTCTTAAAGCGTCAGGAAGTATTCTTCCCGCCTCCGGAGCGAGCCCTTTCCAGAATTTTCCGATAGATTGCCCGGGTGGTTTCTTCAGGCTCAATTTGTAATTCCCGGCGCAGGGCCTGCTGGCAATCGGCAAAAATCTTTAAAGCCGCGGTGCGCCTGCCCAGGCGGACATTCAGCAGCATGAGCCGCTGGTAGGCTTCCTCCAGGAGAGGGTCCATCTTTACCACCCGCTGACAATACTTCAGGGCCTGCCTGAGCGACCCGTGCTTTTCCTCCAGTATTGCCAGGTGCATCAGAGCATCTACCAATTGCCGCTGCAACGCCTCCCGTTTCCGCTCGGCCCAGGGGGCATAAAGGTCGGTGATCAGAAAATCACCGCCATACTGGTCCACGGCCTTCTGCAAGGAGGACCGGGCTGCCTTGAAGTCCCCCGCGCTTTCCAACTGTTCTCCCTGCCGCATGCATGATAAGAAGGTTTCGACATCCACTTGGCAGAGTTCCGGGTCCAGGCAAACCAGGTTATCTTTGACATGGACATAAGAGGACCCGAAAGTCTTGTCCAGCGTTGGTTCCAGGGATTTGCGCAAGCGGTGCAGGTTGATCTTGAACTTATTTTCCATGGCAACCGAAGAATCTTCCGGCCACAGGTCTTCTTTGAGAAGGTCTTTGGGCACCTCGTAAGAACCGCGCGATATGAGGGCCTTCAGGAGGAGTCGGGGTTGCGAGCCTTCCCACTCACTATCCGGGATGGGCGCCCTGTCCCTGAGGACTTGAAACTCGCCCAGGGTTTTGATATGGAGGCGGGGCCTGGCGGCTCGATGCACAATCCTTTGCAACTCTTGGGCCTTTCTGGCCACTTTAGGATTGGGGTGTCGCGAGAGCCTCTTCAGTTCGGGACCCGCCCACGCCGTTAGGCGGGTGGTGAGGAGAAGGCCAGCATAATCTACGGCCTCGGCTACCTCCAACTCCAGGGCCAGGGCACAGGCCCGGGCCAAGTCTGTCTTGGACAGCTCGGCATGGTGGTAATAGCCTTTGGCGATTTGAAATCCCTGGGCCAGGTGTCGGGCGGCCTCCACGAGGTTGCCCTGTTGTTCTTGAACCAGGGCCAGGAGCAAATGGAGGTAAACAACAAAATAGGGCATGGAACCGTTAATAAAATAGTCTAAAATCTCCTGCAGTTCTGCTTCGTTGAT
>JARRQO010000358.1:0-2356 GCA_037381685.1 Deltaproteobacteria bacterium | reverse complement strand
GACAGGCGGAAAAGCCAGGGTGGCTACGGTCATCGAGCGGCCCAATGAAAACATTCCGGTTACTTACCTGATGCGTAACGCCTCCGGGGGATGGAAACTTTATGACGTCATCGTGGATGGAGTGAGCATCCTGGAGACTTATAGAAACAAATTTTCTAATGTTATCAGGGCTAAATCCTTTGGCTACCTGCTTGACAGAATGCGCGAGCAGCGCCGCGCCGTTGAATAAATATCCCGCCAGCCGGTAATCGGGGCCGAATTAAAAGCAGGGCGAGTCGCGCCTTTTCGGCCAGTTAAGTGGGGCAGGTGGCTGGGGGCAAATCGCCGCAGTGTTGCCTTGAATCCGCTGGAGCCCTGCCATTTTTTGGTTTCCCAGCCTGCCGGGAGACCAAAATCTAACTTTCTCAAGCCTTTTCCACCACATTTACGACCATAAGCCCGGTCTCCTAAAACCTTGGGGGCCGGGCTTATGGGCTACCATTTTGGGATCCGGACCAATTCACCGCAGCCGGAAGCTATTTAATGTTGATCTATTATTAGATTTCGGTTAAATTTAAAAGCTATGTTCAAAGCCCAGTACGCAAGGGGGGTGGGACAGAAAGGGAGGTAATCTCCCGACCCAAATTTTCGTAAAAGGGAGGGACTGCCCATGAAACGGGAGCTTCTGGTCCAAAATCCGCGGCCGGACGGATATCACCTGATGTTGGAACTGTACGGCTGCGATGTGGAAAAGATCAATTCCCGTAAATTTCTTCATCAAGCCGTCAAGAACGCCGTTAAAAAGGTTGGACTTACCAACTTGGGCTCCAGGTTTCATCAATTCGACCCCCAAGGGGTCACGGGATTCACCCTGCTTGCGCAATCCCACATTTCCCTGCATACCTGGCCGGAATACGGCTACCTGGTTCTGGATATCTTTACCTGCGGAGACCAGGAACAGGCGGACCATCTGGCCGACCACTTCCTGAAACGCTTGCGCCCCGGACGCGTCAACCGTCAGACTGTGCGCAAGGGATTTCAATATCTTCCCGATAAACCTTAGTTATTACCGGGCAGCCCCCTGGCGCGCTTAAAAGGGGTTGACGGCCTAACGCGGATAGGATACAAGTTCCTTAATCCATCCCGCCGGATTTTAGATTAGACTAATCATGAAACAAGTAGTTGTTGTGATGTTGGCTCTCATGCTGCTGGGTGGTATGGTGGGTTGCGGCCCTGCGCCCATGGTGGTGCCGCCGGAATCTGCGGCAACTCCCGCCAAGCTCCCTCCTCCCCCCAAAACTTCGGACCAGGCCAGACTTCAAGCCGGCCTTACCGGACATGAAATGTCGGCCTCCGAGGTGGCGGACCTGAGTGATCGCCTCCTGGCAAACGATTATACCGCCAATGATCAGGAGACCATGGCGCGTCTGGAGCTTTTGATTCTCAAGACCATGAAAAGCTCGGACAAGAGCCACCGCTCCACCTTATGGCGCAACCTGGGCATTATCCATTACCATCAGCATAAGTACAAGCAAGCCCGCCAGGAACTGCAAGCCGCCAACGAAATTAACCCCAAGAGTGCCCGCACCCATTTTTATCTGGCCTGCCTGTTTGCTCACCAAGGCCAGATTTACGAAAAGATCGGTAAAAAACGCGTTTCCCGGCAACAGTTCAAACGCGCGGCCAGATTTACGAAAAGATCGGCAAAAAACGTGTTTCCAGGCAACAGTTCAAGCGCGCCGCCATCGAAATGGAGATGGCCCGCAAGCTGGAACCCCATAACTCTTTGTACCAGCAGAACCCGCGACAAATCCTCCGGCAAGAGAATGACCGATGAGAATTGCCTGCCCTTATTGCGGCAATGACACTGATTTTTACGAAATCGCCGAAGGTGTTACCATCACCACCTTTTATGTCCAGAATGAAGATGGCAGTTTCTCCGCGGTAAGCGACGATTCCGAAATTCAGGGAGAAGTTCGCCTCTTTTGCGGTGAATGTCACAAAGAGTTGAAGGAATACCACGAACACTTCCTGGATATGCTCTTTTAGCCCGGCCACCGTCCTAAATGCTCTGACACAGCATTCGACTCTGAATGGCCCTCATTTTGCCCTTTTCAATGCCTGACTTCCTGGCAGCCGGGTTTTTCCCATGAGATCAGACCATCCCGATCACCACAGTGCCCCAGGCCGCAGCAGGCCCGGCCGTGCCCCAAGTGAGCCCCGTGCCTGAACTGCCCGAAGTGGAAGTCATCCGCCGGGGTCTGGCCCCTTCATTGGTGGGACGCCGCTTCCTGGCCGTGACCCTGGGGGACAAGCGTCTGCGGCAGCAATCCTCCCTGGAGGAACTGCAACGCTGGGTCTTGGGCAGGCGCCTTAA
>JARRQO010000357.1:0-1881 GCA_037381685.1 Deltaproteobacteria bacterium | reverse complement strand
GGTGCACGGCAATTTCTTCAACGGCTATCTGGCGGTGCAGATCAAGGCCCGCTTGGGGGTGCCGGTGGTGGTCTCGCTTCACATCAATCCCGATGTGGATCTCAGGGGGCGCACCCCGTGGTGGCCCGACTGGAAGAGCCGGCTGTTTCTTGCAAGGCTCCGGGCCTTCGAGGACGAAACCTTGAAACGCGCCGATTGGGTTTTGCCGGTCTATGAGCCCATTCGCAGTTATGCCGAGCGCCACGGCGCCAGGCACATCGAAGTCTGTTATAATGCTTTGCACCCGGATCATTTAAGGAAAAAAGAGACCTATGCCCTGAATCGTCCGGCGCGGATAATCTCCGTAGGCCGGCAGTTTGCCGAAAAGAACCCGGATAACCTCATCCGCGCCCTCGCCCGGCTGCCGGACGCGGAACTCACCCTGGTGGGGGACGGGTCTCACCATAATTATTTGCGGCAGGTGGCTCAGGAAACCGGGGTAGGCCCCAGGGTGGTATTTCATCGGGCCATCCCCAATGACCAGCTCTGCCAAATGTTGCCGGATTTTGATATCTTCGCCACCCACACGGAATACTGGGAGATCAGCAAGTCAGTGCTGGAGGGCCTGCTTACCGGACTCCCCATGGTGCTCAACCGCCGCCTGGGCGACCCGGTCCCCGAATATGAGGGAGACTTCCTGCTTTTGGTGGAAAATACCCCCGAGGCCTAGTATCAGGCTTTGCGGCGCTTGCTGGATGATCATGACTTTCGGGAGCAACTGGGGAACCGGGCCTATGCCCACGCCCAGGCCCGCTGGGCCCCGGCCAGGACCGAAGCCAAATATGTGACCATTTATCAGCGGGCCATGCAGGGCAAATGAACCGGAAATTGTTCAAACCATGCTCCCTAACAGCAGGTTGACTTGTTCCGGATTGAAGGATAATTCTGTGCAGAATCCCTGGGAGTCAGTGCCGGTCGCGGCTTTTTTTCGTTGTCCCGGGTGCGGGGGGGCCGAAATTGAGGTGCTTCCCGCCTCCTGGCAGTGCCTCGGCTGCGGCCACATCTACCCGGTAGAACAGGAAATTCCCATCCTGCACTGCGCCTGGCCGGCGCATCAGCAGAAAATTGCCCGGGCCCAGGCCGCCAACCCCGGCTGGTATGAGGAGCTGCAACCCGCGGAAGCGGTGAGCCCCTGGCGGCATCATCTCAAAAAACGCCGCCTGTATGTCGAGTCAGCTATTTCCGGGCATTTACAAGCCCGCGGCCAGACCCGGGCCGCGGCGTTGTTGGATCTGGGCTGCGGCGACGGCAATCATCTCCGGTATCTGCAAAAATACGCCCGGATGTCGTATGGCAGTGATTACAATCTGGCCCGTCTGGCCCGGGCCCGGCGGCGCTGCCCCGAAGTGCCCTTGTATCTGGCTGATATCTTGAATTACCCGGTCCAGGACGATTTCTTTGACATCATCTTTTGTAATCATGTCGTTGAGCACATTCCCGAAGACCACCTGGCGCTTCAGACGATGCATCGTATCCTCAAGCCGGGTGGTTTGCTGGTGCTGGGGGTGCCCAATGAGGGGGCGTGGTGGTGGCAACTGGCCTACCGTCTGCAACCGGGAACGTTGAGAACCACAGACCATGTGCAGTTCTACACCGCCGCCGGCATCGGCCGGAAGCTGGAGGACCAGGAATTTAAGCTGCTCGAGACCGTCCACCTGGGCTGGGGCCCCCCGCACTGGGGCCTTGACCAGGCGCTGCGGCAATTTAAGGTCTTGGATGATTTTTTTGAAATATGCGGGAAGCGACTCGTGCCCCAACAGGCATCCTCCCTCTATCTGTTGGCAACCAAAGGGTGAACTCCAGGATGAATCAGGCTAAAGTCCATCTTATTGCCGGAGCCCG
>JARRQO010000356.1:0-1881 GCA_037381685.1 Deltaproteobacteria bacterium | reverse complement strand
AGTGCCGACAGAATAGTTGGTCTGGCACACAGAACTGACATGGCCAGAAGGGCGTTGAAGCCGCTGCAGGAAGCCATATTTCTGCAAACCGGCGGTGAGCGCACCTTAGCCAACAAGCTCCTGGGCCGTTTTTTTACCTGGCTGGGAGAACATTGACCGGTGGTTTCCTGCTTTGGCGGAGAGACAGTTCAGGGGGCCGGTTGCATTTGCAGTTAAACCCGGTATTATCTCTTAGTACGCGAGGTCAAGTACGGTGGGCAGAGCGTCTAAGAGAAAAAAATCCGGCCCAAACCGGCCAGGTGCCGGCCGGGCCAGCGGCAGCCGGCCAACCGCCCGGGTCAACCCCAGCATTGCCGGCCTGGCCCGGGACAATGTCGTAGCGATCGTCAATCAAGGGCGGGGGTTGGAAAGGGCGCTGGAAATCGCCACCAGCGCCTTTTTCCTGGCCGAGCACCTTACCCGGCGTTTTGAAGCCGAAAATCCGCTCCCCCAACCCCTGGCCTGCGGGGAGGGTTGTGACGCCTGTTGTCATAACCTGGTGGAACTGACTCCGCCGGAAGCCTTACTCATCGGCCATCATCTCAGCCGGCATCTTTCCGAGGCGGAAAAAGATCGGGTGTTCTCCCAGGTGGCAAGAAACCTGAGCCTGGTCGCGGGCCAAAGCGAGGGAGCGCTCGCCAAGGCGAGGCAAAATCTGCCCTGCCCGCTGCTGCGCGGCCGCGTCTGTATAGCATACCCCATCAGGCCCCTGGTATGCCGGGCCATGCATGGTCTGAGCCGGGAGCGCTGCGAAGCCGAATTGCGTTCCGGCAGCCTGGCCGGAAGCCAGTATTACCCCCACCGCCATGAGATTGCCGTGTCGGTGAGTGCCGGCATCCTGGAGGGTTGCCGGGCCTCTGGCTGCCAAGCCGGGACGCTGGAACTGGCCCGGGCCCTGCACGATTTTTTTAGAGAAGACCATGCCGTGGAAAGATGGATAGCCGGCGAGGCTGTATTCCGCTCTACGAAATAAGTCCCCGGCCCCCTACCCTCTCCTCAAGCATAAATCTCGGGAAACTGGTTCTTCCAGCGCCGGTGCAGCCAGAGCCATTGGGCCGGCTCTTCCCGGACCCAGGCCTCGACGACCCGGCTTTGCAGCTCGAGATGATGCTGAATGTCGGCCTGGGGGTCAGAGGTTTTGTGCAGCGGCAACGGCGGCAAGATTACCATGAGGTGGCGGCCGTCGTCCAGGCGCCGGGATAAGGTGGGAAGGACTGGAACGCCGCGGCGGGCCAAAAGGGCCGCCACGGGCGTGGTGCGGGCCGGCTTACCGAAGAAATCCACTAACAGGCCCCCGTCAGTGGTGGTGTTCTGGTCGATGACAATCCCCACCGGCCGGTTATGGCGCAAGTGGCCCATAATCCCCTTCATGCCCTTTTGTTTAGACACCATGAAGTTGCCGCCCCGCTGCCGGAGAAACCGGGCCAACCGGGCCGCCCAGGGCTGGTCCAACTCCCGGCCCACCACCACCCCGGGCCGGCACTGCAAGCCGTAACCCATGACGGTGTATTCCCAGTTGCCGGCATGGGCCGCGATGGCGATGGCGCCCCGTCCCTGGGCCAACGCGGCCTGCATATGTTCCTCGCCGACGATGACCACTTTCCTTCTGATGACGCTTAGGGGGGCAACGAGCAATTCTACCATCTCCCAGGCAAAGCGCACAAAATGGCAGAAGACTTGGCGGGCCAGGCGCTCCCGGGCGGCAGGGGTGAGCGTCCCTCCATAGGCAAACTCCAGGTTGGCCAGGGTGATCTGCCGATGCCGCCGATCCAGGCGATACCAAAGTGCGGCCAGACTCCTCACCAACCAATTACTGCGGAGTGCCATAATTCACCTGAAGGT
>JARRQO010000355.1:0-1885 GCA_037381685.1 Deltaproteobacteria bacterium | reverse complement strand
CCGGGAGGCCTTTAAGGTGGGGACTCCGGAAGCTTATGAGACTCTGCTGCTGGACGTGATGATGGGAGACGCCACTTTATTCATGCGGGCCGACCAGACCGAAGTGGCCTGGTCCATCCTGATGCCCATCCTGGAGGTTTGGAACAATATTACCCCCACGGATTTTCCCAACTATGCTGCGGGCACCTGGGGTCCGGACGCCGCGGACATGTTAATCGCCCAAGACGGGCTCAATTGGATGACGCCCACTTTTCTCCAATGCCAGGAAGACCAGCCGGTCTGCCAGGTGTCTATGGTGCAGCCATGATCAAAGTATATCCCGACCTGGAATCCCTGAGCCAGGCTGCGGCCACCTTGGTGGTGGAACAGGCGAATCTGGCCGTGGCCGCCCGCGGCCGCTTTGGGGTGGCCCTGTCCGGGGGTTCGACTCCCCGGCGCACCTATGAATTGCTGGGCCGTTTGCCTTTCAAGGAACAAGCTCCCTGGCACCGCATGCATATCTTCTGGGGAGATGAGCGCTGTGTGCCTTTAGACGACCCCCGGAGCAACGCCCGCATGGCCAAAGAAGCCTGGCTGAACCATGTTCCCATCCCTGAAAGCCAACTTCACCCCATCGCGTGCGCCCAAGCGCCGGCGGAGGCGGCCCGGGTGTTCGAGACGCATCTGCGGCAATTCTTTTCGGGGCGCCCCTCCAGTCTGGACCTGATTTTGTTGGGGCTGGGGGATAACGGCCATACCGCGTCGCTGTTTCCGGGGACCCCGGTGTTGAAGGAAACCAAGCGCTGGGCCGCCGAAGTCTACGTGACCGAGCAGGACCTGTGGCGGGTCACCCTGACGGCGCCGTTCATCAATCAGGCGGCAAAGGTGGTTTTTTTGGTGGCCGGGGAGGCCAAAGCGGGAATCTTGTGGGAAATACTGGAGGGCCCCCGGGACCCAGAACGGCTGCCGGCCCAACTTATCCAGCCGTATTCAGGCGAAATTATCTGGCTGTTGGACCTTAAGGCCGCGGCGCGTCTGACGGACGCCAAAGATTATCTCGCTTAAGGGGCGAAAACCATAGTTTTCCTGAAATTCCTCAGAGTTCATCCTTGTAATTTATAAACCGTTTCTTATTTTATGATTATTGGCATACCAGGAGTGGCGTTTCTGTGGTGTCTGTGGCAGTCCTCACTTTCCAGGGGACAAGGCGCGCTTCGTCGCTCCACTCCTGGGGTGGCAAAACCCAAAAGCACGGCGATTTTTAATTTATTCGACACTACTCGATGTGACCTCTGCGTAGGGAAGCAGCGCCGGGCTAACCCGTACTCCAAGGGGCACAGGTTCAGATGAGATACAGGACTGAGGGGAGAACCCATGCCTGTGAAAAAATCCTGGCTTTGGCTGTTGATAGCCAGCGTCTGTTTGAGCCTGGCCATTCCTTTCATCCTGGGGGGACTGGGGCAGTTCAAGCTGCTGGACCGCCTGGCATGGTGGTCGATCTTTTTATTTACCGCGTTAGTGATGACGAGCTGGGTCTTCAATGCCTTGCGCACCCGGCTCCTCATGCGGACCAGCGGGCGTGGGGTAAGCTTTTGGGACGCGGCCCTGGTGACGATATCGGCGGAATTTGCCGGGGTGACCACGCCGGGGGCAGTGGGTATGCCGGCGACTTACACCTTCCTGTTCCACAATCTGGGGGTGGGCGTCCCTGAAGCCGTCGGCTTGGTGGGCCTCATTGTCGTGACTGATCTGGCTTTTTTTGGCACCTTGATGCCCCTGGCCGCGGTTGTCCAGATCTTCGAAGCCGGGGCCAAGCATGACACCTGGAAGCTGGTGACGGTGATCATGACGGTGGTGCTGGGGGGCGCGCTGGTCCTGTGGCTCGTAGGACGCCACTATCGGAAAG
>JARRQO010000354.1:0-1897 GCA_037381685.1 Deltaproteobacteria bacterium | reverse complement strand
GGACCCAAGGATTGCACCCAGTTCACTTGATCCCTGGTCGGGCTGCGGAAATTTGCCATCTTGCCGCAGCCGCCACTCCCCCAATGCCTCGTCGGAAAAGCAGCTCTGTTACAGGCAGGTCTTCTGACTCCCGGATCTTCCTACTCCCTGCGCCTTCCCGTCTTTTTTAGAAAAAACAGTGGCTCTCTGCAGGTTTCGTCCCCGGATACAGCGGCGGGACCGTGCCGGTTTTGCACCGACTTCCCTTTTAATCCCTGTAAGGCACCTGTAAACTAATACGCTTATCCTAAGAAAAATCACCTCTATGTGCAAGAAAAAAATGAAGCACAGGTCCCCACGTTAGTGGTCACAGGGCAACCAAGAAGCTATTTTTCTAGCCGCAGGCTTTAACCGCGCCGGCCCCGGCGTATGCCTGACTAACTTGAAACCCTGCGCAAGTCCCGTCATCTGTCATTCTGAGGGCGCGAAGCGACCGCAGCATCTCTTCAATACCAGGAAATCCTTGATCTTTCGCGCCGCTCCTGGGGTGACCATGCCTTTCCAGAAGTTTCCTTTTGCAGAACTAGACCTTCCCGGCGTCGTGAATCTACTCCACCGCCCGGCGTTGCTCATTCATTCTGTCGATAAGGTAGCTGAAGCCCTTGGTCCGAATAACCTCGGAGAATTTGGTTTCATAAGTGTGCAGGATGCTTACCCCATCCACAATGACATCGTAAAGTTTCCAGCCCCCCGCGCTGCGCATTAAATAAGTCACCGGAATGTTTTCATTGGGCCGTTGAATAACCGTGTTAACCTTCGCCTGGCTCCCTTGCCGGGAGGCCGAGCCATATTTGATATTTTCATTCTTGAGGAAATTAACCACCATCCGGGTATAAGAATCCTGAAAAAGGTAACCGAAGGTATTCAAGAATTCACTGCGTTGAGCGGCACTCAATTGGTGGTACGTGGAACCCAAAACCTTTCGGGACATCTCATTGAAATCAAAGCTGGACCGGATAATTTGATGTATTTCCCGGCCGCGTTCCTGCCGGCTTAAAGAGTCATTGTTTTGGATGGCCATCACGTGGTCTAGGATGCCCCGGATATAATCAGTCGGGCTTTGGGCCAGCGCCGGACTTACCCCCAGCCAGGAACAGATCAGGATTACGCCGAAAAACCACCGCCGCTTGCTCATCTCCTTGCCTCCATGGTGGCGATAAGGGCTTACTTTTAAAGGAATTAAATCATTATCAGGCCTTTTCTGCTTTGAAACATAAGCCCTCTTGCAATCTTAGTCAATAACTTCAAAAATATTTTATCTGGAGAAAAATTTTTAGAGGAAACCATATCATACCCCGCGCCTCATCTTCAATAATTTGATTTGGGCATGGTGCCCCTCTGGAGGACGCACACCCGGTGCTGTTTTGACGGGCCGAGGCAATTCCCCGGGCAGCGGCCAGGGCGCCAGCCAGGGTAGCGATATAGGGGATCTTGTACCTGATGGCCTCCTTGCGAATATAGGAATCATCAAATTTGCTCAACTTTCCGGCCGGGGTGTTGACCACCAGATGAATTTCCCGGTTCTTGATGATGTCCACGATATGGGGCCGGCCTTCATGCCATTTCCGGACCCGTTCTGCCGGAATAAAAGATTAATCCGGCTAAATCAATGGTAATTTATTAAGTTTAAAGTTTTCCCCGGATGACTCAAAACCCCTTCAAACGGAAGCCATGCACCCTATATGCACACCCAATAAAAAAGAGGTTAGTGCTCTATTGCTAACCCCTTGAAATTTCTGGCGCCCCCGGCCAGACTCGAACTGGCGACACAGGGATTAGGAATTCTTATTTGATACCGCCTTTTTGTCCCCGTTCTTCCCTGTATTTCCCCCATAAATTAAAAGCTTATCGCTATGAT
>JARRQO010000353.1:0-1899 GCA_037381685.1 Deltaproteobacteria bacterium | reverse complement strand
GTGGCTGCCCCCGCAGACCACGTAGCGGCAAGCGGCAAGATCATCCAGGAAACCGGACTCGGAGTTTTTCTTGAAGTGCAGGTTGCCTGCGGTGCGCGCCTCATCAAACCCGTAAACCATCACCGGCGAGGGAATGGCGCTTAAAAACGGCAAGAAGCGCTTGAAGGTGGCGTAGCCCTGGTAGGCCACCACGTGATCGCCCCCGGCAGGCCGGCGCTGGAGCACGCTGTCCCGCAAAAGCGGCGGCAGAACTTTGACTCTGGCCCCGGGTTTCGCCTGGGCCTTAAAAAAGGATATCACCAGATAATCCGTGGCCCGGCTGAACATGGAGGCCACCGCGAAGCTCGTGGACAGTTGGCTGAAATACTGCGTCCAGGGGACCCTATGGCGGCAGCAGGTGATGATGTGCTGGTGGTCGATGGACAGGCAGGGGACCCCGGCCCGCCGGGCCGCCTGGGGCAGGAAATATTCATAATCCGTCATGGTAACATCGGGTTGAAACCGATCCATGAGGTCAAGCAGCCGGCGAACGTGGTCCCTGGAATGACTCCTGACTTTGAGGCTGGCAATGAGGGTGGCGGGCACGTCCACCCGGTGGCCCCGGACCACCGTGGGCGGGTTGGGACACTCCTCCACCGGAAATTCCCGGCCCAGGATGGCGGCCCCGGTGTCGTGGCTGACAAAGAGAAACTCGTGTTCGGCGAAGTGCCGGGCAATGGTCAGGGCCCGGATGGCGTGGCCATGGCCGGTGCCATGGACCCCAAAAAGAATTTTTGCCATAGTTATAAAGATTGATCCGGGATCGGCCCGGGATAAATGCAGGTTAATTGAGCGGCTCAGCGGTTTACGATAATTTCCTTCACCCTGCCGCCCCAGGTGATCCGGTAGGAGATGCCGCGCCAGGCAATGATATCTGTGCCCCAGGTTTTGAGGTAGCACCAGCAGGCCATTAAAATGTTGGTGTAAAAGGCCAATAGCCAGGGGCCCAGGGGGACCGGTTCGGGCACCAGGATCCGGCACCAGGCTCCAAGCACGCTTAAAGCCAGCAAAAACCCCAGGCCGGTCAGGGCCAGGGGCGGGGCCACCAGGCCTACCACACCTCCCAGGCTCACCAGAGCCGCGCCGACAATGGGAAAGGCCAGCACCCCTGCCAGGGGGGCCGCCGCCAACCAGGTGCCGGGAAGGCAGTATTTCAGATACAACAATTGCCGGGTTACCCAGGCTTCCCAGCCGCGACCGGTCAGGCCGTTGAGGTCGGTGGTCAGGACGGCGGTGGCCACGGACACCGTCCGAAGGCCGGATTGCAGCAACCGCTGCCCCAGGGGAAAGTCGTCCAGCACATTGGTCCTCAAGACGCCCTCCATGCCATGTTCCTGGAAGACCTCTCGTAATACCGCGGGGGCTCCGCCCCAGGGCATGACGACGGTAGGCAAGCCATGCACCAAATGGATGGCCAGCACCGATTGCAGCATCCCCAGGGTGGCGAGGCGGGTATCGTCGGGGATGATGCGATGGAAGCCCGTAGTCAGCACCGCGGCGCCGGTCACCAGGGGGTGTATAAGGTCCCGAAGAAAGTTAGGCGGGGCCCGGTGGGTGCTGTCGCAAAATACCAGGATTTCCACCCGGTCATCCAGGGCTCCGATCCCGGCCAGAATATTGTGATTCTTTTGGGAGCAGCCAGTGGCAGGGCCGCTGATAATGTGCCGGACTCGAGGGTGGCGGGACAAAAGCTCCCGCACCAAAGGAGTGGCGGGATCTTCCGGGTCCCTGGTGATTAAAATGGTTTCATAATTGGGGTAGGGCTGATTGACCAGGGATTCCAGGGCCGCCGGCATTTCCGGGGAATTCCCCGTCAAGGGCACAATCACGGCGACCTTGGGGTACCGCGGCCAGGGCCCG
>JARRQO010000352.1:0-3084 GCA_037381685.1 Deltaproteobacteria bacterium | reverse complement strand
GCCAGAAACTGGAGCTGCCCGTAGAAACCCTTGTAAAATTGATAGGTCGCATAAATGGCCCCCTCCAGCAAATAATCTTGGCGCTTGGGATAGTGATAAAGATACTGCTGGCCGGTAGGCACCGAAGCGTTGACCCAGGTATTGTAATATGGAGCGTGGGTGAAGGTAAAGTTAGCCTGGAAGAGCAGGTCCTTGATTATGGGGAATTGCGTTCCGGCAATGTAACTGTAGCTGGCGCCGTTAAAATTAGAGCCTGACGCCACATTCCACGAGGGAACGGCCCTAAGGCTGAAAAGTGCGGACCTGGCATCGTTGATAAAGTAGTATAATCCGAAGTTAGCACCATAAGTGTGGGCCGTACGGTTATCTTCCGGAATGGTCACTGGTGCTGTATAGTAAGATCTCTCAAACCGCCATCCGATCTCCACCATCAATTTTTTCGTGAGCATCTGAAAGTAAGTAGGATTTACCGTGTATGCAGTCTTGTATTTACTCGAGCCAACATCCATGTAATTGAAATTAAACAGTGACACTATCTGGCCACTGTTACCCCTTATATTCCAGGTGGGCGTGAGGGTGAAGTTATGGCTCAGCACATCCACAGACGACAGGCGAAAATGAAACTCCTGATAGTAGGAGTATTGGAACAATGTTCCTAACTCTTTGGTTAAAGATAAATTATATCCCACGTTGGCCTGCTGTTTGTACATTCCGACGGTGCCATCTTCCTGATATCTATTAACGCTTCTTTTTGTGCTGCTCAGGTTGGCATTGGAATCAAACGCGAAACCGGTGGAGGCGTCAAAAGTAACTGGCAGTTTACCCTGATCAACTGCGCCAGCTGGCATACCGGCCAGAATCCCGCCGATAACTATTAATAATTGCAATACCTTTCTCATGTTTAGCTCCCCCTTTTATGAGTTCATTTCGTAACTTGACAGAAATTTCTCTTTTTTTAATAAAATTATATAAAACTATCCATCATCTTTGATATGCACAAATCGCCAGTGAGGTCGGGTCGCGGGCGGTGCGTTTAACTTTTTAGCCATCTTTGCAATTCCTAATCATTATTGTCAAGAATTTTTTGAAATTATAAATATTATTTTTTTGTTTTAACGCGAATATGTCCAAGAACTGCGGTACTCGCCGGAGTTGTTTTTGTGAGGGCAAGAATAGGAAGTGAGATTGTTGCTTTCTGCTATCTTTCGCAGGCTATCAATAAAGCAATAAATTTTCTATATTAAGATCATATAGGCTCTTTTCAACCTGATGAATCTCCCTCTTGCCCTTTGGGAAGATCTCGTTTCACCACCAGAAATCATTCCCCCCCAAGATCACCCGGTTGATATGCGAGTCAAATCTGGATTTTTTCATGGTCCACAGATAAGTTTCCCAGATGGCAAGTTATGTAGCATTCGGCCGACGCTAGAGGTTGCCATATTTTTGCGGAGATAATGTGCAAATGTGCCCCAACTTTTCCTTAGACGCCATTAATGGTTAGTTCCAGGGTTAATGGATTTACGCTCCAGCGAGGATACGCTCAGCAGGGAGGGCGTGTAGGCAAAAATCTGGAGGAAATCTATTTCTACAAAATCTATGCTATCATGTAAAGTAAGGAAGAATTGATCGCGTTGGCCATGGCTGCCACATAATTCCGGCTGAGAACAGTTCAACTCCCCCATTCTGGCTCATTTTCAAGCTCTCAACTGTAGTTGGCCTGTCCTCTCCGAAGCTCAAAGAAGTGTTGGCGTGGCTGTACAAGAATTTAAGCGTATGATCGCCGCTATCCTCAGTGCCAATATCAAAGGTTACGCCGCCTCGTGGGTGAGGATGGGAAACAGGGGAAGGATTTCCTAAGGTGTACATCATGAAGGTTTTTTGGGGTTAAACGAGAGCAATCTCTCCCAGTACCTGGGTTGACCGAAATTATTCTTCTGGAAACCAGGCTTTCCGCTCGTTTAGCCGTCCTGCAAAGGAAAATTGGTACTGAATTTGATGCCTCTCCGATTAAGAAAGTTCTCTCTGAGATTGAAGCCAAGTTCGCTGAACATTCCCGTGAATTGGAGAATCTGAGCGCCTCCACAAGCTACACTTACAATCAGCTTCTCGCAATGAAGGAGAAGATTAGCGGAGATGGTAAGGCGCTGGAAGAGGTTATCCAACCCCTCACCGAGGCCACCAAGAAATTCGCCCAGGTTAGGAAAACCTGGTTGGAAGAACGCAAACAGTGGACCGCCTGGCAGTCTGCTATGCTTACAGATCAGCCACTCGATGAGCTAAAAAACACCTTCTCCAGGGCCCAAATCACCATTGACTCGGCCCTGGCTCTCATCGATCAACATTTGCAGCCATTGCTAGCACTGCTCCAAAGGGCAGGGTCTGTAGAGGGTACCATCGAAGGCCTTATCGCGGAGATAGACGGCTTGATTGCGAGTTTGCAACACAACATCCAGCCTGAGATTACCCCATCGATGATTTCGTTACGATACGTCTCCCAACTCAGCACTCAGGCCTGGTATGAACTGAAAGAGGGCATGCAAGCCTTCGCCTGGCCGGGATGGGAGTTTTTCCAAAGGCAGGGCTGGTTATTTCTGCTTCAGGTTTTGCTCGCCCTGGCAGTGATTATGATTATCTTCCGGCAGCGGTCTTGGCTGGCGGGCTCAGAGCACTGGCGGTTTCTGGCCCAACGACCTGCCGCTGCGGGAATTTTTCTTGCAGTCTTCTTATTCTACCCGTTTTATAAGTCCACGCCCCTCAGTTTTTTACTGTTTTTGTTGGTTATGGCAGGCATTTCAGGAGGTCGGCTGCTTGCCAGCATCCTGACAACCCATTGGCAAAGGATACTTATTTACACGTTGATCGGTTTCACTATCCTAACCCAGTTCCTCATTGTTATCGGCCTGCCCCACCCAATTTTTCGCTTATATGTGGTTTTGGCGTCACTGATTGGCATTGGCCTGTGTTGGTGGGCAAGCGTTCAGACCGGATCACTCCTGTATACCTGGATGTATCGTGTAGGTTCCTGGTTTTTTGTGGTTATGCTGATAGCTGAACTTGGGACTTACAGCAGTTTTGCTGAATATC
>JARRQO010000351.1:0-3318 GCA_037381685.1 Deltaproteobacteria bacterium | reverse complement strand
AGATGCCGGAACCCAGAACTCTATCACCGCGCTGGTCCACTATGTTCTCGTCTTCCTGGGTTTCTTACTGGCACTTTCGGCACTGGGCTTCCAACTCACCCAGTTGACCATCCTACTCAGTGCCTTGGGGGTGGGCATCGGCTTCGGGCTGCAACAGGTCGTCAATAACTTCGTGTGTGGCCTCATCTTGCTGTTCGAAAGACCCGTCAAGAAAGGGGACTTTCTCGAGATAGGTGGAAAATGGGTTAAGGTGCAAAAGATTGGTCTGCGGGCCACTGTGGTACGAACTCTCGATTACGCTGAAATTGTCGTACCCAACAGCGATCTCGTTACCAACCAAGTCACCAACTGGACCCTCACCGATCGCCGGGTGCGGCTTACCATCCCGGTGGGAGTAGCTTATGGCTCGGACGTCCCCCTGGTAATCGAAACGCTGTTAAAATGCGCTGACGCTCAAACGAAGGTGTTGAAAATGCCTGAGCCGCGGATTTTATTCAGGCGCTTCGGAGAGAGTTCTCTCGATTTTGAGATGCGCTGCCATATCCTGAACCCTGATGAAAGGCTGCGGATAATCAGTGATCTGCTCCAGGAAATTGACCGGCAATTCCGGCTGGCGGGTATAGAGATTGCCTTTCCTCAGAGGGACTTACATGTGCGCAGTGTCGACGATGCGGCCGCGGCCAGATTACAAACTACTGACCATCAGCTCGAGTGGCTGCCAGAAGATCAGAAGAAGAAAACCCAATAAAATCAACTGTCACTCAAGCGAATGCGTCATCATCGGTTGGCGATCCTAATCTCCAGAAACTCATCATTGATCCCGGTTTCAGGCCCCTTAATCTGCTACCATTTTGCTACCATAATACCCCAAAAGAGGAAAAAAACCGGCAATCAAGATAAAATTGATACCGGTTTTTTCTATAGGTTTTTGCAGGTTAGTGTATATAATTAAATTGTGTTAGTCCCCTGAACCAAATTGACGCGGTAGGGCCGTGGACCTGGCCACCTCTGATCCGGAGGTCCGGCGGCAGGCCCGGGCCGCGGCCCGCCAGATACTTGACCGGGAGTTCGGGCCGGGGGGCATCCCCGCGGCCATTGCCAGCGGCTTTCTGCACGTCATCTATCAGATTACCGGCAACCCCGATCCCTTTGACGCCCGGAAAGCGGCGGAGACTGAGCTTGCCGCCCGGATAGAGGAGCGCCTGGCGCCGGGTTACGAGGGCGATCTGGAGGCGCTCCTGCGCCTGGCCGCGGCGGGCAACGCCCTGGATTTTTTCCGGGGCGAAGCCGAGGTGAGCCGGGAGATGCAGGCCGAGGCGGAGTTCGGCATTTGCCAATTGCCTGAGTTTCGCCGGGAACTGGCCGGTCCGCCCGGCCTGCTCCTTTACCTGGCGGACAATGCCGGCGAGCAGTTCTTCGACCGCCCCCTGGTGGCCTGGCTGCGCTGCCTGGGGTGGGAGGTGCTCTATGTGGTGAAGGGCGGGCCCATCCAGAACGATCTTTCCTTGGAGGATTTAGTGGCCTCGGGCGCTAAAGAGGCGTTGGAACCGGTGGTGGATACCGGGGCCAGCACGGTGGGCCTGGAACTTGCGGCCACCAGCCCCGAATTTCAACAACTCTATGGCTCCGCCCGGATCATCCTGGCCAAGGGCATGGGGCATTTCGAAACCATGAGCCATTTTAAGGACCCGCGCCTGTGGTTTCTGCTCCAGGCCAAGTGCGCGCCGGTGTCCCGGTCCCTGGGAGTGAAGCGCAATACCTTTGTATTTTTGCGGGCCCCGGCGATTTCCCTTGACACGGAGAGCAAAACGGAATAAAGAGAAGACACTTAGAGGTCCCGCAGGGTTAAAAGGGAAGACGGTGCAAAGCCGTCGCGGTCCCGCCGCTGTAATTGGGGACGAAACCGGCTGACAGCCACTGGGGGAAAGCCCCCGGGAAGGCGCCGGGAGTAGATTGAGCCAAGAGCCAGAAGACCTGCCTGTAAGCCGGAGGGCGCGGCGCGCGACACGCTGGCCCCCGATTTGAGGACCAAGGAAGACGGGTGCAATCCTCAATTCCCTGCTAGAGGGAATTGGGGATTTTTGTTTTGGGGGGGCGGCGCCTGAGGGCGGAAGTACCCCGCCGCAAACCCGAGACCCCGCAGGTTGCAGACCTTAATCCGAGGGTAAGTTATCCCTCTTCTTATCCATGGCGCCCTGGGGGCCCTGATTCCGGTTACGGTGACTGGCAACCACCGTTTTCCGGTCAGGGCCGCCAGGTTTTTTTGGTCGTCAGATGGCCTCTCTTATGGAGTTGAATTTATCTATTTATTATGGTTAATTGTTTCAAAGTTATAACCTTTGCCGGAGGTTGCCATGAAACATATCGTCGTGAATCTGGAAGAGCAAATGGTGCAAGCCTTTGAGGGTGACCAGCAGGTTTACGATTTCATCTGCGTCTCAGGGGATGACGATCATCCCACTGACAAAGGGGTGAAACAGTATCAAAAGCTGCACGAGTAGACTCCGAAACCGTAAAGTCAATAGCCAAAGAACTCCCACCACACAATTGTTTATTAATCGGAAAGGCAGTCAACGACTTTCCAGTCATGGTAAAAGTCAGAGCACTAGATATTAAAACAATGGGACAAACAAGACTCTTCTTCACAAAAAACTGAACCAAAAATTTGCATACAGTTAATAATCACCCTACAGTTCAGTTTCTGTAAGAATTGTTCCAGACGAACTTTTCTTTTCGAGTAAATTGGAGGTGTAAGCCTGTCTTATAGAGAACACAAAGCAACCTGTGCAGAGTGCGGCAAAGAATGCGAAGTTCCATTCAAACCCAGCGGAACTAGACCCGTATACTGCCGAGAATGTTTCGCTAAACGAAGAAGATACTAACATCACAAGCTGATGTTAAGCATCTCACTACCTTTTTTCACCACTACTTTTTGTTTAATCTACAACAGTAACAGCCAAAAGTTCCTACAAGGAAAATACACTGAGGGATTGCTTTGAAGGATAACCGCACAAAACTTTTGAGAAACAGAGTTGCCCAAGAAGCCGCGCTGCTACTCTACACTTCTCAGGAAAAGGAATACACACAAGCCAAAAAAAGAGCCGCAGAAACATTTGGCGCCCGAATCCTTCCCAGCAACTCTGAGGTAGCAGAAGAGCTTGACAGAATCGCCGACGAAAGAGAAGGCACCAAAAAGAGAGAACTGCTAAAAAGAATGCGAAAAGAAGCAAAACAACTAATGACACTTCTAAGAGCTTTCAATCCGCTTCTTGTCGGAAGCGTATGGAGAGGAACAGCCAGAAGAAACAGCGACATAGA
>JARRQO010000350.1:0-1923 GCA_037381685.1 Deltaproteobacteria bacterium | reverse complement strand
TTTTTAAGGATTTGAGGTACCTTTAAGAATTATTATTAATTAATCACTCGGGGTTATCTTGTCAATACAGACAAACTGGGAATATTGACCCTCATTTTGGGGGAAAATTTTTTGTGTAGTACCTAGAGGCTAAAGTAATAAAGCGGTGGGAAAATTAGCTAGGTCCCTTGTCCGGTGACCCGGACAGGCCAAGCCTGAGGAGGAGACTGCGATCAGGCAAACCGCAGCCGGTCAGGGACAGACCAAACTAGTCCGCCTAGTTTTTAAATGATTCTATGGACTTTAACGCTTGCGCCAGGCTTCCCACATGGGCTGGCCCGCGGCGTCCCGGAGCACTAAAACGTGATCACCCGCCTCCACCTGGGCGGCGATTAGCCGGGTTTTGCCCTGCTCTTCCATGCAGATGCCCCGGACCCGCACCTCTTGGCCCGGCTCCAGATCAAATTCCTGGCGTTCCAGGTACCAGACCGGCCCCAAATGCACCCGCACCCGCCCATGGTCCTGGGTGACCACTTCTATCGCCATGCCGGGATGCATCTTATCTTGCAAGGTCTCAGTATAAACCCGGGTCACCTTTCCGGTAATGGTCAAAGGTCTGCAAACTCCCCGGGGTTTGCACAGATAAGGGGTATAAGGACAGGGACGGAAGCCCTGGCCGCGGCCTTGGGACCGGGCCGTAGGCGGCAAAAGAACCATGATTGACAACATGGCGATGGCGAGGCCAAAAACTTGCCGGCGCTTCATAGATTTTCCTCCTGAGGGTATCTTCAAAAAGCATATACCATGGATAGCAAGGGGGTAACGTTGGCAGTGGTGTCTTTGCCCACCAGGTCGATTTGCACTCCCAGGGCCAGGGAAAATTTGTCCGTGGCCATATATTCGATTCCGGGCACCACCGAAAGCAGGGCGGTGGGATCCGCATTGGCCTTGGGACCCACCAGGCGCCCGCCGTCCCAGGTGCTGACCAGCTCCATCAACGCCACCCATTTGGGGGTAAGGGGATACTCCGCCGCCAGGTTAACGGTGACAAAATCCCGGGGGTGATTCCGCCGCTCGATGGGATTACCTTGTTCATCCACATCATCGGTGCTGTAATCGGTCTGAAAAGTGTACCATAAGTTACCATAGAGGATAAAAGGCTTCAGGTACTTGGAGGCATTGAAGCCGGTGGTAAAGGCATAGGTGCCCCCGCCGATGGCGTCGGTGCCCAGACGGGCGGGGTTGAGGTGGCGAAAATGTCCGCTGGGGAAGGTGGGGGAAAAGATGGCGCTTATCGCGGGGGCCACGGGGCCTTCCGGCACCAGTAGATATTTGAAGGTCAGGTTGATGTCGCCGAGGCCGCCGAAGTCGGCGGAACGCTCGCCGTTCGGCCCGGGTTCATCGACATTGCTGGCCCAATTGTGGATATAGGGGACCACTACATAGACCTCCAGATTATGCCATAAACCATAGGTAAATTTCAGGCTCATGCCATAGGACTGGAAATCTCCCCCCGCGGAAATGCGCCGCCAACTGGGACTGAAGTCGTTGGTGGCCAGGCTCAGCCCAAAGGTGGGCTGAATGGCGAACATACTGGTTTCAATGGGGATGGCGGTGTCAGTAATAATGGGACCGAAAGTGGCGGGACATTCTTCTGCCGCGGCTTCGGGAGGACAGGGCTCTTTCTTGCCTTCAAATTGAATCTCTCCTTCGACTACATTGGCCCTGGCGCTGGCTGGGTTCGGCAACCCGGCTGCCAAGACGAAGACCCAGAACCAGAAAAATACAAATACTCGGATACCTGTGGACCTCATATCTCCTTCTCCTAAAACTTGCGGCACAACCTCGCTTACGGCCTCGAGTTCTCTTTTAACCAAATGTTATTGCAGGGGCGCACCTGCGCTTGGCGCCCTCAAACAAGACTCCGGGAGGGCGCCCGCAAAT
>JARRQO010000349.1:595-3939 GCA_037381685.1 Deltaproteobacteria bacterium | reverse complement strand
CCTGACGGCTGTGTTATGATGTTTAGAGGGGGAGAGCGCGTGGAAGAACAGGTCAGCATAACTGGCGCAGGAGTCACTCTGGAAGGGGTGTTGGTGCCGGGCGCGGCGCCAGGCGGGGTGGTCATCACCCATCCCCACCCCCTGTTCGGGGGAAGCATGGCCAACAATGTGGTGTGGACGTCCTCCAGCGCCTTTGGCGCGCGGGGACTGTCGACGCTGCGTTTCAACTTTCGCGGGGTGGGGCGCAGCACCGGCTCCTACGGCGGGGGCGTGGAGGAAGCGCAGGATGTGGCCGCGGCCCTGGAATTTCTCAAGCTCAAGACCCCTGGACCTTATTATGTGGTGGGTTATTCCTTCGGGGCCTTTGTGGCAGGCCAGGCGCTGCTGGAGGGGCTGGAGGTAGAGGTGGCGATATTCATTTTCACCTCCCATTAACTTCATGGACCTGAGTTTCCTGCCCCAAATACCGGAATTGCGGCTGATTGCGGTGGGGGACCATGACGAACTCTGTCCCCTGAAGGACTTGGAGTCCCTGCTGGCTGAAAGCCCGACGCCACCGGAGGTCCGGGTTATTCAGGGCGCCGACCATTTCTTTGGTGGCGCCGAAGACAAACTCTTCCAGGCACTGCGGGAGTTCCCCTTATAGATGAAGGCGTCACCCAACCCCACCGTCTACGACCAAAAAATAAGAAAAATCAACCCCCTTTAGGAAACGACGGTAAGATGATTTATATAACTGCCTAAAATCCTCAGAAATTCTCCTTTTCTAAATAGAGACTTTCGACCTTCGTTCCCCACCTTATTTCTGGTCGAGAAAGAATTTCAGGCTCTGAGCGAGGTTTTGCCCTGGCTTTTAGTCTACTTCCAGGTCCCTGAATATGATTTGGTTATCAGGAGAGACCGGTCCGGCGCCTTTGCCATCGTGCGGATAATGATTAGCTTAAAAAAAGATGATGAGACCGTCCTCAAAAAATTTCGAAGGAGAAGACTGATGCCGGAAATCCAGGTAAAAGGTATGAGCTGCGGCCACTGCGTCGCGGCCATGACCAAAGCCATGAATAGCCTGGCAGGAGTGAGCAACGTGCAGGTGGACCTGGCCAGCGGACGGGTGATCTATGACAGCACCGCCCCGATCCCCCAAGAGGACTTGGACCGGGTAGTGAAAATGGCGGGGTTTGAATTGGTATCAGCCGGATAATCCGCCGGGAGAGGAACTTTTATGGCCTCATCCGGCCAATTCGGCCCGCCAGAAGATCTGGTGGACCGGGCGCAAGGTCCCGGGGGCTCCCGTAACTTGCTTCAGGACCCGGGCAAACTCCGGAGCCGGCACGGCATGATGCCGGCCGACCAGCTTAAACCCCAAGTGGACCAGCGGGAAGGGCAATCCAAGCTCTGCGGCAAAATACTTGAAGTCGGCCAGGGCAGCCTCCCGGCGCAGTTCATAAACCCAGGCCTGGCCCCCGGGCGCCAGCACCCGCTTAAGCTCTGTGAGCCCGTCCGCGGGACAGGGCCAGACATGGAAGGTGAAGGTGGCCACGAGGTGGTCAAAGACGCAGGCCGAAAAAGGCAGGCGGCAGGCATCGGCCACCAGCCACCGGGGCGCCGCCTCGGGGGCCAGGGCCTGCTGCCGGGGCCGGGCCCGGCTGATCATGCCGTAAGAGGAATCCAGACCCCACAGGTTGAGATCGGGACGGGCTTGGGCCAGGTAGCCCAAAAGATAGCCGGGGCCGGTGCCCACATCCACCAGGCGGGCGCTGGGGGGCAAGGCCGGGGCCAGATCATCCACAAACAGCCGGTACCAGATCATCCACAAACAGCCGGTAGATCCACCGCATCAGACTACCCTGGGCCAAGCGGGCGTAACGCCAGGGCGGGGGTTCGAGATGCTTACCCTGGAAGATGGAAGTCGAAGTCATCGGGGTTTTTCTTGGCCTGTCGCCACATCAGGTTAACCAGGGTCCGGTGCCAGCCGAAGTACACCACTGCCACCCCCACAAAGCAGAGCGGCGCCACCCAGCCGGCCTCGCTCAGGGCTCCCAACAGCAGCAGGCAGGCCATCACCAGGAGGCCGACGATGAGGAGCACAATGTCGGGTAGATATTTCATATCAAAAAAATAATCATGGGATAATTTGTTCGCCACCCCGCCGCCAATATGAAAATACCCAAACCGGTTTACGCCTTCATTCCCAGGTTGCCCTTGGAAACGTTCCTTCCCGCCCAAACTCTGCCTGGGCACCGCCCGTAGAGGGAATCCCGCCTTCCGCAGTGGCACAGTCTTCCAGCCTGTTCTTCTCAACACCCTCATTACCACACGTAGGGGCGGACCTGCATGTCCGCCCGCGGACGCCCACCAGGCTGCGCCCCAAATTCACCCCAGCCGCTGGGGTTCATCTAAAATGACACGCCACCCAGTGGTCGGCGGCGGTTTGCCGGAAGGCTGGCACGTTTTCCCGGCAGACGGGGAATTGGGCCTCGGGGCAGCGGGGATGGAAGGGGCAGCCCGGCGGCACGTTCACCGGGCTGGGGGGCTCGCCCTTGAGGGCCGGGGGCGAGAAGGTCCGTTCGGCGCTGGGCCGGGGCACCGCGGCTAACAGCGCCTCGGTGTAGGGGTGCAGCCGGGCCCCGGAAAAGACCTTCCGGGTAGCCAGCTCCATCAGGCGGCCCAGGTACATCACCGCCACCCGGTTGCTGATCTGGGAGATGACGCTTAAATCATGGGAAATAAACAGATACGCCAGGCCGTGGCGCTGTTGCAGCTCGGCCAGCAGATTGAGAATCTGAGCCTGGATGGAGACGTCCAGAGCGGAGACGGGCTCGTCGGCCACAATCAGCCGGGGTTTCAAGGCCAGTGCCCGGGCGATCCCCAGACGCTGGCGCTGGCCGCCGCTGAATTCATGGGGATAGCGCTCCAAAACCTCGCGGGTCAGCCCCACTTCCTGGAGCAGTTCCTCTACCCAGACCCGGCGCTGGCTCCGGGTCCCCAGCTTGTGAATGACGTAAGGTTCTTCCAGAATCTGGCCCACGGTCAGGCGCGGGTTTAGCGAGGAATAAGGGTCCTGGAAGATAATCTGAATCTCCCGGCGCAGTTCCTTGAGGCGCTTGCGGGAGACCCGGGCCAGGTCTTCCCCGGCAAAAACAATCTGGCCGCGGGTGGGGGGCAGCAGGGCCAGCACCAGGCGGCCCAAAGTGGACTTACCGCACCCGGACTCCCCCACCAGCCCCAGGGTTTCGCCGGGAAAGAGCGCCAGGCTGACCCCATCCACCGCCTTGAGCAGCGGCCCTTGACGCCAGGTGCCGGCCAAATAAAAATAACGGCAAAGAGCGTTAACTTCCAAAATGGGC
>JARRQO010000349.1:0-573 GCA_037381685.1 Deltaproteobacteria bacterium | reverse complement strand
GTTCTTTATAATTCTATACACTTTTTCAAGAGGAAATCAAAATGAAAAACAGTTTAGATTTAAGCAAGGAAGATAATGATATTGATACTAATTTAAGTCTTTATCAATATTTTGTAAAAAATATCATTATATTATTATGCACATCATTCATTTTTATGGGATTAATTATTATAATCCTTAGTGAAGAATTTATTACCAATTATCTACCCAAAATTATATTATTTGGAATAGGCAATAGTCTATTAATTACTGGATTAGTAACTGTTGGGACCAATATTTTTATTAGAAAGCAATACGATAAGATAAATGAAGATAAACGAAAAGATTTTGAAGATCAATTAAAATTAGAAGTTGCACAGCAAACCCGGATAATTACTTCTCACGTGAAATCATTGAACGATCTGTATTTGACAGGCGCTGTGAGATTGTTTAAAAACCGGACTGAAGCAAAAGAAGACATAAAGCAGGTTTTAATCGGTGACAATACTGATGAAATCAAGATTATCGGAATTTCTTTAAATGATTTTGTGCGTGATGAAGATCCTACTCTACATCAGGCGTGGGAAACAATAG
>JARRQO010000348.1:0-1974 GCA_037381685.1 Deltaproteobacteria bacterium | reverse complement strand
CGAACTCAACTTCCTGTTGGCCGGCTTCTCGGTAGTCGTAGTCTACACTCTGATCTGGCCCCTGAACGCCCCGCGGATCTTTTTGGTGCGGCTGACCCAGGTCTATACCCGTCTGGAGGAAGATTGCCTGCGGATGGCCCACCGCCTTCGTGCCGGCGAGCCTCCCCCGTTGGCTACGGATTCCCTGGAATGGGTCCCATTCCGGGAATTGCGGCAGATCATGGCTCCCGAGTTACGGCGGACCCGGGATACGTCCAATCCTTTCGCCCGGATAATTCTCGCCTGCCGGTCTTTAAACCTCCATCTTTGGTTTTTCAACCGGGCCATTGCGCCGGTGGCGCCCGAGACCCTGATGGTGAGAGTGCGCCGGCCATTGGCAGATTTTCTGGAGCGCAGCGCCCACCACTTGCATGCCTTGCTGGAAGGAGCCATGCAACGGCAAGAGGTGGCACCGGTGGATCCCGATTTGCTGAAGGAGGTGCGCGCGGTCCGCTGGGACGCCGACCCCCAGTCGGAGGGGGTGGACATCCTGGTCAACATGGGCATCCACCGATCCATCCTGAACCGGGTGGAGGAAAATCTCCAGGCCGTGACGAGGTGGCATAATAAACTTATCGCCAGCTTAGGCAGGGGGCTGGTCACCGCGCGGCCCATAACGACCAGCCAACGGCTCATCGACAAGACCTCCGTGCAGGCCAGCGCCAAGCTGGTGATCATGGTCGTGTTGCTGCTGGTGGCGGAAGCGATGTTTGGTCTTCCCGGGGGCCCCCAGGTCGCCTTTTTTGCAACATTTTTTGCCAGCACGGGCAATCTGGGCCGGCAGAATAAGACCGACCTGGTGGGCCTGGCCGGCCTGCTGCTGGGCCTGGTCTACGGAGTGGTGGCGGCCTTTTTCACCAGCCGCGTGCCGCATTTCCTCCTGGTGTTAATGTTTGTGTTACTGGGCCCGTTCCTGGCTGATCTGGCCTATCAGACCCTACCGCGTTACGGTGTCGCAGGTATGCAAGCCGGCCTGGCGTTCCCCTTCACTTATCTGGCGACCACCGGACCGGAGTGGGGCTCGTTTTCGGCGGTGCAGACGCGCTTGGCGGGGCTGATCCTCGCCGGTTTCACCGCGATCATCATCCACGCTTATCTGTGGCCGGTTTTGCCCATGAATCAATTGCGGGCCTCCATTGCCGCGGCTTTGCGGGATACGAGGGAGAGTCTGAGGAACTTGTTCCGAGGCCCTCGGGATACCTGGCCAGGGGCGCCGGAAAGCCTGAATGAAACGGTGAGTCGCGCCCGCGATCTGCTGGATGACGCCCTCTACTTGCCCGGTCCCGATCATACCGACCCTGCCTATCAAGGAATTCTCAGCAACCTGCAGGAGATCGATGCCAACCTGGAATATGTGTATTTTCTCATTAGTCGGGAGGCGGAGTATCCCCTGGGGGCCCGACTTTACCAAGATTGCCGCGATTATGCCGAACAGGCCCAGAGGAATTTGGAGCAGATCGCTGAGCAATTCCAGAAGGACCCCAAGCAGGCGGCTCGCGTCCCCACAGTGCACTGGGAGCCGGATATCTCCGGCCGCTGGGAGCGCGCCTCCCGGGAAATCGGCCCGGTTGCGGACCCTGCCAGGGAAATGGCGAGATCAACGGTGATCGCCCGTTGTCTGGACCAAATCGCCCTGGCTACCGAAGGGATTTCAGCCATGGTTCAGGAAATCAATATACGTAACGCCCGCTTCTGAGGAAGACTCCGATATTCTCACCTATGCATCGGTGACTTCGAGGAGCAATGCCCGGGGAAAACGCTCAAAGCCAGATACCCTGGATCTTCAGATCAAGCACCACAGTATGCCAATCCAGGAAATAAGCGTGGAGAGAACGCCATTTCAAGCTTTAATGCTATCTTAAAGGCGAGTGAAAAACATAAGGTAAAGCTTTAACTAGCTGCTATATATGCTCCCTGGCAATCACAACCTGGCGC
>JARRQO010000347.1:0-2020 GCA_037381685.1 Deltaproteobacteria bacterium | reverse complement strand
CTTTGCCACCATCGTCTCTTTTCTGGCGGCCCTGCTCTTTTGGAACAAAGGCGAATCTCTGGCCAAAGGGAAGCTGTCGGAATCCAGTTTTGTAACGTATAACTCATCTTCTACAGTCAAAGGCCACATGCTGGGGCTAAGTAATTGAAAATACGTAAGCGGATTGCGGTTTCGGGAAAAATGTGGTGCCAACAAAATATAGCATATTGTCTAATTAATCTTGACATAAATAGCTTTTAGTGGAAATAATGCGGTGTCCTGATGGAGGAGGGCCCGCATGTTTGTGAGAGTCAAGGGCAAGGAACCCAATCGGTATCTCCAGATTGTGGAAAACCGTCGCGAGGGCAAGCGGACCCTGCAACGGGTCGTGGCCACCCTGGGGCGGGTTGACGACTTGGCCGGTGGCGGGGTCGATGCGCTGCTGACCTCCCTGAGTCGCTTTGCCGGCCGGGTGCAGGTGCTGGAAGGGTACCGCCAGGGAAATCTAGAAGCCGCAGCCAGCCGACAGATCGGGCCGGACTTGGTCTTCGGCCGGCTGTGGCGGGAACTGGGCCTGGACCGGGTATTGACCTACGCCCTCCGGGACCGGGGTTTCGAGTTCCCCGTGGAACGGGCGATCTATTTGACGGTGCTCCACCGGCTCTTCGAGTCGGGCTCGGACCGGGCCGCGGACAAATGGCACCGTGACGTCTCGGTTCCCGGGGCTGAGAACCTGGGTTTACACCACCTCTATCGGGCCATGCGGTGGTTGGGCGACTATAAGGATGCGGTGGAAGAGGCCCTGTTTCGGCGTCGCCGGGATTTGTTCACTGATCTGTCCCTGGCCTTTTTTGACACGACCAGCCTCTATTTCGAGGGCCAGGGCGGGGAAAGCCTGGGGCAATTCGGCTACTCCAAGGATCACCGGCCGGATCGCCGCCAGATGATGGTGGGCGCCGTCTTGACCGGTGAAGGGCAACCGGTGTGCTGCGAGTTGTGGCCGGGGAATCAGGCGGACAGCCGCTCTTTGTTGCCGGTGGTGGATCGTCTCCGCCGACGTTTCGCCATCCGTAAGGTCTGCTGGGTGGCGGACCGTGGCATGATCAGCCGGGAAACGCTGCAGGAGTTGGAGGCCAGAAAGCTGGAATACATCCTGGGGGCCAGGCTGAGACGACAACGGGAGGTCAGGGTCGAGGTTTTGGGACGCGCCGGCCGTTATCAGGAAGTTGCTGAAAACCTTAAAGTAAAAGAGGTTTGGGTGGAAGACCGGCGCTATATCGTCTGCTTTAATCCCCAAGAGGCGGCCAAGGATGCCGCGGCTCGGCAGGCCATCCTGAAGGCCCTAGAAGATAAGCTGAGACAGGGGGCCAAGAGTATGGTAGGAAACCGGGGCTATCGCCGGTTCCTGAAGGTGGAGCGGGGTGCGGTGAGTCTTGATGCCGCCCAGGTGGAGGCTGAAGCCCGTTTTGATGGCAAGTATGTGCTCTGCACCAACACCACCCTGCCCGCGGCCGAGGTGGCCATGCAGTATAAGCGCTTGTATCTGGTAGAACAGCTCTTTCGCGCCGCCAAGTCGCTGGTTGACACCCGGCCCATCTTCCATCAATGGGACGCCACCATCAAAGGGCACGTGTTTTGTTCGTTTCTGGCCCTGGTGCTCCTGGATGACCTAAGGCGTCGCCTGTCCCGGCGCGGTTGGCAGCTGGAGTGGGCCGACATCCGCCGGGACCTTGCGGCCCTGATGGAAATCGAAGTGCGCCAGGGGGAGAACTGGTACTATCTCAGAACCGCACTGCAGGGGGTGGCCGGGAAAGCGCTCCAAGCCGCCGGGGTCGCCATCCCGCCCGCGGTCCGGCCGATGCCACAAAATGTGGTGCCAAAGGAGAAAACTGCCAATATAACTACCTGATATTACAGGTTTATAAAAATTCGACTGTTGAACTTGAGTTGGATAAAAAATTAGGGCTTTTGGAAGGTTTTGCCCCAGAGTCCATAAAAAAGGGTTGGCGCACCAATCGCCAACCCTGGTATTTTCTCAAAA
>JARRQO010000346.1:0-2039 GCA_037381685.1 Deltaproteobacteria bacterium | reverse complement strand
GCCCTGGAAAAAGAACTGCGTTTCGCCATCCGGGAAGGCGGCCGCACCGTGGGCGCCGGCGTGGTGAGCGAAATTATTGAATAGGTTAAGGAGCCCAGGCTGGAGGCCTGGGCCATTGGGAATTTTGGAATAAGTTATGAGAGACATCGTGACGTTGGCCTGTACGGAATGCAAGCGGCGGAACTATACGACTACCAAGAACAAACGGCGGACCCCGGATCGGCTTGCCTTTAAAAAGTTCTGTTCTTTTTGTCGGACCCATACCCTCCATCGAGAGAGCAAGTAGGGGAGAAAACAGGCCAGTAGCTCGAACGGTTAGAGCGCCGGTCTCCAAAACCGGATGTTGGGGGTTCGAATCCCTCCTGGCCTGCCAAATATGTCCTGTTAAGAGGTTTTTCTTTCCTGGCCCTGACTACTCCTTCCTGGAAAGAGAAAATAACGGGCAGGCCCTTTGGGCGAGGAGGGGAAGGTCGATGACAAGGAACCCGGGATTGATTGAGGCTGGCCGCCATTTAACCGCGCACGCAGATTCTCTCCTCGAACTCCCTTAATCGAGGTGCTCCAGGGTTAACTCGATCCAGCCTGGATTTGCCCTTATAGACGCGGGCCTCGGCCCCTGGCGTCGGGCGGGGCTGGGTGTTCCCGTGTCGGGGAAATATTAATAAGTAAAACCGGTATGAAAAAGACCAAGACAAAGCCTAAAGCCAACCAGAAAGAAAAAAGCGGCAACCCATCCCGAGGGCAGGTGGTCCGACTCAAACAGGCCAAGGCGCGCCCCGGATTGTCCAGCAAGCTTCCGCCGATCAAACTCTATTGGACCCAAGCCCGAAACTTCGTGGTGGAAGCGGTCCAGGAACTGAAGAAAACCACCTGGCCCAACCGCAAGGAGACTTTGACCACCACGGGCGTGGTCATCGTCCTGGTGTTTTTTATTGCGGCATACCTGGGATTAGTGGATTTTCTCCTGGTCCATTTCATCCGGTTTTTCATTCATTAAAGGTACAGCCGCAAAGGCTTCCGACCAAAGGCCAGACCGTGTCCAAAAAATGGTACATCATCCATACTTATTCGGGCTTTGAGCAGAAGGTCAAAAACGCCATCATGGAGCGGGCCAAGGCCCGGGGGCTGGAGCATCTGGTGGAACAGGTGCTGGTGCCCACCGAGACCGTGGAAGAGATGGTCAAAGGGGAGCGGAAACTCTCCTCCCGCAAGTTCTATCCCGGTTATGTCCTGGTGCACATGGAGTTGACGGACGAGTCCTGGCATCTGGTCAAAGACACCCCCAAAGTGACGGGCTTTATTGGCAGCAAAGAAGAGCCGGTGGCCATCCCCGAAGAAGAGGCGGAGAAGATCATTGCTCAGATGCAGGAAGGGGTGCTGCGGCCCAAGCCCAAGATCAAGTTTGAGACCGGGGACAAGGTCCAGGTGATGGACGGGCCCTTTACGAATTTTACCGGAGTGGTGGACGAAGTGCGGCCGGACCGGGGCCGGGTGCGGGTAATGATCAGCGTGTTCGGCAGGCCGACGCCGGTGGAATTGGAGTTTACGCAGTTAGAGAAAATCTAGCTTTGCGTTCCTGGCGTCTTGGCGTGAGCCTTATTTTGCTCTCGCAAAGGCGCAAAGGCGCAAAGGCGCAAAGAAGAGAAGGACATAAGCATGGCTAAAAAGGTAATCGCCCAGATTAAATTGCAGATTCCCGCAGGGCAGGCCAACCCCTCGCCGCCCATCGGTCCGGCCCTGGGCCAGCATGGGGTCAACATCATGGAATTCTGCAAAAGCTATAACGCCAAGACCTCGGGCCAGGAAGGGACCATTATTCCGGTGCTGATCACCGTCTATGCCGACCGCTCCTTTACCTTTGTGACCAAGACGCCCCCGGCCTCGGTGCTGCTCAAGCAGATGGCCCAGGTTGCCAAGGGCTCATCTGAGCCCAACCGGGAGAAGGCGGGCCAGATCACCAAGGCGCAGTTGGAAGAGATCGCCAAGCAAAAGATGCCGGATTTGAACACCCCCGACCTGGAAATGGCCATGCACAGCAT
>JARRQO010000345.1:0-2834 GCA_037381685.1 Deltaproteobacteria bacterium | reverse complement strand
GGTTTTTCCCGCCCGCGGATGGCCGTGGCGTCCCGGCTGATATGGCCCGCCAGTTCAGGCTTCACATAACGTGCTAACAGGGCTGCATGGACTCGCTCGCCCAGCCCGTGACGGGCAAATTCCCCGAAGGCCCGGGAAAATTTGGCCTCGGAAGGGACATCGCTGGGCCTCACCAAACTGCAGATGTGCCGCAAGACCGACGAAGCCTGCAAGGCCTCGATGGTGGCCCGGATGGTGGGGTGGTTATTGACGGCCTTGCCCACAAAGGCCCCCGCCAGAGCCTGGCGCTCCCTCTGTTTCCGGCCGGATCTTGGTGCCGGTCGGCCAATAAATTTCTCGATTTGGACCAATTCCAAAATGTTGACTAATTGCTGCTCATTCTCAGTTAAGGGACGTTCACAACATTATTCCAGACCGGGGATTAAAGTCCGTTGTAAGGTCCCCTGTAACCGTGATACTGTTTCTCTGAGCTTCATGGGTGCCTCCCCATGCCTAGTGTGTCCTCGCAGACCCACCTTAGCGCGCGGATGTCGATGAAGCTTAATTTTTTAATAACTTATACCAAAGAGACTTTTGCAAGAGGCTCAATAGATTATGTCATTGTCATGTTGCAAGCCACTAAATTTATTTAAGATAGGAATAACAATAACTTATATAATAATTAAGCATGACAGGGAAATCAAGCAGGGAGCGCAATTGCGAAACGTTCAATTTTTGAACCATCGCGATTCAATGTTTAAATAATTTTTCATCTCATGAAACATTTTTCAAGAAATTACTTGCGAACTTAGCTAAAATGGTTCGTTAAATTGACTAGTTAAGTAAATGGCCTTAAAATTGCAAAAATCTGGTTAGCCTGCCTAAGCTAACCAGATAGAAACCACTTGAGCATGGGAAATGCGTTCATTGATCATTTTTAGTAAGGATTATAGGGCCATATGGAATCTAAACCCATTTCGCTGTCAAATTCCTCAATAGTTTTCGGTTTAATTCTGACGCTGGGGGTTATCGTTCTTTTTTGGCCGGTTTTAACTCAGCTAGTACACCAACTGGCTTCTGACGAAGACTTTTCATATGGCCTGCTCCTCCCCTTTGTGAGTGGCTATCTAGTTTATTTAAAATGGCCGGAAATCAGACGCACACCTTGGCAACCCTCATGGCTGGGGTTGGCTGTTATGGCATTGGCGCTCTTCTTCTATATGGCCGGGAAACTCGCTGCGGAGGTTTACACTGCTCGCTTTTCTTTTCCGTTATTCATTGCGGGTATTCTGCTCCTGTTTGGCGGGTGGAAAATTTTGCGACTCCTGGCTTTCCCTCTCTTCCTTTTAATATTTATGCTTCCCTTGCCAAGTATTGTCACTGCTAGCATAACCTTCCCATTGCAGTTGATATCCTCACGCCTGGCCGCCAAATTTTTACGGCTGCTAGGCTACCCCCTGGTCCTGCAAGGCAATGTCATTGATTTAGGGGTAAGGCAACTACAAGTGGTAGCGGCTTGCAGTGGGCTCCGCTATATCCTTTCTCTGCTGGCCCTGGGAATTATCTATTGTTATTTTTACCAAAGGCGTCCCTGGAAAGGGGCGCTACTCCTTATCTCTCTGGTTCCGGCCGCCATTCTAGCCAATGCTTTCCGGGTTGCGGCCATGGGGATTTTTCCGGCCCTGCAAGAAGGGTTCTGGCATAGTTTCAGCGGCTGGCTAATCTTCATCTTTTGCTTGGGATTTTTAGCCTTGCTTAATAAAGCTTTCAATTACTTGGAGCCTCAGACCAAAGGATCATTACGGGCTGAAGATCCTTCAACCAAAAAGGAACGACCACCATCTCGGGTTCATTCCTCATATACGCCTTCATAACCCTGGCAACTGCATGACTGGAACCGGCTGGAAAACTTTAGGTTCTGGTATTACACACTTGGGCCCCAATTTGCCGGTTAATTATTTGCTTTTAGAAAGGCAAGGGGGCCGCCTCCTGGTCTACTACTGGAACATTCAGCAGGGTCAATGGCGGGTTCTGAGTTCTGATAGAATTAATAAGTTACACATCTTTTTGAGCACCTTAAAGCGTCACCGCTCTGATTGGACTCTGGTGCGGCTCATTACTCCAGTAAACGGCAATATGGAATTGGCCCGGAAGAGTCTGGCAGCGTTTGCCCAACAATTGATTCCCCAGCTACCAAAATTTATCTCGATGGGAGTCAACGATTATCATATCTCCCAGAGCAAATATCACTTGAATAGAAATCGCCCATAGCCGGAACACTGTCTACTAAACCCATGGACAAAAATCTGAAAACTTTTTGGTATTTAATTGGAATCGGATTGTTTTTTTGCTGGCTTGCTCTGGAGCCAACGGCCTTCGGAATCAGTCCGGTTAGAGCATCTAGCCAAGCACCGGTGAATCTACAGAATTTTCCTTCAGCCAACTTAAATCTAACATTTGACGACCGGCTAGCTATTGATGAAGTCGGGTACTCTTTTGCCCAGTTGCCGGGAGAGCCGACTTACAAAACCAAGTGGTTGAAAGAGACTAAGCCACATGAAATGAAGCCCCCGTCGGCGCCCAAAGTTTCACCGCCTGCACCCCCTCCTGTCAAACATCAAAAACCGTCCGGGCGTATCATTAATGTCCGCACCTTTGGATCAAGTCAAGCTGGCCTTGAAAAAGCCATCGGCGTATGCAGGAAGGAGGGTGGTACCCTCTATTTCTCTACCGGCTCCTGGAATATCACTACCAATTTAATGAGTCCCAGTTCCGTAGCAGTTAAGTTTGCCCGCGGCGCCCTGCTCAAGGTGGCCACCACGAAAGCCAGCGGCACCATTTCGTATGCTGATGAT
>JARRQO010000344.1:0-2098 GCA_037381685.1 Deltaproteobacteria bacterium | reverse complement strand
AGCCGAAGGGTTTCCCGGCCATTGCTTTGCCGGGTGGATGGCGCCAAGGCTCGGTTGGCCGCCCCGACGGACGGAAGGTCCGGGGACAGGGTGAGGAAAATTGCGGCGGCCGGCGGGCGTCATTAAGGATAAGAAAGGGCACGGGCGAGACGCGGGTGCCACCAGTAAATCCTTCCTGGCTCCCCTTTTGCAAAGGGGAAAAATAAGAGGTGTCCAAGCTGGAGCTTGGACGAAAAATACCGTTCCCAAGCTGGAGCTTGGGAACGAGGATTGAAGGGGCATTGGAGGCACAGGCCGGCAAGCCTGTGCTACCAAATTTTATGAAGCCCGGCGAATTATCCGGGCTACCTGCCCCCTGCGGTGCCGTCCTGGACGTCTAATTTCAGGGAAAGGCCCACCCCCACAAAGGGGGCCACATTAGCATGGGTCTTGAAAAGCTGGTTGCCTTTGGAGTCATCTATCGAGATTTGATTAAATACCGAGGCGCCACCATAGACGCTGACCTCGAGCGGGCGGAACAGGCGATAAGAGACGCGGGCCACGAGGGGGATGTTATCGTATTCGCCGATGCCAGCACGGTTGATGTTGCGCTCGCTCAAACGGAAACGCTTGGACTGGTAGGAGACGCCAACCGCGAGTTCCAGGTCTTCGTTCACAATATAGGTTAATTCCAGGCCTCCGAAACCGCCGGGACCGGCGCGATAGGGGGTGTTGAGGCGCAGATGCTCATTGAACTTCCAGACCACGCCGATTAAAGGAAAAACCGCGGCCTGGGCCAAATTATCCAAAGCTCCGACCCCGACCCCGATGGTCCGGTCCTTGCCAAAGGTGTAGACCACCCCCACCGCTCCCCCATAACTGACGGCGCGGCTCCAGTTGGCCCCGGGTTCCGCCCCCTCCTGGGCGAGGGGCACGACCAACACGGTCCATTTACCTGACAAATTCCATTTATCCTTTAGATTGTACATGACGGGAAGCGCGGCGCCAAAGATATACACATCGCTCCAGGGACGGGGGTTATAGAAACGGTTCATGCCCGTAAAGCGGAATTCGGCAAATTCGTAGTTGGCGGCCAAGCCGATTTGCAGTTTCTCCGTGACCGACTGGGAGTAGCCGCCCTGGGCATAAACGTCGAAGAGGCGAACCGTGCCGCCGGCGGTGACGTGGGCCGGAAACTGGTTGACCACTGCGGCCGAAACGGGGGTGCCCAGCGTGACCTGGCGGGGAATCCGGTAGGACGGTTCGAATTGGGTGCCCGCGCAGCCAGCAAGACCCAAAAGCAGGCTCAAAAGAACAAGGCGGGCCCAGACCACGCGACTTTTTGGGACTGAGGGTGCGACAGGAGGGGGCTTCATCATTGCTCCCGTATTTTATGGGTTATTTGCCGCCATGTCTCTTTATAGATATTTTGAAATGAATGTCAAGATTGTATAAATTTAAAGATAAAATTCTCATCCACGGGGGAGCGGGGAAAAGATGTAATCCGGGCAGACTCACGTTCAGCGCCATTTTCCCACCTCTTTTTCCCAGAGGGAAAAATGGATGAGGAGTTGACAAAGATATTGGTCTGGGTTAAAAATTAGTGTTTTGTCGTCAACCGCAAGTGAGCCCGCCCGGAGCGGAAAAAAATTAGCGCCGAGGGGTTGACAGGTCAAGTAAGCTGGGTTACAAAGTCAAGTGCCGCTGGGGGCGGAGAGCTGGAAAGAGAAGCGGATGAAAGCCCCACAAAGAACTTGACAGTGGCGAAAAAATACATATAATTTTAATTAGCAAAACTTGCTCTTTGAAAACTAAATAGTGAGATCCCGAGTGCGGGAAAACTCCAAGTTCAATTGGAGAGTTTGATCCTGGCTCAGAATTAACGCTGGCGGCATGCCTAACACATGCAAGTCGCACGAGAAAGCCCTCTTCGGAGGGCGAGTACAGTGGCGCACGGGTGAGTATCGCGTGGATAATCTACCTTGGTCTGGGGGATAACCCACCGAAAGGTGGGCTAATACCGCATATTCCGGCGGAACGCAGGTTTTGTCGGTAAAGGTGGCCTCTTCCTGAAAGCTACCGGGCCTAGATGAGTCCGCGTCCCATTAGCTAGTTGGTA
>JARRQO010000343.1:0-2140 GCA_037381685.1 Deltaproteobacteria bacterium | reverse complement strand
CATTGGTTCTTGGTTGGTGGTGGGGCAGGTCAGATTACATGATTAAGGATCATTTCAGATACGATAGACTCCTTTTGACACCAGATATAGAGAGAAACTGGGCTATCTGGCTTTAATCATTATCATATATTGATAAATAATTTATTATTTTATATTCATTCTCTTTTGGTTTGACCTTTAATTAATATAAAATTAATATAAAGTTTCAGATTAACTTAGGCCATAGAGATTTAATTGCTGAATGCTGCTAAGAAGATTTCAAAGGTGAGGAATGGAATCCTCGCTGGCCCACTTAAGGAGTCTCCCATTCGTCAATACCTCGAAAATCGCCCCGCCGCGCCTTACCAACGTCCTTAACCGCCCGCGCCTGATCAAACTCCTTGAAAAAAACCGGAATAAAAAATTGATCCTCATCCTGGGGCAGGCGGCCCAGGGAAAATCTACGCTGGCTGCTTCATATGTGAGCACCCAAACCATTCCCTCGGCTTGGATCAACCTCGGGCCAGAGGAATCAGACCCCGTTAACCTGTTCTATCTGGTGGCTTACGCCCTCCAACAAGCCCTGCCGGCCATTGATTTCTCGCCGATACTTATGAATCCCACCGTAATCACCGGACCGAGGGAGGTACTCCCCCTCTATCGGGAATGGAGTCAATCTCTTTTCAGCCGGATTTCCACACCTATCCGAGTGGTCCTGGACGGCCTGGATCGCCTCCAGCCCGAGGCTCCGACTTATCAATTTCTGCACAGCATCCTGGAAGAGATGCCTCCTCAGATCCAACTTTTTATGCTTTCCCGGGAGATGCCTCCCCTGGAAGTTCAGGCACTGAGAATGAAACAGGAAGCGTTTGTTCTCACCACCGAGGATCTGGCCTTCACTCTCCTGGAAACCAGGAACTTTCTCAAGACCGTGCGGGGCTTGCTCCTGTCTGCCGACATGATGAAGCGCCTTCATGCACTTACTGAAGGTTGGGTTGGCGGCTTGATTCGTTTGTGCGAGTCCCTTGAACAAGTCCCTGAGAATGAAAGGGAAAAATACCTGGCTGGCTTTCTTCTGGAAAAATACCCGGGCGAAATTTTTCGCTTCTTCGGGGAAAAGATTTTCTCAGCGAATCCTCCCCAAGTTCAGGATTTTCTCATGAAGTCCTCAGTCCTAAATGTCCTGGATCCGGATATTCTCAAGGACTTTGCCAGCATCGAGAATGCTCTCGAAATCTTGGAGGATCTCCACCGGAAAAACCTTTTTGTCCAGGCCATTTTTGATAAGAAAAAGGGCTGGACCTACCGCTATCACCAGTTATTTCGGGAATTTCTGCAGTCAAACTTTTACAACCGCTTTCGCCAGGACGAGCAAGCAGCCGTCTGCCTCCAACTGGCCGCTGTTTATGCCCGGAAAGGGTCACTGGAAGAAGCAGTGGAATATTTTCTGCTGGGCCGGGATTATTCCCAAGCCATTGCCATAATGGAAAGAATCGGCCTCGATCTGGTAAAAAGTGCCAGGTTAGGAGACCTCGCCCGCTGGCTGCAGATGCTCCCCGAAGAGATGGGGCAGGCCAACCCCTGGCTGCTCTTTTACCGTTTTTTCACCAGGCGTTTTTCCGGCTTCCCGGAAACTACAGCCAGCCTGGAAAAGGCCTTGCACCTGTTTCAACAGAAACAGGATGTCCGGGGTGTCCTTCTGGCCCTGGCTCACCTACTGGAGCTTTCGGTTATCGGGGGACGGAGTTCCATTCCCATTATGTCCCTGATCGATGAGAGTGAAGAGCTGTTGGAGTCCTCAAGTTCAGAAGAATATTCTTATGAGCGTGCCGTCCTCATGTTTCAGTTGGGCTTTGCTCATTTCATGAGAACCGGCGAATCTTACAAAGGTTATCTGGCCTGCCGCGACGCCTACACGCTGGCTCGGTCACTGGGCGACATTTCCCTGCAGTTGAATGCCTTGCTCCATGCCTACGTCAATCTGTCGGCCATGGGGGAGTTTTTCGAAGCTTTGCGGCTCAGTCAGGAAGTAGAGAAACTCCTGGAGGTATACCCCTATCCCGGCCCCCAGACCCTGCACTTTTTGCATCTAAGCTTCACTTACCAGTTGGGTGGTTATATGGAAGAGGCCTCCCCAGTGCTCCAAAAGGCCCAGGAGATG
>JARRQO010000342.1:0-2165 GCA_037381685.1 Deltaproteobacteria bacterium | reverse complement strand
CGGGTTGACCCCGCCCTACCCTTGCATTTCGAAAATTGGCAAACCACCGCTTCTATTTCACCGTCACATACTTGCCGTTTTTGACTTCCAGGACATAAACCCCAGGAGTGCCGGCCCGCACCACGTCGTGCTCTTTATTGAAAGAGAGCTTGCCGGTAACGCCGTTGAAGTCCTTGACGCTATCCAGATATTTCTTAATGCCCGCAGAAGTAGGCCCGTCTTTCTTCATGCCTTCCAGGACCATGGAAGTGGCATCATAGGACAGGGCCGCGAACATGATGTTGTAGGGCGCCTTTTCCTTTTTCACAATTTCATTGTAAGCCTTGACGAAGGCTTTATTCTTGGGGGTATTGTAGTTTTCGTCATATTCGCCCGCAATGACGTGGCCTTCGGCGGCCGGGCCCGCCAGCTTGATATAAGCCGGGTTCATGTCGCCGTAAACCCCCAGGATTTTCTGCTTCATCCCCAACTGCCGGGCCTGCACCGCGGCGGGCGCGGTTTCCGGGGTGTAGCCGGGGATGAACAGGATGTCAGGATTGGCGGCTTTGATCTTGGTGAGCTGGGGCTTGAAATCCAAAGAGCCCCGCATGAAGGATTCCGTAGCCACTACCTTGATGCCATGTTTTTCGAAGAACTTGGTAAAAAGCTTGGCGCAGCCCTTGCCGTAAGGTTCATTGGAGTAGAAAATCGCCACGGTTTTGGGCTTCCAGTGTTGGGCGACATAATCGGTGAGAACCTGGGCCTGCTTGTCGATGCGGGAACAGCCCCGGTAAATGTAGGCGCCGTAGCCGCTGAGCTTGGGAGTGGTGGCGGTGGGGCTGATCATGACCACCTTGGCGTTATCGGCGATCTTGCCGCAGGCCATGGTGTCCCCGGAAGTCATGGGGCCGATAATGGCCACTACTTTGTCGACATTAATAAGTTTTTGCACCGCATTAACTGCGGAGGCCGGAGAATCCTTTTCATTTTCCACATAGAGTTTCACCGGCCGGCCATTGATGCCCCCGGCTTTATTGACCTGATCCACGGCCATCTTCACCCCGGTGAGACAGGGGATGCCGTCATCGGCGCCGATGGACAGGCGCATCACCGTCCCCAGGGGGATGGGTTTGTCCGCCCCCCAGGCCAAGCCGGCGGTTGTCAAGGTAAGCCCCAATACTGCTACTAACAAGATTTTCCAAGATTTCAGCATCTGCAATCCTCCTTATTTTTTTCTTATAGGCTATTTAAGGCACAATTAGAATAAAAAAATACGGATGGCAAACAATCCTTCTAAGGAGCGACTCTTTTTAACTCCGAGGATTACCCCACGGTCCTTATGGGTTTAATTCTTTCGTATTCCTCAACGTGGATCTGTAAGGTGTCCCAGAGATTTAAGTCAGTTTGGAGGCCCAGCCAAAATTCCGGGGTCGTGTCAAAGAGCCGCGCTAAGCGGAAGGCCGTGTCTGGAGTAATGGCCCTTTTCCCCCGGAGAATTGCGCTCAGGCGGACGCGCGTAATACCCAAAGCTCCCGCCAATTCCTTTTGACTCAGGCCTAAAGGCTCGAGAAATTCATGGCGCAGGATTTCTCCCGGCGGTGTGGGTCGTCGGTTGCGGGACAGCATTTTATCCTTCTTTCAGTACCTTAATCTAGAAATTTATTCAATACCCAATTCTTTTAGAGTTATCCTGGCGTTGATCCCCAGATGGTCCGCCAGGTGGCGCCGGGCCTGGCGGCACAGGCATTCCAGGGCCTTGATTTCGTCCGAGAAAAAAACCTCCTCCACGGTCAGGTCGATAACCAAAATCTCCAGGCCTGCCTCCGAGACCACCCGGTGGGAGAATTTCGGGGGGTGGCCCTGGAGGGCTTCGGTGAGGAGGGCGCCGACTTGGTCCGGGTGCACCTTAATGCCACCCACGGAAAAGATGGGGTCGGTGCGCCCGGTGATGGGCCCCAGGCGCGCCAGGGTGCGGCCGCAGGCGCAGGGTTCGGTTATCAGGGAAGTGCGGTCGCCGCTGCGGAAGCGGACCAGGGGGAAGGCCACGGTGCTTAAGGTGGTGATCACCAGTTCTCCCACGGTGCCGGGGGGAAGTGGTGCTCCGGTTGCGGGATCGATGATCTCCGGATAAAAATGGTCCTCGGAAAAATGCAGGCCGCCGTCGGCCCCGCAACTAAAGGCCAGAC
>JARRQO010000341.1:0-2173 GCA_037381685.1 Deltaproteobacteria bacterium | reverse complement strand
ATTCACCTTAGAATTTGACCATATCCAACAGCTACAAAACTGCCTATGACGATAATAACTTTGCCCAACCCCGAAAGGCTATCGATGAAGTTCTGCAGAAAAACCCCCAGGTCTTTCTCTGGGTTTGCGGACACATACATCTTCCCGCCACCAGCAAAGATTTCCGGGCTGATATTAATATGTATGAGAACCGGGTGTACACTCTGCATAATTCTGACATGAACCGTGAAACCATATGGACGAATTCCCTTTTTCTGTTTCCCAATAAAGTAGTGATAAAGACTTACAACCATCGGCAAGGAACCTGGTTGCCAAAATTGGAGAAAACCCTGGTTCCACCAAGGTTATAGATTGTTTTGTGTCAATTTACTCAATGAATTCAATAAATAAGACGAGAGATAATGGGTCAAACAATAAAAGTCGGGGTCATCGGGGTCGGATACCTGGGTCATTTCCACGCCGAAAAATATGCCGCGCTGGCGGAAACCGAGTTGGTGGGAGTGGCCGACCTGAACCGGGATCAGGGCCGCAAGGTGGCTCATAGCCTGAATTGCCAGGATTTCTCTGATTACCATGACCTGCTGGGCCGAGTGGAGGCGGTGAGCGTGGCGGTTCCCACCTCCCGGCATTTTGAGGTGGTCCGGGAGGCGCTGCTGGCCGGGTGCCGGGTGCTGGTGGAAAAGCCCATCACCGTTACCGTGGCCGAAGCCGATGAGCTGGTGCACCTGTCCCGGGAGCGCGGCCTCATCCTCATGGTGGGCCACCTGGAGCGGTTCAACTCCGCCATGGAGGAGCTGAAACGCCGGGCCGCCCAGCCCCGCTTCATCGAAAGCCACCGCCTGTCGTTTTTTAAAGAACGGGGCACTGACGTGGATGTGGTCCTGGATCTGATGATCCACGACCTGGATCATGTCCTGAATCTGGTGCCCACCCCGGTGACCGAGATTCGCGCCGCGGGCATCTCGGTCCTCACCGAAAACGTGGATCTGGCCAACGTCCGGCTGGAGTTCGCAGACGGCTGCATCGCCAACCTCACCGCGTCCCGCATGTCTTTTAAGAGCATGCGCAAATTTCGCCTCTTTCAGTCCGACGCTTACCTGGCGGTGGATTTTGAAAACCGGGAACTCACGGCCGCCTCCCGGAAAGAGGGCGCCATCGGGCCGCTGCCGGGAGTGGCCCTGGAGACCCGGCGCTTTTCCCAGGAAGATGTGCTGCTCAAAGAAATCCAGGCCTTCAGCCAGGCCATCCAGGACCGCGGGGAAGCGCCTATACCGGGCGAAGCCGGCCGGGCCGCCCTGGATTTGGCGCTGGAAATCAACGCCGCCATGAAAAAGGCCAGGGGGTAAAAGCCGGGGGCAAGGGGAAAAGGGAAAAAGGGGAAAAGGGAAAAACCCAAATAAACAACCTTCCCTGGTTCCCCAGTTGTACTTGGCAACCCTATCTTTCCTGATTCCCAAGTTGAGACCTCCGCGAAATCTCGTGTAGGACAGCCGCCCCCGGCTGTCCACCCTTCATGAAGCCATACATGAGGGTGCCTGGCTATATATTTTTCTGGTTTCGAAGCTCCAGCTTCGAAACCCAATTTTCCGGCAAAGCTCTGCTTTGCCTAAAACCGGCAAGCGCCAAGAGTACCGATTGCCAAGAATATAATGCCTGTAAAGCATAAAGACAAAGGGGTTGGGGGAGGGGTTGCAGGGGCTCTCCGCCCCTGGCCCCCTCCCCTGAAAAATCCCCCGAAAATCCTCATTGTCGCCGGCGAAGCCTCCGGCGACGAACATGCCGCCCGGCTGGTGGCGGCTATCCGGGAGAGGTGCCCCCAGGCGGAGTTTTTCGGGGTGGGCGGCGAGGCGATGGCAGGGCAGGGGGTGCGCCTGTTGTGCCGCGCCTCGGAGCTTGCAGTGGTGGGACTCATGGAAGTGGTGCGCCATCTGCCCGCAGTGTGGCGGGCCCTGGCGGCCCTCGGCCGGGCCCTGAAAACCGCGCCCCCGGATCTGGCCATACTGGTGGATTTCCCCGACTTCAACTTCTGGGTGGCCCGCCTGGCTAAATACCGGCAGGTGCCGGTGCTCTACTATATCAGCCCCCAGGTCTGGGCCTGGCGCACCTATCGGGTGCGGACCTTCGCCCGCCTTACCGACAGCATGGTGGTCATCTTTCCCTTTGAAGCCGATTT
>JARRQO010000340.1:0-3558 GCA_037381685.1 Deltaproteobacteria bacterium | reverse complement strand
AGAATGGGCCTCCAAATTGCTCGTCGGAGGCGGCGGCGACGGCTGCGGGTTAACTGAAAGAGGTTACCAATAACAACCTAGCTACGGGGATACTGTCAAATTAAGTCTGATTCAGGACATTTAAGCCCGCTTCTTTTAGCACCCTTTCAACTATCGTATCGATTTCTCTGCAAGTATATTCATCAATCAAATGTCGTATCCTCTTTAAATATTATGTTTCTTCTCTTAAGAAAGTTACAAATTCATCGAGTTGACGCCTTTCTTCAGGCGTTAATAATGCAAATGAATCAGATTGAGCAGCGAATCTTGAAGCATGATCACGCACCTCATCCTGTATTTTTATGAAACCAGCAAGCTCAGAAAGCTTCTTTTGTGAAACATTATAAAATTTACTTAATTTATAAAGGACAAAAGGCGATATGCGATGGCAACTGTTACGCTCAATTGCAGTGATCTCTGTGCGGTCGATGCCTAACTTATTTGCAAGCTGGTCCACATTGAGACCTCGACTAAGCCTCAATTTTCGCATTACCTCTTGAAATGCAAACCGAATTATTTCAGTTTCAGGTTCAATCGTTTTGATATTGACCTTTAGCCTTTTATTTAGAGCTTGAGCAATACGTTTTAGCATGGATAACGAATGACCCTCATAATCAGCGTCTTCCAGACGGCTGATCACTGATTGGGTTGTTCCAATCAAATTTGCAAGCTCTTTCTGGGTTAAGTCTGCTTCTTTTCGTAGTTCGTATATGGCACTGGCAACCTCAGCATTAACTCGCTCTGCCTCAATCGCAAGCTTCCTCTCAGCATTGTCTCCAATATATCTGCGGTTCAAAATTTCCACAGCTTTGGATGTTTCGTCTGATTTCTTTTTCATTGTCGTTCCTCCCTATAGGTGTGCCCATCAGGGTCCTGTTCAAACATAGCCTTGCGTTTAATCGCAATATCAAAGTCATTGGGGGGCACTCGACTCTCTTTTACAAGTCCGTGGGATAGAACTCCTCGTTTTTCATGAAAAAAATAAAGCATCCTATAATTAATGCCTTGGAGAGAAACTCTTAATTCATAAATTCTGTCTTCGAGATAATCCGCCTCCGGGCGGCGCAACTCGTTGCCCATTTGCGATAACCGCTCAATCCGCACCAGACATTTTATCCTCGCTTTTTCAGGCAACCGATCAAGCCAGTCAATTAACGGAACAGAGCCATCCTTCTCTTTAAACAAAACGACGTCTATCTCCGGCATATAGAGACTCCTGAATTATAATATCGTCATTTTGCGATATTTTGTCAAGAAAATTAATCGCATTTTTGCGATTTTAATTAGACGACCTCAAGGGGGCTTTTTTTGTCGCCGGATCTTCTGTTTTAGGTTGGAAATAGGGTGCCGGTGTCCTGGACCAGGCTAGACGATGGGGACGTTTTTATGGGCCGTGTTGGATTCGAACCAACGACTCTCTGCTTAAAAGGCAGATACTCTACCAGCTGAGTTAACGGCCCGAACGCGTTATTATTAACCTCTGAAAATGGACTTGTCAAGGTTCATGCATAGCCGCGGTATCCTTAGAGCAATGATTCATAAATTTACTTGCTTGTTTCTCTTTTAACTTTATATGGGTGCTGGCTTAAAATATTTTTGCTCCCACCAAGATGCCAAGGCGCCAAGCTATGAGATACTTTACAGTATTTTAAAATTGTACCTGGCAACTTATCCGTCGGGGCCGGGGTTAAGGTCTTTCGCGCCCTCCCCTTCCAGACTTCAGCGCGCTGCCAGGGCCTTGAGGGTGATGGCCAAAAGGTCGGCGTGCACGTCCTCGGGGGGCCTTTCTGCATCTACCCGATGGAGGTAAGCTCCGGTCAGAGATGCATAAATAGCCGCTACCTGCTTCAGATAGTCCAGCCCTTCGCTCACCTGGCGCAGCCGGCCGGGAGATTGGGACAGGCGGGCCAGGGCCGACTCCGGCGACAGGGTAAGAATGAATACTGCTTTGGGGCGCGGGGCGAAGGCCTCATTGGCGGCCAAAATAGAGGCCGGGTCCAGCCCCAAAGCCCCCTGATAGGCCACCGATGAGTGGTAATAGCGGTCAGTGACGACTATCCGCCCTGCGGCCAGGGCGGGACGGATCACCCTGGCCACATGTTCGCGGCGGTCGGCGATGAATAGCGCTAGTTCATCGGCGGGGCTCAAGTGTCGGCTGGTCCCCTTTAGATAACCGCGCAATCTGATTCCCGCCGGGCCCGAGGTGGGCTCCCGGGTCAGGACCACCTCCCGGCCTTGCGCTCGCAGAGCCTGGGCCAACAGGTCTGCCTGGGTAGTCTTCCCCGAGCCGTCCACCCCTTCCAAGGCCAGGAGTACGCCTGTAACCGTCACCGTCGCGTCTACCACACTTCGGGAAACGCCGCGTTATCGTAAAGGTATTCCACCTTTTCCTTGTGTTTCAGCTCTGCTTTGGCCATCTGTTCCAGGAAGTCCCGAATCTCTCCAGGGGGTTGCAGCCCGGCCAGGGTTTGATAAAACCGGTGGGACCCCTCCTCGCGTTTCATGGCAATGACCAGGGCCTCCTTGGGAGTCAGGTCATCGCCGATGGCCGGAGCCTCCAACATTTCCGCCAAGTGCACATTCTGGGTCTCGCCGGTCAGCTTGCACCCTTGGGGCGTAAAGCAGCTCAGCAGAAAGGCCTTGTGCTCCAACTCATCCTTGGCCAGAAATTCCAAGATATCTTTGGTTTCCGGCTGGCTCACCATGCCGGCCAAGCGCTTGTAAAAATCATGGGACATTTCTTCCTGGGTAATGGCGCTCTTGATGATGGCTTCCATTTCGGCACTCATAATAGCTTCCTTGGTTACGGAGTTTAATGTCTGGGTGATAACTTTTCTTTCGGGTAGAGCGCATCTTAAAGGCAAAGCCGCTGAGAAACAAGTCCCCCATCCCGGCAGCGTCTTTAGGGGTGAGGGGATGGGGGAACCGTTAGACCTGTCGGCTAAGCTTTATCTATGCGGTCTTGATTTCAATGGCCTTGGGTTTGACTTCTTCTTTTTTGGGACAGGTAACGGTCAATACCCCTTTAGCGTATTTCGCCTCGATTTTATCCAGGTCCACTGCCGCGGGCAGCGCCAGGGAGCGGGAAAAGGAACCATAGCTGCGCTCCACCAAGTGGTAGTTCTCTTCTTTTTCTTCCCTTTCCGACTTCTTTTCGCCCTTGATGGTCAGGACCTCACCCGTGACCGAGATGTTGATGTCATTCGCATCAATCCCGGGGACTTCAGCTTTTACCACAATCTCGGTGTCCGTTTCCTTGATGTCTACCGCGGGGGCGAATTCCGCAGTCAGGGGTTGCAGCCCTCGCCGTCCCGAGCCGAAATAATCATCCCAAAGACGATCCATTTCCCGGCGCAGGCGAGAAACTTCCCGGAACGGCCGCCATTCCATGAGCTCATTCGGCATGATCTCTATCCTCCACTTAAAGGTATAAGTTTATTTTGCCGAAGGTCGACAAGCATCCGACCGAATGAGAGGCAAGCCTTTGTTAATGTTCAATAAACTGACTGAAAAATCCTG
>JARRQO010000339.1:0-2203 GCA_037381685.1 Deltaproteobacteria bacterium | reverse complement strand
GTCAGGAAGGCAGCGTACGCGGCCAGTGGGTGTGGGCCGGCCAAAACCGTGGGCACGCCTATCACCACCGTGGCGGCATCGACTAAGGCCATGGCGAGCTTGCCGATATCGGCGACGGCCAGATTGAACAGTTCGACACCAACCCCCCGGTCCACCAGGGCGGAGACCAAATGGTCCACCATTGTTCTGGTGCTTCCATGCATGGATACATAGGGCAGAACCGCCACATTGGGAGGTGTGCTCGACACCCAGTCTTGATAGGCGGCCATAATCCAATCGGGTTTAGCATATATTTGACCATGACTGGGGGCGATCATCTGAATATCGTAAGCCTTGAGTTTTTGGAGATTCTTCTCGATTACGTTCCGAAAAGGCATCATAATTTCGGCAAAGTAGCGTTTGGCCGCCTCGTACACCCGCCCCTGATCCCTCACGACAAGATCGCTGGTCGCTATATGGGAACCAAAGAAATCGCAACTGAAGAGGATACGGTCCTCCTCGACGTAAGTTCCCATGGTCTCCGGCCAATGCACCCAGGGTGTGTAAATGAACTTTAGGGTTTTATCGCCCAAAGATATCGTTTCTCCGTCCGACACGGTGACAAAAGCGGCCTCAGGTATTCTCAGGAGATCCATGAGCATGGGCTTGGCTTTGGTCGAGCAGACCACTTGGGCCTGAGGATATTTTTCCAGAACCTGGGGAATGGCCCCGGAATGGTCCTGCTCGGCGTGGTGCGAGACAACCATGTCGATCCTGGGAATCCCGTCCAGTTGCATCATCAATTCATCGGCCTTTGCCGGATCGACTGTGTCCAGCAAAACGGTTTTTTCACTTCCTTCAATCAGATAAGCATTATAAGAAGTGCCGTCCGGCAATGGAATGAGGGAATCAAAAAGGCGCCTGTCCCAATCGATGGCCCCCAGCCAATAAACCCCTTCCTTGATTTTTCTGGGTTTCATCAGGTCAATCCTCCCTGTTTGAGGCCGGGAAATATCCGGCGGTTATTTTTGTGCTCCTTCAGGTGTTGCGCTCTTGCGGCCTTAAGAACTACGGCGTTATTCTGAGAAATATCAGGGGCGGCCAAGATCAGGGGAACCTTCCCCTCTGGGGTTCCCAGGTTTAGCTTGCCGGTATCGGCAATGGCTTGAGCCTCGTGTTTTACGGCATCTTCGTGTTTCAGAATCTCGGTAGCAGTCCTGATAGCCACCCTTCTCCGGATTTAACCAGGTTCGATCGTGGTATTTTTAGGGAGTATCCCTCCCAGAAAGATTTCCCAGGCCCTTTCCGCGTGGCTGGTCAGGTCAAACCTTCCCTCACTCAGATGCCAGAGGATGGCCGCAGGCTGAATCATGCCGAGAAAAGCCACGGAGACCGAGTCTGCCTCAAGATCCGCCCGGATCACGCCTTCTTCCAGGCCACGGCGCACTATCTCGGCCACAGCCCTGAGATAGGTTTCGACAGTGTTACATACCCTGGCTTTTCTCTCCGGGGAGCCGTTCATAACTTCTTCAGAAAAGACTGCCCGCAGTATCCCCTGGTTATCCCGAATCAGCTGAATATGGAGCCTCAACAGCCGTCGGAGACGTTCCAGGACATCTCCCGTTTCTGCCGTTACCACCTCGACGTTTGCCAGCAGCCTTTCCCGGATCAGATCAAGGATGGCATCGATCACCTCCTCCTTGTTCTTGAAATGCCGGTAAATAGCCGAGGGGACCAGTCCCACCTCTCTGGCTATTCCGGCAATACTCAACCCCTTCAGGCCCTGGCTGGAAACCAGGCTCAGGGCTGCCTGGGCAATCTGCTGCTTCCTGATCTCGGTGCCTAATTTCTGTATCACCAAATCATCTTTATGTGAATTTTAATTCACATATTAAGCATGCCTCTGAAGTTGTCAACTACCCGGATTCTTTTTTCCTGAAGATTACTCTCGGAGAGCCATGTTGCTGGAGATAAGGGTGCTTTGATAACCTGGATCATGAGCTTCTGCTGCGGGCGGTGTTGGTGGCACAGGCTTGCCAGCCGGTGCCAAAAACCCGTTATCTAAACCCCGTAGGGCGGGAAAGCGAAGCGCATCCCGCCTTTATTATTCGTAATGCGGAGAATTAAGGGAAGGAAAAAACCCCCTTACATGCCTTTTCCCCCTCGTTCCCAAGCTCCAGCTTGGGGGTCGTCATCGCGGAGCAGGGCCGTTGGTATACCGCGC
>JARRQO010000338.1:0-2765 GCA_037381685.1 Deltaproteobacteria bacterium | reverse complement strand
GGGGCACGGCCAGGCCGCTGATGCAGTTGCCGGTGTCCGGGTGCTCGCTGACCATCCCGGTGCGGCTGACCCCCATAAGGGTGGTCCCGGTGGCCAAATCAATGCCCGCGCCGATGGCCCCCTGGTGGAGGTTGGCCTTGCCGCCGGACTGGCGGGTGGGCAGCCTGAGCATGGCCATCACCGGCACCCCCAGAAAGACGATGATCCGCACGTCCGGCACTCCCTGGAAACAGACATGGTCAAACACCGGGTCGAAGCGGACCCGGTACTCAATCAGGGCCGCGTCCGTCTGGCCGCCCAGGCTGTAGAGCCCGCCCAGGATGTTGAACACATGGTGGTTCAGTTCCTCCGGGGTGAGCAACTGCCCGCCCACGGTGCGGTAATTGGTCCGGGTGCGGCCGGCGATCACCAGGATGCCTTCGCCGCCGGAGCCGTGGGCGGGTTTGATGACGAAATCTTCGCGGTCTTTAAGCCAGTCCGCCAGGTGGCGGACCTGGTATACCAGTTCCACCACGGCGTAAAGTTCGGGCACCGGGAGGCCCGCAGGCCAGGGCCAGCTCCTTGGTGCGCAGCTTGTCGTCCACCAGGGGGTAATAGCGGCGGGGGTTGAGGGCCAGGGTGTATTCGGCGTTGCGGCGGTTGATCCCCATAATCCCCAGGTCGGCCAGCCGCCGGGCCAGATTGAACATCAGCGGACCTCTCTCACCAAGACCTTGAAGCGCAGCAGTTCCAGCAGGCGGTACCCGGAGTAGCGCCCCAGCAGCAGGGTAGCGGACAACAGCACCAAGAGAAGCTCCGGGAAGACGAAGAAGAGGTGCTGGACTTCCCGGTTGTGCATCACCAGGTAGGCCAGGGACGCGGCCAGGAGGCTGCCCAGGCCCTGCTTGATGGCTTCGAGGGGGCCGCGTTCCTCCCAGACAATGGACATGCGTTCGATGGTCATGGTTAAGATGACCATGGGAAACAGGGCCACGGAGAGGCCGCGCTCGATACCCAGGCGGTTGGTGAGGATACTCATCAGGGCCATGAGAATGACCACCACGATGAGCACCGCGGCCAGGCGGGGCACCAGCAGGAGCTTGAGCCGGTCCATATAGAAGCGGATGGCCAGGCCCAGGGCCACCAGGGAGCTGAAAAAGATGACGCCCCAGAGTAGTTGGGTTTCCCGGAAGGCCAGGGCAATGAGCACCGGCATAAAGGTGCCGAAGGTGCTGATGCCGATGACGTTGCGCAGGATCACCAGCAAAAAGCCGCCCAACGGGACCATGAGCAGAATCCGGTAAACCTGCTGGGAATGGATGGGCAGGCTCAGAAGCGAAAACTTGAGGAGCAGCGGTTTCTTAAGTTGGCCCTTAACAGTGGCGGTGGCGATGGCGCCCTCCAGTTCCCGGGCCACGGAAAGGGTCACGTGCAGGTCGTGGCCGCCGGTCAACCTGGCCAGGGGCAAGGGACCTCGCCACCAAGCCAGGTAATGGTCAGGGAGGCTAGAGCCGCCGCTGACCGGATCAAGGGCCTGCCAGCGCTTCTGATGATAGATTTCCAGCCAAGGCACCACGGGCAGTTTTTCCTTCTGCTCCTTGAGGACGATACCGTGCACCACCCGGGCCGGCACCCCGCCCAAGGCCAGGATCTGGGCGGCCAATTCCATCTTCGCCCCCGGGGAGGTGCGTTTCCTCAGGAGCAAGGCCACATTTTCGCCAGGATGGGGCCGGTTGAGGATCTTGAGCAAGGCCGCGGCCATGGTCTCGTTGTCGGCAGAGCGGCGCCGGATGACCCCCACCAGGGCCTGGGCCGCGGCCAGATCGGCTTCGCTGAATGTGGGATGTTCAATCTGGGGCGGCGGGGCGGGATAACGGGGTTCCCGGGTATCGACCCGCACCACTTCGGCCCGGTAATACAGGGTCTGGAGCCCCCGGGCCCGGCGGATGGACCAGGTAGCCTGGCGGTTGGGGCCGTCCGCGGAAGTGATCAACCCATAACCCCGGGAGACAAAGGCTTCGTTGGTGATGGCATAGCGCCGGGTGGTCCGGGGAGTGAACAGGGTAACCTTGACCGGTCCCTGGTTGGCCTCAAAAGTTACCTTGGCCTCCACGTTCCAGGTGTAGGATTCGGCCCCGGGCGACAGGGGAAAATTGAGAGCCAGGGCCTTGTAGAGAAACAGGAAGAGGCCGACGGCCGCCAGCGCCAAAGCCAGGACATAAAGGTGGGTTTTATTCAAGGGCAACGGGCTCTGGGCAGTGGGGTGCGACCGTGTACCTGGCGGACGGATCGATGATCACTGCGCCTTGCATGAACTTGCGTCCGATGAGCATGCGATACTGATAATTCTCGCGATTTACCAGGTTTACTTCAGTTTCTTTATAAATCCGGCCCAGGCAGACCCCGAGCCTGATGACCGGACGGCGCGCGGGTTTTTGGTTATGCCGTTTGATCGGAGCCCAGCGCAGCAGGGGGCGTTCGAGGGTGATCTGCTTGTCCTCGCGCTTTTCGCCCACCTCAAAGCGCACCCATTTTTGGCCGTGGCGCGCCAAGACTTGCAGATTTTGGGCATCAAGAGAACAATACTCCGCGCCGGAATCCAGCTTGGCATGGACCAGGAAATTGCCGGGATACAGCCGCACTTTCTCGATCCAGCCCACCACGGTTTTCTCTTGGGCGGCGGCGGGCTGGGCCAGTACCAGGGCCCCGAGCAGGCCGGCGAGGAGGGCTAAGGGGTATTTCACCGAATTTAACCTCCGCGGGGAAAAGTTCTGATCAAGAAGTAG
>JARRQO010000337.1:0-2265 GCA_037381685.1 Deltaproteobacteria bacterium | reverse complement strand
GCCACCTTGTGGCCTTGCTGGGCCAGCCGCCAGGCCGCGGTGAGTCCGGAGACGCCGCCACCCACCACGGCCACCTCCACGTCCAGATTGGCCAATAACTTTTCCGTATATCTCTCAATAATTGCCCGGGTGATGAGAACTTCACCCAGCGCCATGGCAGGTCCTTTCTCGGCGTAAAATTCTTTTAAAAATATCTAACCCCCGTGGTTCTGTCAAGTGGATGGGGCTGCGGGGAACCACGCTCGATGCCAGGCAACCTAATACCGGGTCACCGCCAAATGGCAATTTTTTGTAGGGACAGACCTAGTATCTTGTCCCAGGAGTAAGCTACAAAAGTTCTATCCTTGATTCCCCCTCCCCCGGTGGGCATAAGCGCTAACTTAATGAAGGGGCGTTATTTAAAATGGTTTTTAAATTATCCAATTGTAACAACCGCTTACGCGGAGGTTCACGTAAATCCAGGGAGATTTGATACCAATTTTCCCAACAGTGCCGTAAGCTCAAGTCAGGGCTAACTGCCAGACTGACCAGGTGAAGCATAAAGGAGGTTTCTCTCCAAAGGCATCGATTGCGTTTCAGGCGATAGTGGGTAGCCCCAGGGGAAAAATCTTTCTGCTGAGGCAATGAGGGCCTCGATGAGGAAGGCTACCAAAAGCTTGCCTTGCAGCCAGGCCTTAGCTACCTCCTCATCGGTCTTTTTTAAATGACCGAGGCCCAAGAGGGATTTTAGGCGTTTAAAGGCCAACTCTACTTGCCATCGTCCACGATACATTTCCAGGACTCTGGCAGGATTGAATTCATCTCGCTTTAAAGTGGTGAAGACGAAAGTATATGCTGCCGCCTCCAGGGTTTCAGGCCGAACCTGGTATCCTTGTTTATGGCTTTCTTGCCTGGCCTTGCGTCTGGCTTTCTCGGTAGCGAGCTTATTCTTTTTCAGGGCGCAGATGCGGCCCGGACTCAACTGGCCGTCATGGGGCACAGAAACATCCCAGTCGCCCAGTTCGGTGCCGCTTAAGGTTCGTAAGTGCTCCAACAAAGGCAAGGACAGGCCCGGTGCTGAGACTAACGGCAGGTTAGTAAGGTTGGTACGGACTAGCACTTGGCCGCCCCCTTGGAGCACATAAAAGATCGCCCCCCGATGGGCATAGCCGCGGTCGCCCAAGAAGAGGTCTCCTGGTTGAACCAGGTATCTTTGAAAAGATTCTCCGATCTTGGGACTGGTAATGTGAACCTCGTTGCATTGCAGCGTCGGCAGCAAGATCGAATAATGCAGGCGCCAAGTGGAGCCGGTGCTGCCCGGTTCCTGGATTGTGGAGCCATCGACGATGCGGATGCGAAGGTGTTCTCCGAAAACGGCATCTGGTTGTTTGGGCAGCCAGGCTGCCATTACGCCTTCGGCCATCCAGCGCAGCCACTCACCCGCGGCTTTTAGACGCTTTAACAAGGCTACATCACTAATTTGGGTAATGTGGCCATGCTTGGCTCGGGCTGCAGTTTCCCGCAGGGAACAACCCGTGGCTAAATGGATCAATAAGGTGCGCAACAGGGCCTCAGGATTGTCAAACTTGCGATATCTTTGGATGGCTCCCAGTTCCCGGGCTTTTTCGCGCCATCCCGTCGGTAAAAAATTTAACAGGAATTGCCAATCCTCTTGCTGTTCCGGGAAAACCATTCTTTCCATCGCCACCTCCCTCCTTGGCGGCGATTGTAAAGGATCAAATTATAAAAATCAATCCTTAAGTTAGCGCTTATGGGGTCAGGGGGAGGGGGAAGGTATCGCAGCCAAATAATGGTTAATTTTGCCACCCCTACCCCAACCTTCCCCCATCAAGGAGAGGATGTAAAGAAAAACCCTTTTGAATCGTAATCCCGGGACACAACACTAGGTGTCCGCCCTTGCGGCTTGGTATAAAAATCCGCCCTATGGCTTTGCCCGGAAAACCTCTTGGCGCGGCAAACCGCCAACGGCTTATTTGGGGACCGGATTTTCGATCTGCTCGATTTTTATCGGTTTTTTAAGCTTGGCGCGCAGTTTCTTGACTGCGGCCTGGGCCTCGTCCCGGGAGGAAAACGGCCCCAGCCACACCTGAAACCGGCTCGAATCTCTGGGGTCCCGCTGCACAAAACCAGGGAGCCCACGCTTTTTTATCCGGGACAGCATGCGAGCCGCGGGGGGATATTTGCGGTATTCGCGCACCAAAACCCCATATCTTTCCCCTTGGGGCTTGGAGGGGGGGACGGTAACTTTGGGTTCAGGAGAGCTTG
>JARRQO010000336.1:0-2265 GCA_037381685.1 Deltaproteobacteria bacterium | reverse complement strand
GTCCTCCAAACCTAGCATCAAACTAGCAGTTCTCTCTAGCGATTCTCTGGTATCTCCGGCTTGGCCTGCCACAATTTTATGGGAAACAGTACGATACATGTTCATGTAAACCACTGGTTTATTGACGTTAGCTTTCCTCAATATACGACTGGGGCCTTCAGCAGTATAATGCGAAAGATCTCTGATCCTCACTGTAGAATCTTTAGACCTGATTTCAATATTTTCGCGATAACCTGTCCTCATACTTCCATCTTGCGTGATTACCATGTTAAAAGTTGACCCATTTTCGAGTTCTGCCCAACAGACAATATCTTCATTATTAAATTGTATAGCACCATACGATTTAAACGCCACATAATCATTTAAAAATAGAAAATGATCTATCCAGTGACAGCCATTTGATATAATTTGGCTTCCAGCATTTGGCCAATGATACCAGTGCAACTTTGGCATTCTTGCCATATTTACTATACAATAATATGATAGAGGTTCGTTATCTTTTAAACCAAGATCTTTTCTAATAAATTTGTTAAAAACCAGATAACGTCTGGTATAACCAACGAATAATTTCCCCTCGCTTTGGTCCATGGCTTCCAGCAATTCATGCAACTGGTCCCACGTTGTCACAGGCGGCTTTTCTATGATTACATAGCAATCCTTCTTTAAGCCATATATTCCTAAAGTGGCATGGGTATGATGATAACCAGCGATACAAATGACGTCGAATCGCTCATCCGGTCTGGGCATTGGCGATGAATCGACATCAAATGGCAAGCGCTTCACTGGCCCCAATTGCATGGGGTCGATTTCGTGAACTTTGGCAACCCGGATGGCCCGATCCAGGTTAGGAATAATAATTGTCTTGGCGTAATGGCCATAGCCAAAAATGACCGCCCTCAGTCTACCGTCTTGGTCAGATGAACTATTTTCATATCTTTCTGTCACGGGATTGGAGGAAGTCTCTAGCTTCTGTCCAACAAGCATGCCCGGTTTGGAAATGATCTCTTCAACTAGCGCAAAGGCACGTTTCACAAGTTGTTCGTCAATTGTACGGCCAGAGAATTGCGAATAATAGACAAGTTTTATCAAATCGTCATTTTTCAGATATTGCCTGGCGTCCACCCAAACAATCTCGCTTTTTTGAAAGTCGTAGTCACAAATCCCCTCCGGCAGGGGTTTTAACAATTGAGGAGGCAGGACAATTCTCTCAACACATTGGGGATGACAAGGGGCAATAAACAATACTTTCTGGCCGAGTCGATGTGGTTTATCCGGGTCAGCCTCGCAGATAGTCCCGATGCCACAAGCTAAGAATTTCTCATTCCTTAGCCTTTCATTTAACCTTGACCTCGCCTTGCGGATAACTGCCCATAAACCTAATTCTTTGATATAATTTATTATTTTTATGAACTTCCAATTTTCTGTATGTAGATGCTCAATTCGCTTTAGGATGATATATAGCTCAACCGAGACTCTGTAGTTTCCGGGAGCTCGGTGATAATCCAGAAAACTGTTATGCCAACTGCTCATATTCCGGACGTACATAAGTTGAACCCTTAGATGTTATGTAGATTGAACATCCACAACCAACATCTCGTCTCTGAAGCTTATTGGCCCTTATCTTCGTTTGTTGAAAATCTAGGTCCAAAAGTTAGCATATCTTAAATTTAGCAATAACCATACCACTTTTAAACTAATAATTTTATTTTTTTATAGAAAATGTAGAGCGGGCCATGTCCTCCTCTTTGTGAACATTACTCATTCTTCATTTTAACCTTTATGAGGACCTGGAAAGAAAGTTGAGGGAAGGTGGGGGCGTTCGTCCCCTAGTCCTCCCCTCAAAATTCAAGCCTAATGTTTGAAGCAGCGCTGGCCGGTGAAGACCATGGCCACGGGGGGGTTGGCTTCGTTGCAGGCTGCGATGACTTCGTAATCCCGGACGGAGCCGCCGGCGTGGGCTATCGCGGTGACGCCCTGGCGGAGGCCCACGTCCACGCCGTCCCGGAAGGGGAAGAAGGCGTCGGAGATCATGGTGGAGCCGATGAGTCCGCCTTTGGCCTCCTGGGTGGCGAGGTCGATGACCGTCATATCCGAGGCGTCCCGTTTGGCCTGGAGGACCTCCAGTTCCAGCTGCTTGTAGGGCATGCCGAACTGCTTGAAGCAGAGAGCGTCGGCGTATTTGGTATAGGCCTTGAAGACCGCGATCTCGGCCACCCCCACCCGGTCCTGTTCGCCGGTGCCGATGCCCACGGTGACGCCGTCCTT
>JARRQO010000335.1:0-2279 GCA_037381685.1 Deltaproteobacteria bacterium | reverse complement strand
TCCAGTGTTGCTTAAATCTAAGGGTGCGTTTACAACCGCAATAGAATACAAAAGAGAATCATATCAGTTAGATGATTTATCGGGAAGGCTTAATAACTCAAGTTTCGCACCAAGTAAGAGAGGATAATTACTTATTTTTACTTTAAAAACTACTAAATAAAATGGAAAAGGCTCCAAATTTGTGGTAAGTTAAGATTGCGAAATCACTAACAAAACCACACAAAAAGGAGCCTTCTCTTGCATAACAGGAAACTCGCTCACTTTCAAGGGCAAATCGAAACGGCCCTGAAAAATTTTCGTGCTGACCTGGAACTGAGGATCAAGGAACTCTTTGCCGTGCTGCATATTCAAAGCCATCTGACCGGAGCCGGTATCCGGAAGTACGAAGGCGTTCCAGCCGTGTATCTCCTGTACGTCCTCACCAACCTGGCATTCCTGCATATCAAGACGGTTCACGACCTGCTGCGCCGACCGCTTCAGTCCTGGTTTAAGGCCCAAAAAGACGCCTTCTACCGCTTTAAGAAGGCCGAATGGAGCTGGGGGCCGTTTTACCGGCGCTTCCTCGCCTACCTGGGGAAGCGGCTGCGTTGGTCCGAGACCGCCCAGGATAACTGCTTTATCCTGGATACCTCTGCCCTCCCCAAACGGGGCAAGCGCCTGGAAAACCTGAGTTTTGTTTACGACCACTCCCAGAGGAAAACCGTTAAGGGCTATGAAATCCTCGCCCTGGGATTGCTGACGCCCCGGAATTTCTATCCCGTGAACTTCGGCCATCATTTCTCCCAAACCGCACCGGCGGAGGCTCCCGAGGCCCAGCCTGGCAAGACCAGGGGAGAGCTGGCCCGGCGGCTGAAGGAGGCCAGGGAGTTGACCAAACCGGCCTTGGCCCTGCAGATGCTCAAGGCCGCCCAGGCCCAGGGTATTTCGGCCCCTTACCTGCTGGTGGATGCCTGGTTTACTTCTCCCAAATTCTGCCAGGATGTGAAGGGCTTGAACCTTCACGTCATCGGCCGCTTGAAGCGGGACCGTACTCTCTATTATTGGCACGGCACCGGATATACCCTGGACCAACTCTACCAGGTCCGCAAATACCGCCTGGTCAAGGCCGCGGCTCTGGGGCTTTCTCTCATCCGGGTGCCGGTTAACTGCGGCAACGGCCTTAAAGGCGCCATCGTCTTTACCAAAGGGTATAAAGAACCTGATCTGGAAACCCTGCCCGGCGGCAAGATCGAGGCGGAGCCGCCGTGGGCCGCCTTTTTCACCACCGACCTGGCCCTGACCGCGGCCGAAGTGGTGAAAAAGTATCTGGGCCGTTGGGCCATCGAGGTCTTTTTCAAAGAAGCCAAGCAGCGCCTAGGGTTGGGCCAGGAGCAGGGGCGCTCCTTCGCCGCCCAGGTTTATTCCGTCACCCAGGCCTTTTTCCGTTACAGCCTGCTGGCCTACCTCCTGGAGCAGGATGAGCGATCCCAGACCATCGGCGATCTCTTCCGCCAACTGGAAGAAGAGACCGGGAAGCTCACTTACTTGGAGCGGCTGTGGCAATACCTTGCCGCTTTTCTGAAAACCGTTTTAAACACTCTGGCCCAGTTTTGTGATCCAGGACCAAAGTTTCGGGCTTACCTCGACGCTATAACCAATACTTTCAACCACTTTTCACCCATTCAGGGGTGCGAAACTTGAGTTATCAGCGCTATCTTCATATGGTTGATTGTCTCTCAGTGATGAAACGCGCCATTTAGAATATGGTTTTTTATTGAAGGCGTCCTCAATTGCTTCTATACATGGCCGCTCCAAAGGAAGGCATGATCTTCCACTCAGGATAATAATTTTGTCCGCCTCTTTATAAATAGCTTTAAACTGCTTCCTTCCAGCCCCTTCTAATCCCTTCCCTGGCGTTTGAAACTCATCGCCTACATTAATCCTCGCATAAATTTTTTCCCACCATGACATAAATTTCTCCTTGGGAATACCATTATATTGTGAATAATATCTTAACATTATTTCTTTTTGAAATAAATGACCGGTAACTATCTGAAATATCACTGTAATATATATTACTTAATATTATCAATATATTACCATCCGCCATTATAGAAAATTTACGCCTCATTCCCAAGCTCCAGCTGGGGAACGCGGTTTTCCGCCCCGGCTCTGCTTGGGCACCATCCATAACGATGGAGGCTGCCAGTCGACACTATCTGCTACCTACGCCCCAGAACCTCCTCCAATCTTGCCCGCTCCGCCTCCCCCAACTCCGGGCACTTATCCGGCCCCTTTTC
>JARRQO010000334.1:0-2281 GCA_037381685.1 Deltaproteobacteria bacterium | reverse complement strand
CCTTGGCCACCCTCGGATTCTGGGTCTGTCGGAAGTGATGAATTTCCCCGGGGTGTTAGCCGGAGAACCGGACCTTTTGGCCAAGCTCGCGCTGTTCCCCCAGGGTCCGATAGACGGCCATGCTCCGCTACTTTCCGGGAAGCCTCTTAACGCTTACCGAATGACTGGGATTGACTCCGATCACGAATGCACCGTTTTGGCGGAAGCCCAGGAGAAGCTGAGACTGGGTTTTTATGTGATGTTGCGGGAAGGCACCCTGGCCAAAAACCTGTCCGACCTCTTTCCGGCGGTGACCCCAGCCAGCCTCCGTCGCACCATGCTGGTCACCGATGACTGCCACCCGCAAGACTTGATTGAAAACGGCCATCTCAACCATCTCCTGCGTCTCGCGGTCTCCCGGGGATTGGACCCCCTGGCTGCAGTAACCATGGTCACGCTAAATCCGGCGGAATATTTCCGTCTCCGGGACCGGGGCGCGATAGCCCCGGGAATGGTGGCCGATCTGGTAGTGGTGGAAGACCTCAAAGAATTTCGCGTTGACAAGGTCCTGAAAAACGGCAACCTGATAGTGGACCAAGGTCGGCTGAAGGTGTGGCCGGAAGTTTCTTCACCTCCGGTCCCTGCCCCAGCATTCAATGTAAAAAAACTAAGCCCAGAAGCTTTTTCACCTCCCGCTACCGAGGGGGAGGCCAAAGTCATCGGCCTGATTCCCGATCAACTGCTCACGGAAAAGCGCCTGTTGGCAACTCCCGTCCGGGAGGGCCGGTTGGCAACGGACCCCGCCCGGGACCTTCTGAAGCTGGCTGTGGTGGAACGGCATCACGGCACCGGTAACCTGGGCCTGGGATTGGTCCAGGGATTCGGAATGCGCCGCGGCGCTCTGGCCGCTTCGGTGGCCCATGATTCCCACAATATCGCGGTGGTGGGGGCCAACGAAGCGGACATGCTGACGGCAGTGCGCCATCTGGTGGATCTGGGAGGGGGTATCACTGTTGTGGCTGGTGGCCGGGTGGCAGCCGATCTGGCCTTGCCCATTGCCGGGCTGATCAGCCCCGACCCCCTGGAAGAGGTGGCGGCAGCCTATGAGGCCCTCATAAAAGCTTATCAGGGGTTGGGGGGGAACTTAGAAGATCCCTTTATGGTCTTGTCTTTCCTGGCTTTACCGGTTATCCCGGCTCTGAAACTCACCGACCTGGGGCTGGTGGACGTGGAGCGCTTTCAGGTGGTGCCGCTCTGCGGTCCGGATTAATTCCTTAAAATCCGTAGGACTCCCCTCTGGTCGGAATCCGTGTCGAAAGAGGTCTGATCCATGAGTTTGGTTCTTACTGCTTCTGAGGTGATGCAGGTCCTGGATATGGATCTGGCGTTGGTCGCGGCCCGGGATGCCTTTCAGGCCTATGGCGAGGCTCGGGTGAATATGCCCCCCAAGGCCTATTTGATCCTGGCCCAGGGGGACTTTCGGGCCATGTACGGTGAGATCCATCTGCCCCAGGACCATATCTGCGGCTTGAAGTGGGTGAATGTTCATCCCGCCAATTCCGCTAAAGGCTTGGTTACGGTGATGGCCAAAATCCTCCTGAACGATCCGGAAACCGGCCTGGAGTTTGCCGACTTAGACGGCACTCATATCACCGACTACCGCACCGGGGCTGCCGGCGGGGTGGCGGTCCAATACCTGGCCAAAGCCGACGCCACCCGGTTGGGGCTGGTGGGCGCCGGGGCTCAGGCTCGCACCCAGGCTGCCGCGATTTTAAAAGTCCGGTCAATCCGGGATATCGTGGTGTTCGATCGCCATCGGGAGCACTCTCAGATCCTGGCGAACGTTTTAGCCAAGGCCTTCGGGATAAAAGCCAGAGCTGCGGCCGACGCAGCCGAAGCGGTGAGAGACCGGGACATTGTGGTCACGACTACCCCCAGCCGGACCCCGGTGGTTAAGCGGGAATGGGTAGCAGCAGGGACTCATATCAATGCCATCGGCGCGGATGCCGCCGGTAAACAGGAACTGGATCCGGCTATCCTTACCGAAGCCAAGGTAGTAGTAGACGATTGGGCCCAGGCGTCGCACTCCGGGGAGATCAACGTCCCCCTCGCCCAGGGTGAGTTGAGCCCAGAAAGGATATGCGGATGCCTGGGTGACATTGTGGCGGGAAAAAAGGCGGGAAGAACGGCGCCGGAGGAGATCACGGTATTTGATTCCACCGGCCTCATTATCCAGGACCTAACCTTAGCGCTGGCGGTTTATAAGCGGGCCCGGCAGGAAGGTTTAGGAGAAGAAAAAAAT
>JARRQO010000333.1:0-2291 GCA_037381685.1 Deltaproteobacteria bacterium | reverse complement strand
TCGATGGCTGCGTGTACATCAATTCAGGGGTCTGCGCCCCTGGCGAGATGGCAGTCGGGACAGCCATCGCACATGCTGATGCGGCCATCGGCGAAGATATCCACCGGCTGAATAATCATAAAAGACTGAATATACAAAGACTGGAGTATCTCAAACGGATTTTTCAGCCATTGCCACATTACTCGCCGCAGCGACCGGTCGAACAGCGCCAGGGGTAAGATCTTCTGCATCCCCCGGACCACGCAGGGACGGGTGTAGGCCAGGTAAGTGCCGTAGAGAAAATGATGGCCCGCCTGGATAAACTCGGCGAACTTGCTATCCAGGTAGCCGTGAATATGGCCTTTTCGGCCCATGGCCAGACCCAGCAGCCACTTGAAGGCCCGGGAGTCCTCAGTGCCGTTCAGGAAGGCGCAGGGCTCATAATCCGGAAGGACTCGGCGCATCTGGTCTACGACTTCCTGGGCCATCACCTCTTTATGGCCTTCCTGATTATCCAATTGATAAACCAACTCAGTGGCATCCACCGGCGCGCCGTTGACATATGAGTCAAAGTCGCCCCGGGCCTTGGCCGACCTGAACAAAATGTAAACCATGGTCTGGACGATATCGTTATTTTTCCGGGCCCAATCGGTCAAGACCGGGATATCCGGCAAAGTATCCCGATAAATTGTGGCATTGAAAGCGCAGGAAATCTGGCCCTCGCCCGCCTCGTGGATCATTTGGGCCAGTTGGGAACGCAGTTCGTTGAGTTCAACTTCGTTCTTGCCGGTCCACCCCCCCGGGCGGTTTTGGTGGGAATCGACGTGCACGGTGAAGCCCAATAAGCCCGCGGCCTTCAAGTCCTTGATGAATTCCGGGCTCAACATGGTGCCGTTGGTAATGATAATGGGTTTCCAGCCCTGGGAGGACACATAGCGCACCAGGTCCAGGATTTGGGGATACAACAAGGGTTCCCCGCCGGCAATGGAAATCCCCCCGGTCTTCCTCAACTTTTTGACGGATTCCAGTTCGGCGACCACGTCTGCAAAAGGCCGATGGCGCCCTTTTTCACGATAACAGCCTTCACAGGCCATGTTGCACTGGGTAGTTGGTTCCAGCCAGGTGATGGCATTGTCCGCCAAATTCCAGGGAAGACGGTAATATTTTTCCGGGGTAAGTGGTCTGCTTTCCATGAGCTCTCTCCTGACGATGCCCTCAAAGGACTTATCAATAAAATAAAAGCCGGGTGAATTGACCCAGCCTCCAAACCCTAGAGTAACTTATGAGAATAACTGCGGAGACAATAACAGGCATGATTACATCAAAATTGAAATAACAAATACCCTTGCAATCTGTCAAGTAAAAATACTGCTCCGGGGAACCCCGTGAGGGCTGGTTGTTCTATGACCCCTCCTTATGGGGGAGTGCTTTTCTTTCCAGCCACCATTTGGCCGCCAGGGCCAGGACCGGGGCCAGGGTCAGGGCTTCGGCGGCCTCCCGGGGCAAACGCCCGTGGCCCAGCAGGTAAAGCACCGCCCCCGCCAGGACGGCCACCCCCAGTTGCAGCACCGCGCTCCGGGGAATGAGCCCCAGGCGGCGCTGGCAAAAAGATACGGTCAAAGAGGCCACCCCACCCTTGGTGAGAACCATGGCCAGGGCCGCTCCCAGCAGCGGGGCTTGGGGAATGGCCAGCGAGCACCAGAGCAGGTTGAACCCCAGGCCGCACAGGTAAAAAACCAGAAGCAACCGCTCCAACCGCATGCTGATCATCAAAAACGCCGCCAGATTATGGCAAAAGGCAAAGGCCACGGTCACCACCAGAATTTTCTGCAACCAAATGGCTTGGGGGTAATTGGGGCCGTAGACCAGGGTAATGATGCGGTCGCTTTCGATGAACAGCACAAACATGACCACCAGCGCCGCGGCTAAAAGCCAGCGCGCCGTATTCTGGGCCAATTGCCAAACCCTGGGGCGGTCCACCTCCCAGAGCTGCACAAAGAGCGGAAACAAAACACTTTGCAAAAGCAGGTTGGAGACCAAACCCGAGATGCCGTCCACGGTTTGCCAGGTGACGCTGTACTGCGCCACGCCGTGAGCCCCGGCATATTTCTGCAGGAAAAACAGGTTGGCCTTGTTATAGATGATGGCCGAAACTTCCATGACGGCAAAAACCAAACCCAGCTGTAGCGTGGAACTCAGCCGTCCCAGGGAAGGCCATTTGAACCGGAAGCTCGCCCGGGAGCGCACCAGCGCCAAACTGCCTCCCAGATTTACCAGGCTTTCTATAGGCTTGAACGCGGCCACCACCAGGG
>JARRQO010000332.1:3215-4738 GCA_037381685.1 Deltaproteobacteria bacterium | reverse complement strand
GCGGACGATAGCCCCCACGAGGGCGCCGTTTGGGAATTTTACCTTGGTCAGAGGTACGTTTACGATGTCCGATGTGTCCAGTGCCTCGGCCTCTATGGCCTCGGCATGCTCACCCTTGAGAGGCGCAACCTATTTCGACGCCTGCGTGCAGGAGATTACCGCCCGCTTCCCTCAGGTCCGGATTTTTAACACCATCTGCGACGCCACCGCCTCCCGTCAGGCCGAAGTCCAGGAACTTGCCCGGCGAGCGGACGCTATGGTGGTGGTGGGGGGACGCAACAGCGGCAACACCCAGAGGCTGGTGGAGATCTCCCAGGGCGCCGGTATTCCCACCTACCACGTGGAGACCGAGCAGGGGCTGGACCTGGTGGAGATGAGCCGGTATCAGACCGTGGGGGTGACGGCCGGCGCCTCCACACCCCATTGGCTTATCGGCAACGTGGTGAACACCTTAAAGCACGCCTGGGCCTTTCGCCCCGGCTCCTGGACCAACTATCTGTACCGCGCCTGGCGCTTTTTCCTCAAATCCAACCTGTATGTGGCCACCGGCGCCGGGTCTCTCAGCTACACTTCTTCTTTGCTCCAGCAGGTGGAGCCCCGGTTTGTCTATTTTTTCGTGGCCTTTTTCTATGTCTATTCCATGCACCTGCTCAACCACTTTACCGACAAGGCCTCCAAGCTCAACGACCCGGTGCAGACCATATTTTACGGCCGGCACCGCCGCTTTTTGTTTGTTACCGGCATCGCCTCCGCGGCTATGGCCCTGATTTTGGGCGCCTATTTGGGCCAGGTGCCCTTTGCCTTTATCCTGGTGATGAGCTGCATCGGTCTGCTGTATAATTTCAAAATTATCCCGGACCGCATCGCCCGGGTGACCCTGATTACCACTTTAAAGGAAATTCCCGGCTCCAAGACCATGTTCACCGCGATGGCCTGGGGCGTGCTGGCGGCTCTGATTCCGGTGGTCTGCTCCGACCAGCCGCTTTCCGGCGCTACGGCCATCGCCTTTTTCTCGGTGGCGGGGATGATCTTCATCCGCTCCGGAATTTTTGAGATCATGGCCATCGAAGGAGACCGGGTGGTGGGCAAGGAAACCCTGGCTATCGCCTTAGGCAAGCAGCGTACCTTCATCCTGTTATTTATAAGCTCCCTGGTATTTATCGCCATGTTGCTGGTAGCCGCCTGGCAGGGCGTCATCCCTTCTTTGGGCTACTCTTTAAGCCTGTGCGGCTTTTATATGCTGGCCTATCTTGTCCTCTATTACCGGGGCTACATGGAATCCAGCCTGATGCTGGAGTCTTTGATCGAAGGTAATATGATCCTGGCGGGGATTTTGGGCTTTATCTGGGACCCCTATAACGTGATTTTTTAGGCAATTTTTAGCTGCGCCTGGCTGTAAAACTCTTCTCCACCCTATTACGAAAAGTTCAAGGTTGAGACCACTTCAGTAAAAATTGCCGCATCTGTCATTCTGAGGGAGCGCAGCGGCCGAAGAATCTATTAATACCAAGTGTAGGACCGCC
>JARRQO010000332.1:0-3166 GCA_037381685.1 Deltaproteobacteria bacterium | reverse complement strand
TTCGCTGGCCTGCAAAAACCTTACCCCCTCGTTCCCAAGTTGTACTTGGGAACGTCAATTTTATCCCAAGCTCCGCTTGGCCACCTTCCGAAAAACCCCGTTCTTTTAAACCTGACTGTAGGGGCGGGGTCTCCCCGCCCCCAATTACTTGGTGGCACAGGCTTCCCAGCCTGTGCCCAAAAACCGTTTTGCGGCTATTCATTTTATTTTTATTTTATCTATATATTTCATCACCTTGTCTAGAATTCCCCAAAGGTCACCCATACCGCGGGCCAGTGTGGCAAGTGCGACATGGCTGGCGGCTGCTTTACCATTAACAATATTCATAACAAATATAAAATACTTACCTAGATAACCACCATCTCCTCCCGAGTCCTGCGGCACAAACCGAAAATCCGCCCCTTATTTTTTTCCCCATCGGCCTAATTTGCCCCCCTCTAAACTCCGTAGGGCAGGAAAGCGCCGCGCCTCCCGCCTTTAATATTCGTAATGACGACAATTAAGGTAGAAAAAACCCCCTTAATTGTCTTTGCTAATATCACTGAAAAATTAATCACTTATCCCTACACCCTGAGACAATTGACCCAAACCCGGGCAAAAACCGCCCTTTTTCTCCCCCCAAACTGTCCTATGTGTCTCGCGCCAAAACCGGGTCAAGTGTCTACTGTCTTCTGGAACCGCCCCTTTTTTCCGTTAAACTGGAACCCATGCGCACCAACCTCCCGGAGTTGCGGAAAAAATTTTTAGGGAAGCGGTTTCTTCCGCGCCCCGTTGCGGTACACCAACGCTGCGGTGCGGAACACCAGCGGCACATCCGGGAAGAATTGCGGTACACCCCTGAGACTGTAACGGTAAAAACCGATAAATGAAATGTGCCAAATGTCCTAAGAAAATATACTTATATAATTGTAATTATTAATAAAATAAGTATACAAATAATTAGAACTTTAAAATCGCCCGAATTTGTCACAAAATTTTGTTTCCCTTGCTGAACTCCACAACCCGTGCCGCCTCTAGACGGGAAAGTGAAAACGAGTCTTATTTATCAATCGAAATATCGGTTACGAAAAACTAACTTTTCTGCAATTTTTTATTGACAAACGCTCCGACCCAATTTAATATGGGCGTGGATCAATGTTCAAGGTGAAAGGAGGTGAGCGAGAAAACAATAAAAACAGACAGTTAGGTAACAATGGAAAGGAGAAACTGGTAACCACTTTCCTATCTTAAAGGGGGGAACAATGAAAAAACTTATCTTATTGGCTGTAATTGTGGGATTAATAGTCCCGGCGGCCGCCTACGCCAAAGCGGAATTTTCTCTGGGCGGCTACGTCAAGCTGGAGATGGTTTGGGACTCCACCCAGATAAACCGTTGGTTGTATTACGGTGTCCCTCGAGAAAATACCGCCGGTCAGCACGGCCGGTTGAAGATTACCGCGGAACAAACCCGCATGAATTTTACCATGAAGGGCCCCAAGGTCTTCGGGGCGCAAACCTCCGGCTTTATTGAGTGGGGCTTCGACAACGCCTCCAACCAATTCCCGGCCAACGGCGGGTGGTTCGGAAATTCAAAGGCCCGCATTGGCCTGCGTCACGCCATGTTTCGCCTCAACTGGCCAGACACCGAGTTGATGATGGGCCAGTATTGGTCGGTGATGACGGAAGAAATTCCGGAAACCGCCAACTTTGGCGCCGCCACCTCCTCGGGGCAGCCCTTCTTGCGGATAGCGCAGGTCCGCCTGACCCAGAAGTTCGCCTTGGGCGGCGGCCAAACGTTGGCTTCCGTCGCCGTGTGTGCGGCGGAGAACGACCTCTGGGGCTTGGCGATAACCAATAGCCAGTGGACTGTTAACGCCAACAACCAATACGACGGTGAATCCTCCGAGACTCCCATGGTGCAAGGCCGGGTGAAGTGGAGCAAAAACATGTGGGGCAAGGCCGCCTACTGGGGCCGGCCCCGTCCCTTCTCGGTGCGGGTCGCCGCCTCCTACCACCGCACCCGCTACCGGAGCGGGGGGGTTTTTGGAGGGCGCCAGTTTGGCAACCAAGGTTACGTCGCAACGACCTACGTCCAAGATGGTCAGGAGTATCTGGACCACTGGTTAGTGGAAGGCAGCGTCTTTGTGCCCATTATCGGTACCCAGACCGCCAACCTGGCGGGCACCGCCTCCCTGCTGACCCAGTGGTTTATCGGGCAGGGTTTGGAAGGCTTCATCGAGGATCTCCCTAACAATTCTTCCTACCTGACCTATTCTGGCTTTGGCGGACCTGGCGTCCCCTTCGGGCTGGCTGAGCGCCAGTTGATGAAGCGTTTCGGCGGCTTTGTCCAGTTGCAGTATTACATCACCAACCAATGGTATGTCCAAGCGGTCTATGGCATCAACCGGGCCTTTGACGTGGACCGGAATTCTTGGGTCGGAGACGACGGTGCCAGCGACCCCTGGAGGACGAACCAGCAGATTTACGCCACCGTGTATTATCGGCCCATCCAGGCTCTGAAGTTCGGGTTGGAGTACACCTATATGCGCACCGATTACTTCCAGAGTATTGCGCAAGGCCCCACTAATAACTACAATTACGGTGATAATCACCGGGCGATGTTCTGCGGTTACTTCTTCTTCTAATCCTGATCGGACCGTAGACGGACCTGCGGAGGCCCACAGTGTAAATGAGCATTGTGGGCCTCTTTTTATGCGCTTTAGACCCCGAGGGCTGCTGGCTCTTTTTCGTTAGGACCCGCATTACGCCAGTATACTGACCGGGCCCGCGTGGGGGGGTGCCGTCTAAAATAATTTAGACGGTTTTCTTGTGGAAACCCCCTGGATGGTACGTTGGCAGCGGCTAAGTCCGGTGCGGGCACAGGCACTTGGTTCCACCATGGCCTCCTGGTTCCTGGCTGGGGGCCCTTCCTAAACAGCCGCATTGTCACAGGTTTTGGAACCGGGGCCCCGCCGGAGAACCCGCGCCGCCTCAGACCAGCCGCCGCATCTGGGTACATTTGGCCTCCGGGTATCCTTACTGGGACCTCTTGGCCGGGCTGCCGCAAAACCCGCGCGCCAGTCGGAGTTAACCACTTTCTATCTCATGGTGCTGTCAGCCTTGGTGGCAGTGAGGTGCGACCCAGATCAGCTCCTGGGCTGCCCTTGGCAGTATGTTTAAGCGAAAG
>JARRQO010000331.1:0-2857 GCA_037381685.1 Deltaproteobacteria bacterium | reverse complement strand
GATTGCGAAAAGCCGCCAGGGACCGGTCATCCAGGGCGTAGACGTCTTCGCCCTCCCAGTTCACCTTGCCGGCGCTGGGGCGCTCCAGGGTTCCCAGGATGTGGAGCAGCGTCGATTTCCCCACTCCCGACGCCCCCACCACCGCCAGGGTTGTGCCCCGGTGGATATCCAGGTCCACCCCGGTGAGCACTTCCACCTGAACGCCGTTGTGCCGGAAGATTTTGACCAGCCCCCTGATCTCAATCTTCACCGGAAACTGAAGGTGTTCATTTGCTCTCATCGCTTTAACGATTGGTTAGCAACCTTATCACTTTCCCCCAGGAGCGTCAACGAAGGTTTTCTTAGGTTCCGGGTTTTGGGTTCGGGGTTTCAGGTTATGGCCGGTCCATTTTGGTTTTTATACCTTGGGGTTATGGGATTGTCTGAGTCGGTAATCGTTAAGAAAAGTTCAAGGTTCAAAGTTAGCCTGGCGTGCAATGGGAATTCTTTTTAGCCCTCCGTTGGTAAAGAGGGAGTTTACAACCCGGCAGCCAGGACTGTCATTCATAGCGGAATGCACAGCACATCCGGTGTCTGAACCGTCACCGGCAGGGTCGAAATGTAATAGACATCCCGGGGCAGCTTAATAAATTGATATTCCTTCAGGATGGCGCACAGTCCCAGGCCCAGTCCCAGGCCGCAGACGGTACCCAGGCCCCCGATGACCAGTCCGTTGAGGATGAAAATCTTCATGATGCTCTGGCGGGTGGCCCCCATGGATTTGAGAATGGCGATGTCCCGGGTCTTTTTCATGACCATCATGAACAGGGTGGAGGCAATGCCGAAGGCCGCCACCAGGATGATCAGGGTGAGAATGATGAACATGGCGATCTTCTCTAATTTCAGGGCCGAGAAGAGGCTGCGGTTCATATATATCCAGTTGCGGGTGTAGAAGGGCGGGCCCAGCTTTTTCTGGATGACCTGGGCCAGTTGCGCCGCCGCATAGATGTTCTTGATTTCCACTTCCAGGCCGGTAACCCGGTGACCCAGCCCCAAAAATTCCTGGAGGGCCGGAATGCTGGTGTAAACCAGAGAGGAGTCGAATTCGTACATGCCGGAGTGGAAGATGGCGGCGACCCGAAAGGGCTTCATGCGGGGCATGCGGCCCATGGGGGTCAGGGTGCCCAAGGGCGAAATGACGTTCAGGTAGTCACCTACCGAGAGGTTGAGGTTGCGGGCCAGTTCGTTGCCGATGGCGGCCCGGGGCGGTTCCCCGGGTTCCCCGCCGGCCAGGTCGGCGAATTTGCCCTGCACGACGCGCAGGGCCTGCGGCCCTCCCTGGCGGATCGTCCGCAGATCCAGACCCCGAATGACCCCGCCCGCAATGTTGCCCGGGGAGGAGAACATCACCTGGGTATAGATGAAGGGGTCCACCGAGACCACCCCGGGGACGGCCTTGATTTTGGCGGCCACCCGCGCATCGTCGGTGATGCTGGCCCCGTGCTTCAGCACCAGGATGTGGGCATTGACGCTGAGGATTTTTTTCTTCAGGTCCAGGTCAAAGCCGGTCATCACCCCGATGACCACGATGAGGGCCATGACTCCCACCGCCACCCCGGCCACGGAAATGAAGGTGGACAGGGGGAGAAAGCCTTTCTGGCGCTTGACCCCCTTGAGCAAACGCAGGGCGACGAAGGATTCGAAGAAACCCAAGGTCAGCCTACCTCTCCGGCCTCAGGAGCGGAAACAGGATGACGTCCCGGATGGAGGGCGAATCGGTGAGGAGCATCACCAAGCGGTCGATGCCGATGCCTTCGCCCGCGGTGGGGGGCATGCCCTGTTCCAGGGCGGTGAGGAAATCTTCGTCCAGGGCGTGGGGCATTTCTTCATCGCCGGCATCGTGGGCGGCCAACTGTTTCTCAAAGCGCCGGCGCTGGTCCACCGGATCGTTGAGCTCGGAGAAGGCGTTGGCCATCTCCCGGCCGGCGATGAACAGCTCGAAGCGGTCCACCACCTCCGGGTCCGCGTCGCTGGCCCGGGACAGGGGCGAAGTTTCCCGGGGATAGCCCAGGATAAAGGTGGGCTGCTGCAGGCGGGCCTCCACCTTCAGGTCGAACAGCTTGGTCAGGGCCCGGCCGTAGCCTTCGCCGGGGCGCAGGGTGACGCCTTCCTTCCGGGCCAAATCCACCAGGTCCTCCCGGTCGGCCACCACCGCAGCCGGGACGCCTCCGACTTGGGTCAGGGACTCGCGCAAATCCAGGCGGGTCCAGGGCGGCGTGAGGTCGATTTCCACTCCCTGGTAAAGGAGACGGGTGCTCCCCAAGACTTCCAGGGCCACATAAGCGATGAGCTCTTCGGTGGTGGCCATCAGGTCTTCATAGGTGGCGTAGGCCTGGTAAAACTCCAACATGGTGAATTCTGGGTTGTGCTGGACGGAAAGTCCTTCGTTGCGGAAATTCCGGTTGATTTCGAAGACGCGGTCAAAGCCGCCGATCACCAGGCGTTTCAGGTAGAGTTCCGGCGCGATCCTCAGGTACAAGGTCATGTCCAGGGCCTGGTGATGGGTGACAAAGGGCCGGGCCGTGGCCCCTCCGGGAATGGGCTGCATCATGGGGGTTTCCACTTCCAAAAAGCCCCGGTTCCGAAAGAATTCCCGCATCACGCTGATAATCTGGGCCCGCTTGATGAAGACCTCCCGCACCTGGGGGTTGACCATCAGATCCAGGTAGCGCTGGCGGTACCGGGTCTCGATATCGGTGAGGCCATGGTATTTTTCTGGCAAGGGCAACAGGGCCTTGGTAAGCAGCACGAATTGGTCCGCGGCCAGGGTGAGTTCCCCGGTCTTGGTACGGAACAGGGAGCCTGCAAAGCCCACGAT
>JARRQO010000330.1:0-2308 GCA_037381685.1 Deltaproteobacteria bacterium | reverse complement strand
ATAGGTGGGGAGAACCCCGAAGAACAGGCAGCAGAGCGCCAAAATACCCAGAGGGGCGCGCATGGAACGGGTCACTTCCCTGGCTTTGGCGGCCTTGGGGGAGCGGGAAACTCCCAAAAAACTCATGGCAAAAGCTTTGACGAAACAGGTGACCGCCAGAGCCGCGGTCAGGGCCAGGGCGGCGGCGCACAGGGCAAAGATGATTTTAACCCCCATGGAGCCCAGGACCACGCTGCGCAGCATGGTTTGCAGGGTGAGCCACTCGCTCACGAAGCCGTTGAACGGCGGCAGCGCGGCAATGGACAAGGCACCCACCAGGAAGAAAAGACCGGTCCAGGGCATGACCCGGATCAATCCCCCCAAGCGATCCAGGTTACGCTCGCCGGTGCTGTAATCCACGGCGCCGGCCCCCAAAAACAGCAGGGCCTTGTAAAGAGAGTGGTTGAGCAGATGATAAAATGCGGCAATGAAGCCCAGACCTGCCAGAGCCGGCAGGCCCGCCACCCGGAAGATAAAGGCTGCCCCCAGGCCGGCGGTGATGATTCCCATATTTTCAATGGAACTATGGGCCAGCATCTCCTTTAAGTCGTTCCGGATGGTGGCGTAAAGAATGCCCACCAAGGCAGAAGCAGTACCGACGATTAAAACGATGAGGCCCGCGCCCAGAGTGCTGACCGGCAGCAGGTCGGCATTGAAGCGGATAATACCGTAAAGGCCCAGGTTAAGGATTACCCCCGACAGGATGGCCGAAATGTTGCCGGGTGCGACCGGATGAGCCCGGGGCAGCCAGATATTGGCGGGCACCAGGCCGGCTTTGACGCTGAAACCGAAAAAGGAGAGCAAAAAGATGGCCCAGCGGGAGCCCTCACCCAACCCGGCCGCGGCAGACCTCAAGGCAGGGAAATCGAGCCCTGAGGCCTGGCGCCCCAGGAGAAAGAAGGCCAATAAAACCGCCAGAGTGCCGGCTTCGCTCAGAGTCAACATCAGGTAGCCTGACCGGGTGGCCGCCTCTTTTTCGTGCTCGTAGTTCACCAGCAGATAGGAGAGGATGGACATGGCCTCCCAGGTGAGCAGAAAAGAGATGACGTCGCCAGCCAGCAGCAGCAGGACAATGGCGGCAAAAAGCAGATGATAAAAGATCCCGAAAGACCTTAGGCTATAGCGTTTGGCATAGCGCTTGAGATCCAGGTAGCCGGCCGAAAATATGGAAACGGGCAGGTAGACCAACCCCGCGATGAACACGAAGAAGGCCGAGAGGCGGTCCATCCGGAAGGTGATGCGGCCCAGGGACCAGATAGGCCAGAGCTCCAGGTGCCAGGTACGGCCGGAAAGGAGGACCTGGGCACTTACTAGCAGGATGGCGACCGCGGCCAGGGAGCCGATCCAGGCCAGGAGGATGCGGTGGGGCCGGCGGGGCAACACCACCGCCAGCAGGACCCCGGCGCCGCAAAAAATCAGGAACAGATAGAACAGAGCGTGCAGATCAATCATGATGGTCACCTGTCGGGCCCGGTTTTGCGGCCGCGTCCTCAGCAGGTTGAGCCCGGCCCACCAGGGCCAGAAGGGCGTGTAAGATCGCCAGGGGTGGGGGAGGACAGCCGGGAATGAGCAGGTCCACGGGGAGCAGGCCGGCAACGCCGCCCAAAGAGGCAAAACTTGTCCCAAAGACCCCGCCGAAAAGGGCGCAGGCCCCCAGGGCCACCACCGCCTTGGGGGCCGGCATGGCCTCATAGGCCGTTAGGAGCGGCTGCCGCATATGGTCGGTCACCGGCCCGGCCACCAGGAGCACATCCGCGTCCCGAGGGGTGGGGGTGACGAAAAAGCCCAGGCGGTGCATGTTGTAATAAGGTTTGTTGAGCTGTTCAATTTCGCTCAAACAGGCGCCGCAGGCCCCGGCGTCGATCACCCTGAGGTGGAGCGAGCGTCGAAATGCGCGGCCGAATTTTTGCGCCAGTTCGGCCCGGGGGCGAGGGGATCGGGCCCATTCATAGTTTCCCTGCCACTGCCACTCCAGCGGAGGCGTGAGCCGGCGGCGGCAGCGGTAACAGTGGACGCAGCGCTGGTCTTGGAAAGACACCTGTCCATCTTCCCGCACCAGGGCGGCACTGGGGCAACAACCGGCCATGGCTGCAGCTTCATCGGCAGCAAAGGTTTTGGGCAACCCTGCCGGGAACCCCGGAGACACCCCGGCAGCAGTCTCCTGCCGGGCGGGGTAAGCCGTGGTCACGATGCCTCGGCGCATGCCTTCCCAAACCCATTTCGACATATGTGGTACTCCTACCGGTCACATTCGGCGTTGGAAAGCCCG
>JARRQO010000329.1:0-2328 GCA_037381685.1 Deltaproteobacteria bacterium | reverse complement strand
AGCTGAAGCGAATCCTGGTGATGGTGGTGGCCGAGGAAAAGAGCGCTGACGAGAAGTTGGGGATCCAACTCTCCCACAACGCCATCAGTGGCCAGGACGACCTGGTGATCCTCAAGGAGTTGTGGGAGAGCATCAAGGACGTGCAGGCCCGGCTCTATGCCGGTCTCGACTCCGACACCCTCAAGGCCCTGGAGGGGATCACGTTTGCGGCCATTGCGGAGCAGGGCTTACGCTATAAGATTGCCACCTTTGCATTCCTGCCGGAGGAAATCGAGAGCCTGGATAAACTTCTGAAGGAGATCGCCGTGGCCTTTGCGGGCGATGAGGTTTATCTGGCAAACCTGAAAACCTACGATGATTTTTTCGAGCTGATGGTGAAGATCAAGAAGAAGTGTGTGATCAAGAATTCCGCCGCGGCCTTCCTGAAGTTACTGGAACTGGCTCGGATCGGCTTGGAGCAATATCTCAAGACCCAAGACCTCCACAGAGGTCCGCATGAGGATGATTGAAATGAGAGAAAAGGAATTGCATCGAGTGCTGCAAATTTCACCGCCGGCTATCCCTATGTGGGCAGTCTATTATTATAAAGAAGATGATTCTATTGGGTTGGTTCCTGTCGTTACACTTGCCGTCATTAGGCATTATGAAAGCCAGTATGATGAAGTTGGATCAACTTATATCCAGCCAATGATTTATGAAAGTGACGGCGGCGTTTCGCAAGGTTATTCGCCACCAGAGGAAGATCTGAATTGCATTGGATTTACCATAAATGCAAACGACACCAGAGATATTTGGTCTAATGAAATTCAATCATACCTTGAAAGAGAACAACGAAGGCTTGCAAAGCTTGCAAAGCAAGGAAACAAAGTATGAGCTGGTCTAACACCCTCCTGATCCACCGGGCCGCGGAGAACTACCAAGGCGTGGCCCTCATGGTTCGGGACCCGGTTCTTATGCGCCTGGCCGCGGCCTGGCCCCAGGTGAAGCGGCAACTCCCGGAACCTCCGCCCCCGGGCCAGGAGGTGGACCTGGAAACTCTCTGGCAAAAAACCAGGGTAGATTTCCAGGGCTGGGCGGAACTGGCCCAGGTAGAGCCTCTCCAGGTCATGGAGGGCTGGAAAGTTTTAAGGGGAAACGGCGTCATCTTGCCGGACGGCACCTTGAACCACCTGGCCGACAGCGTCCTGAAGAAGGAGGCGGCCGGCCAGCTCCTGAACCAGTTCGGCATCAAGCCGGGGGAGATGAAGAAGTGACCGGCGCCCCCTATTACAACCCAGCCTGTGACCTCTTCCTGGGGATCGACGAAGGCTATTACCCGGGCCCCAACGTCACGATCTGGATTCAGCCGGATCGGAAGCACGAGCGGCTTACGGTGCTCTATGCCGCATTACCAGTGGCTCCGGACCAACGAGGAGAACGCCAGGATTGCTCTGAAAATACATCAAGAGAGAGGATACGGCCCTCTTACCGGCGGCTGGGGCGACCCGTCGGCGCCGCAAATGCTCCGGGCCTACTCCTTAATCTTTGGGGTGGAGATCGGGGCCTGTCGGCGACCGGTGGAATGGGGGGAGGAGCAGCTCAATTTCTGGATGAAGACCGCCGGTCTTTTTAATGGGGCTAAGGGGCTTGTATTCAGCAGGGAGTGTCATACCCAATTTTTTTATCCGGCGGAGCGGGAAAAGAAGAAAAATCAAAGAAGGTGGCTCTCCCTGGTCAAGGAAATCAAGCACAAGGAACTGCATGAGCCCGGTAAGGGCGAACATCACGGGCCGGACGCCCTGCGGTACTTCCTGGCCGGCTGGCTGAGGATAGGATGAACACGAAACTCCCAGTTTCGCAAACCCCCGAGTCGAAACCGGAAATTAAGCCCATTTCTCTGCGTCGTCAGAAGCGCATCAGGGAGATTCAAGACCTCATTGATTCCGGCTGGAAATAGACTGAAATTGCTGAGAAATTGGGCGTTTCGGTACGCATGGTTGGGTATGATATTCGGGATGGCAAGGACCTGGCGCTGACCCTCATCCAGGACATCAAGCAACATGAAATTCTCGATAGGCTGATCAGGGGATATGAGCGGGAAATGCGCCAGGAGTTGCAGGCCGAACAACTCTCTCAGAACCCGTTTGTAGGGGTTGCCCATAAACGGAGTTACATCGCACTGCTGGAAAGGTATGGCAAGTTTCTCCAGAGCATTGGCATTGTCGATAGGGTGGCGCAGGAGTTCAAGGTCACCGGTCTGTCCTTGGAACGGCACAAGATACCGGAGGTCATGGACGCGGCGATTGCCTTGCTCAAGGCCCTCAATAAATCAGAGGAACAAGAGGAAAC
>JARRQO010000328.1:0-2891 GCA_037381685.1 Deltaproteobacteria bacterium | reverse complement strand
AAAAATATTCACAACACTTGCGAAGCTATAAAAAAGTGATTAATAGAATTTCTAATAATGATAATAATTATTGTCTTCCTGAACATCCTGGGGAAGCATATCTGGGTTTTATTCAAAGAATCTTTCCCAAGGTCCCTGAAATTTCTCAAAAAGTGAGGCTATGTTGGTGGTGGCTATGTTGGTGGTTCAGAAGAGTTCCAAGTTTTCCGGAGTGCAAAGTCTGGCCATGTCTCCACTTACTTTTCGTTGCTTAGGGCATACCCCTTAGACGCCCGAGTGTTTGTAGGGCTCAAATGCGGGGATGCTGATTCTCATCATCCTTACAACATCAATAGTATACCAGGTGGGTCCACGGTGAGATTTAAAAGATAGCCTGTTGGGCATTAATCAACGATCAGAATTCTTAATATAGCTTTATTTGGCTTCTGTCAGACTCAGTTCGAGATGCAAAAGATCTTAAAATTATTCAAAACTGATGCAGTATAAATTTTTTAATCCGGGCATCGCCTGCTGTCATGATGCGTAGCAAGACATCAATCCCCTCCATCAAGGTTATTAAAACAAGGGCCGCACCGCCCGGCATTTTCGGAAGACCTGAGGGCTGAGGCCCTGGCTTCCTTGGCCTTGATCGACTACGTAGCTATTAATCAGTGGCCCACCGCCGAAGAGACCTTGCGCCTGTTGCGCCCGCATATTTATGTCAAAGGTTCGGAATTTAAGAAAATCATCAGTGATCGAACCGGCAAAATCGGTCTGGAGCTCAAGGTCGTTGAAGAAATCGGCGCCAAGCTCGCCTTCACGGAAGATATCGTTTTTAGTTCAAGCAATCTGCTCAATCGCTATTTTTCCAATTTTTCCCAGGAGATTCGGGAATATTTGCAACTATTTGGCAGCCGATACAGCCTGTCCGAAATTCAAGCCGCACTGGACCAGATGGCCTCGCTGAAGGTTCTCGTCATCGGCGACACCATCATCGACGAATATAAGTATTGCCAAGTACTGGGGAAATCCTCCAAAGATCCCATCCTGGTCCTCAAATTTGCCTTCCAAGACCTGTTTGCCGGCGGGATTATCGCGGTGGCCAACCACGTCTCCCAGTTTGCCGGCCAAGTTGATTTGGTCACCGTGCTGGGGGAGGAAAATAGCAGGGAAGATTTTATCCTGACCAAGCTTAATCCCCGGGTTACCCCCAAGTTCTTTTACCAACCGGGCGCTTCCACCCCCTTAAAGAAACGCTTCGTTGATAACGGTAGTTTCAATAAACTCCTGGAAGTCTATGAAATGGGAGACCAGGGCCTCGACCAGGAGCGGGACCCAGCCCTCCAGAGGTGGATCGCTGAGCGCCTGACAGAGTATGATGTGGTTCTGGTTGCCGATTACGGCCATGGGGCCATAAGCCGGGCGACCTCTCAAATGCTCTCAGACAAGGCGCCTTTTCTGGCAGTTAATACCCAAGCCAATGGTGGCAACCGAGGATTCCATACCATCAGCAAATACCAGCGGGCCGATTACATTTGCCTGGCCGAGCATGAATTGCGCCTGGAGTTACGCCAAACTGAGGGGCATTTTTCCCAGGACCTGGGCGCGCTGGGCCGGAAGTTCGGTAGTTCCTACCTGGTGGTTACCTTGGGACGGGAGGGCTGCGCGGTTTGGGAACCACAAGCTGAGATCGTCAAGGTTCCGGCCTTCTCTGCCAAAGTGGTGGACCGGGTCGGGACCGGAGACGCTTTTCTTTCCCTGACGGCCCTGGCCGCCCGATTGTCGGTCCCGGGAGAAATCCTGGGGTTTCTCGGCAATATCATCGGCTCTCTGGCCGTGGAGGTCATCGGGAACCAGAAGACAGTGGATAAAGGCAGCGTGGAGAAATTTGCCACCGCGCTCCTGAAGTAGGGTGGCTTGCCATGCCACTAGAGCCAAAACCCGAGTGGAAGGAATTTGATCGTTCCAGACTCGAACTCTTGCCGCTGCAGAGCCGCAACCACGAATTAAACCTGTCAGCCATCTCATCCCTAACCGCGCCAGGGGACTGTCATCCGGTTCTATCCAGAGTGGCGGAGAGAATCCACTCGGCTCGGGGCCAGGGGTCTGCCGTAGTCTTGATGATGGGGGCTCACGTTCTCAGGGCCGGAGTGCAGCGCTACCTGATCGATCTCATGGAGCGCGGTTTTTTCAACGGCATTGCTATGAATGGCGCCTGCGCCATTCATGATTTCGAACTGGCCCTGGCGGGTGCCACCACCGAGAGCGTGGCCTGCTATATCGAGTCGGGCCAGTTTGGATTATGGCAAGAAACCTCCAGCCTTAACGATATCGTTTTCCAGGCCGCGGCTGAAAGCAAGGGCTTGGGGGAAAAAATCGGAGAAGTCATCGAAACAGAACTTTTCCCTCACCGGGACGTGAGTATTTTTGCTGCCGGATACCGGTTGGGAATACCCTTAACTGTGCACGTGGGGATCGGCTACGATATTGTTTTTGAACATCCTAATTGTGACGGCGCCGCCTGGGGCGCCACCTCCTACCGGGACTTCCTCCGCTTCGCCGGAGTCCTGGAAAATCTGGGCGGTGGCATGGTCATGAACTTTGGCAGCGCAATCATGGGACCGGAGGTTTTCCTCAAAGCCCTGGCCATGGCCAGGAACGTGGCGCGACGCCAGGGCCGGCAGATCGTGGGCTTCGACACTCTGGTTTGCGATCTCCAGAACCTTCCTTCTGAGACTACTCGGGAAACGGCCAAGGACGATCCTCACTATTATTTCCGGCCCTGGAAAACTCTATTGGTGCGAACCCTCTCCGGTGGGGGTGAAAGCAACTACCTAAGAGGGGACCACCGGGCAACGGTACCGCAGTTATGGGCCGCACTCGTCGGACCCGGCGATTCTCAAAAAGGATAA
>JARRQO010000327.1:0-2348 GCA_037381685.1 Deltaproteobacteria bacterium | reverse complement strand
CCCGCCTGCTGTTTGAGCGGGAATACGACCGCGCGGTAGTGGTTCCTAAAATTATTGCTAAAATTGCCGCTAAAGCGTAAAAATTTTCCAGTATGGTGTCGAGATAATAATTGGAAGTAAGTTATGTTTAGAGTATTTAGCCTTCGTGTGTCACCTTGGAAAATAATACTGGCAGGTGGTGACGTTTTATGTTACAGTATTTCAGTAATTATTGCTTTATATCTTAACCCAGTAACATCAAAAACTATTTTTAGTTATTTATATACCTTTAAGATATATTTTATATTTATTGGTATAATTTATATTATGGTATTATATATTGCTGATACTTATAATTATTTTAAAGACTTTCGAAATATTATTAATCTTGCTTATGTGATTTTGTCATGTTGTATTGGAACTTTTATAGTTGTGATAGTTTTTTATTTTCCTCTCAAAGGTGTAATTATCGGAAGAATTATTGTAACAATTCAAGCTATTTCATTTGTGGTTCTTGTGGCTATTTGGCGGTTAATTTTTTCCACAATCGCCTTTCCTCAACGCTTGGAAAAGCGTCTCATTATTATCGGGGCGGGTAATTCCGGGAGCTATCTTCTCCAAGCTATTCGCGAGCGGCCGGGCTGTGGTTTCCTGCCGGTGGGGTTCGTGGATGATGATGAACAGAAGGCCGGGACTAAACCGGAGGGGTTGCCGGTCCTGGGAAATTCTTCTCAACTGGCCGCTTTAATTAAGAAATACATGGCGAATTTGGCGGTGATCGCCATAACTCGAAATAGATCTCCCCGACTGACCAATAACCTGATCATGGTGTCTTGGGAAGACTGCCGCCTCATCGACATGCCAACGTTTTATGAGTTTCTCACCGGCAAACTCCCCACGGATCACATCTCTGATGACTGGATTTTCGAATGGAGCGTCAACAATAAAAAAATCTACTATATAAGAATAAAGCGGCTGATTGATTTGACTCTGGCAGGAATATCTTTAGTTGTAGCCAGCCCTCTTATGCTGTTGGTGGCCCTATTAATTAAGCTGGACAGCAAGGGGCCGGTATTTTTCCGGCAAGAGCGGCTGGGGCAAAAAGGGGCACCGTTTAATATTGTAAAATTTCGAACCATGTTTTGGGGCGCTGAGAACAACGGCCCGGTATGGACCAATCATGATGATCCGCGCATAACCAGAGTTGGAAAAATTATAAGAAAACTTCGCCTTGATGAGTTGCCTCAACTGCTAAATATCCTGAGAGGAGAAATGAGTTTTATCGGGCCCCGACCCCTGGCTCACACCAGCTATATGGAGAATCTCAATTTTTATAAATATCGGACTTTGGTGAAACCGGGCATAACCGGTTGGGCCCAAGTATCATTCCCGGAAGGATTGACCATTGATACCACCCCTGAAAAGCTCAAATACGATCTTTACTATATTAAAAATATCGGCTTTTTGCTTGACCTGGCTATTCTCCTTAAAACCGTGCGCACGATAATTTTCGGGCATGGCAGATAAATCGAAGTTCTGACATCTTGGTAAGCTAAGTGTGTGGCATTGTTGGCATTCTAGCATACGATAGCTCGGCTCCGCCGGTGGATCGGGAGGAGGCCTGGCGGATACGCGAGGCCATGAGCTCCCGGGGGCCGGATGGGGCGGGGTTATGGATTTCGCCGGATGAGCGGGTGGCGTTGGCCCATCGCCGTCTGTCGATAATAGATTTAAGCGAGGCTGGGGCCCAACCCATGGGGAGCCCGGATCAATCTGTCTGGGTGGTGTTTAACGGCGAGATTTATAACTATAGGGAACTGCGTGATAATTTGGAAACCAGGGGCCATCGTTTCCGGTCCCACAGCGATACCGAGGTTTTGCTGCATCTTTACCAGGAATACGGCTCCAAGATGATAGGGCAGTTGCGGGGCATGTATGCCTTTGCCATCTGGGATGACGCCAACAAAAGCCTGCTTCTGGGCCGGGACCCCTTCGGGATCAAGCCTCTTTACTATGCCGATGACGGCAAGACCTTAAGATTTGCCTCTCAAGTCAAGGCCCTGCAGGCCGGCGGCGCGGTGGCTAGCGAGCCTGAGCCCGCAGGGCACGCCGGCTTTTTCCTCTGGGGCTACGTGCCGGAGCCCTACACCCTGTTTCGGGGAGTACGGGCTCTGCCCGCGGGATCGATATTGATCAAAGGACTCCAAGAAAAAGCTAAAGTGCAAAATTTTTGCGCTATTCATGAAGAAATTGAAAAAGCTTATAGCACGGGGGAAAACACAGAGACTAATCGAAACGCAATACAATATGAACTGAAGCAGGCCCTGGAAGATAGCATCAGGCACCATTTGGTGGCGGATGTGCCGGTG
>JARRQO010000326.1:0-2352 GCA_037381685.1 Deltaproteobacteria bacterium | reverse complement strand
AACCTTGGCCGCCGCAGTCAAAAAATGGTTTTAGTATCTCTCTGCCCGAAGAACATCCCGCCAAGTTTCTGTTTTTGAAGCCGAATACTCTCAGCGATGTCATGATAGCACAAATTTCCCTGAAAAAGTTAATTTGCCCGGAATCTTGAGCATACCTAACCATCATAACCCGAATACTTCACTGCGCTGGAGCTTCAGGACCCCAGGCCGGCACCGCCCGATAATGGTGAGCCAGAGGAAAAGCCGAGGCAACATGCACATACCCCTGCCGGGCGTGATAAGAAACTCTGGCCTCCACTTCGATCAGTCGTTTGCTCTGCCAGTCCAGCGCGACCGAAGGTGCGCGTAACTTGCCGGCCCGGAAACTTATCATCGGATTGTCAAAAATTGAAGCTATGATCTCTATATGCTCCAGAGGCGTTTGTGGGGAGAATGATTTGAGATGCCAAAGATTTAAGGATGTAAGATTACTGGCAGGGCAAATTGAGCAGCAACCAGTAATGTCGGGTACTATGTAGACCGGCTTTTTGAACTTATGAAATTTATGACGGAGAAGTCCATCTTGCCTTTTAAATGCCAGAGCCGAAAGCCCTAGTCGCTGACAAGGCTTGAAGTTGGTTGGGGCATTTAGTAAATTAATCATAGGAATGTCATGAAATTCCTGGAGCATTGTCCTGCCGGCGCCAAGGCCGATTTGGTCTATCGTGTCTGCCCTATGCACCATTATAGTATAGTAAATTCCATGAAATCATGAGGACTTGACCAGCAGATGAACCTGCCCATGGCTGCTCTGGACCGCGGCGGGGCCGCCCCCGCTATCGAGTTCGATGAACAGGATCTCTTCCTGGCCCAGGATATTGAGCGGCTCAGCGGCACCAACCTGAGCCGGTGTTACCACTGCCGTACCTGCGGCAATGGCTGTCCTTTCATCAGGGCCATGGACTACCCACCCAACGGGATCATTCGCCTGGTGCAATACGGCTTGCTCCAGCAGGCCTTGGAGTCGCACACCATCTGGATCTGCGTCGGTTGCCACACCTGCTCGGTTCAGTGTCCCATGGATATTGACATTGCCGCGGTCATGGCTACCCTGCGTCGCCTGGCGCTGGAAGAGGGGGCCATGATCGCCGAGCCCAACATCCTGGATTTTCACCGGGAGGTCCTCCATTCCATCAAGCGTTACGGCCGGGCCCATAAGCTGGAGATTATGCTGCGCTATAAGAGCCGGATCCGCCAGTGGTTCACCGACCTGGACGTGGGCCTGAGAATGTTGGCCAAACACAAGATGGACCTCAGGGCTTCCCGGGTCCAGGCCATTAAGGAAATTACCAGGTTGTTCATCCCTCATTGGAGGCGCTAGCCATGTCCCGTCACCGCGCCCGCCTGACCGGCATCTCCTACTTTCCCGGCTGTTCCCTGGAGAGTTCGGCCCGGGAGTGCAATATTTCTTTGATAGAGGCCGCCCGGAGGCTGGGACTCAACCTCATAGACCTGGAGGACTGGAATTGCTGCGGCTCCTCTTCCGCCGACATTCTGGATAAGGAAATCGCCTTTTCCCTGGGGGTGCGGAACCTGTCCCTGGCGCCGCCCGACCGCCCCCTCATGGCCATGTGCCCCCGTTGCCTTTACCACCTGCGGGAGGCCCATCTTCGCCTCAAGCGGGAGCCGGAAACCCTCCGGGCCCAGAAACGCCGCTGGGGCCGGCCCATTTCCTTGGATTTGGAAATCATTCACTTTTTGGAAGTGCTGGTGAAATTGGGCCCGGCACGCCTGCAGCAGGGCCAGGTGCGGGACCTGAACGGCCTCAAGTTCATGCCTTACTATGGCTGCACCGTTTATCGGCCTCCAGGCTTGCGTCGGGGGACCTATTACCAGGGGGAACTGGGCAACGTCCTGGCCATGCTGGGAGGGGTTCCCTATAACTGGGGCCTCACCCACCGCTGCTGCGGGGGCTTTCTCAGCGCCGCCCGGGCCGACGTGGTCACGCCCCTGGTGAATGAAATTTTGGAGAGCGCCATCGTCGGGGGGGCGGAGTGCCTGGTCACCTCTTGCGCCATGTGCCAACTCAATCTGGAAATCCGCTGCACCTGGGAACCCAGGCTGCCCGTCTTTCACTTTTCTGAAATCCTGGCCCTGGCCCTGGGGGCAGAAGATTACGAGGGCTGGTTCACTCGCCACCTGGTGGACCCCCGGCCCCTTTTAAAGGCCAGGGGCCTGATTGCCTAAGTTTTCCCCGTTTATCTGCCCATCAAATTGTGTTCCTGATGCCTCCGGGCGATCGCTGTGGCCAGATCATCCAAGGCCTGCAAATCACTATCGGAGGGCAAGCCTTTGCACAGCACGGGATTTATG
>JARRQO010000325.1:0-4194 GCA_037381685.1 Deltaproteobacteria bacterium | reverse complement strand
GGAGCCGCGGTAACTTGGCGACTTAAGCAAACAGCCAAGGCACAGACAATACTGGAAATTTATAGAAAGGTATGCCGTTAATTATTGTTAGGTAGTCAAGATTACTAAACTAAGAGAGGTTACGCAACCACAAAGGGGGCCACATATTAAAATTCAAAATTCTGGCCCCTGTTTCCCAGTTCAGATAGCGCTTAGAATAGGATAACAGACGAAGTTTCTGCTTAACTGGAATCTGTATCTCTTTTATTGAAAGAAAATATCCTCAATTGAAGATCACTTGCCATTATCCGCAGGGTCCGAATTTTAAGATATGAAATGCATATAGAAGGCCTTCGAGATTCGCGCATATAAAAAGCCCCGGCTTGTTGCAGGCCGGGGCTTTTTTTAGGCTATCTCTTTCCTGATTGGGGATAAGTTTTAGCCTTTGCTATTTAATTGTTGGAAAAACGTGATTTTCCGGGCGCCTCTGAGTGGGCCCCCCTTAATCAAGGGGCGGCTCGGGGCAATCTTTAGGAGTTTGCGTTTCCCCCTGACCCAGTGCGAGTACCCCGGCCTATTCCTCCTCATCCATCTCCACCCCGAACTTCTCCCACTGCGCTGCGGCTTCGGCCCGGGCCCGGGCGATTTCCTCTTCAGTCCACGGCTCTATAATCAGAGAGTCGGACACCAGTTCCCAGAGATATTTCACTTCGTAGGGATAATCGGGATAGAATTTGGGCACGCGTTTCATCAGCTGATCGTGGCAGTTGGAGCAGGCGACCACCAGGACATTGGCGCCGCTGCTCTTGATGGATTCGTACTTGGCATGTCCGTGCCAGGCAGCTTCCGCTTCATAAGGGCCGGGCCACATGCCGCCGCCGGCCCCGCAGCAGTGGGCGTTGGCCCGGTTGGGCTCCATATCGATGAAGTTGTCTACGCACTGTTGGATAATCCAGCGGGGCTCCTCATAATAGCCCTTGCCGAAATGACGCTCGAGCTCCCGGCCGTGTTTACAGGAGTCATGCCAGGTGAAGATTTTGTCGGCGTTGACGCTTTTGTCCAGCTTGATCCGGCCCGATTTGATGAGGTTAACGAGATATTCGTACAGATAAACGTAATGGATCTCGTTAAGGGGGTCTTCCAGCACGCAGGACTTCATCCCCACCCGGCAGCCGTAAGAGCCCCCGCCGCAATCCGGCATGATCATTTGTTTGACGTGATACTGCTTCATGAAGTCGATCTTGCGCTGGGCAAAGGCCTTGATGTAGTCATAGTTTCCGGTAAAAAGGCCCCAGTCCACCGATTCCCAGTTTTCCGAGGGTACGGTCCAGTTTTCCCGGGCGGCGTAGAAGATTTTCCACCACCACTTCATGTCATCGTTGTCGGCAAAGACTTCCTTGGAATTGGGGAAAAACAGGGTATCGGCCCCATCTTTATCGAGGGGGACATAGAAACCGGGGCACTCCTCTTCCTCCAACTCCTTGCCCAAATCAGACATGAGAAACAGATAATCATCCAAGGGGATAGCCATGTTGTTGCCGGTCTTGAAGCAGTTTTCGGCCCCCTTATGGAGAATGCCCGGAACCTGGTCCCGGGGACGCAGGGACTTCATGTGCAGCATGATGTAAGGGATGTCAATATCCATGGGGCAGGCGTGGGCGCAGCGGCCACAGCCGGTGCACACCCAGGGAAACTTGGATTCGACCACCTCGTCGACCATGCCGAAGTGCAGCATCCGCAGGACCTTCCTGGTGTCCCAGCCTTCCATGCCGGGGGTGCCCGTTATGGGGCAGCCGTTGGTGCAGGTCCCGCAAGTCATGCACATATTGAGGTTGAACTTGGCCAGTTGCTCATGGGCTCTTCCTGCTGCCGACCCAAGTTACGAGTCGGCGCAGGGAATATAGACATGGAACTTGCTGCCGTGGTCAGGCTCGCTTTCCACCCGCAAAAAGCCGTTGCAAGCTTCCACGATGCGCTTAACTATGGCCAGGCCCAGGCCTGTACCGATGATGAACCTGGTTTTATCATTTTTTATCCGATAGAAGGGATTGAAAATACGCCCCAGCTCTTCCGGGGCCATGCCAAAGCCATTGTCGCACACACTCGCCTTGAGATAGCCCCGCTCCAGGGTTGCGGAGACAGTCACACGGCCTCCTTCGGGCGTGTAACTGATGGCGTTGCTGATGAGATTGGAGAACACTTCCTCGAGGTTGCGCCGGTTCACAAATACGGGCGGCAACTCGGGCACCGGCTCCAGCTCAAGGGTGATCTGCTTGGCCTGAGCCTTGGGGCCATGAAAGGCCACCTGATCCTTGAGGATGGCAGCCAGGTTAAGTTGTTCTTTTTCCTGGCTGACCAGGCCGGATTCTATGCGGGCCAAGTCCAGGAGCTCGGAAGAAAGGCTTACCAGACTCTTAACCTTTTCCGAAGCCCGGCTCAGAATTTCCTGTTGCCTGGGGGTGACGTCCCCGGCCAGGCCGTCGAGGATTATTTTCATCTGGGCCAAAACCGAATTCAACGGACTCCGAATCTCGTGGGACACCATGGAGACGAATTCCGACTTCATCTGGTCCATGCGCTTTAACGTGGTGATGTCTTGAAGCACGGTGATAGTCCCGATGTTCCGCCCGGCCCTATCCCGGAAGGGGATGCAATGGGCGCTGAGGATGGGTCCCGGCTGATCTCCCGCGGCTTCACCGCTAATCTCCTCCGTCAGCTCCGCCAGTTCGCCTGGGGGCATGGCCAGGGCCCGGTCAATCATCTGCTCAAACTGCTGGTGGGGGGTGATTTCACTGATTTCGTAGCCTACGGCCTGGGTTTCCCGGCATCCCGCCATCCGCAAGAAGGCCGGGTTGGCTAGCACCACCCGCTTGCGGCTGTCGGTAGCCATAACCCCGTCGGTGAGATGATTGATGAGCACCCGCATCCGGGTTTTTTCGTCCGCGATGTCCTGCATGGCGCGGATGTATTCAATGGCCTTTTTAATCAGGACCCGCAGTTGCTCGGGGGAAAAGGGCTTGGGAATGAAATCGAAAGCCCCCCGTTTCATGGCTTCGATGGAGTTCTCCACGGTGGCGTAGCCGCTGATCACGATGATCACCGCGTCGGGGTGCAGCGCCTTGACATGGGCCAGCACATCGAAACCGGAAAGACTGGGCATCATCAGATCCAGCAGAATGATGTCATAGTGCTGGCGCTCGATCATTTTAAGCCCGCTCTCCCCGCAGTCGGCGATGGACACATCGTAACCTTCCCGGGAAAGAACCTTCCGGCAGCCTTCACGCACCCGCTCCTCATCGTCGATGACTAAAATGGTGGGGCTAAGGCGACTGCTGGCCGGCAGGTTATCGACCGTGATTTCCGGACTTTCCTCCCGGAGGCTTAAGGTTTGATCATTAGGGCTCATGTCCTTCATCCGCCCCCCGATAGAGGGGTAACTGTAAAATAAAAGTGGTCCCTGCAGGGCTGGTTGACTTCACCCAGATATTACCGCCATTCGCCTGGACAATGCCGTAGGAGGTGCTCAGACCCAGGCCGGTGCCTTTGCCGGGGTCCTTGGTGGTAAAAAACGGGTCAAAAATCCGGGGCAGATTGTCAGCGGAAATGCCACAGCCCGTATCGGAGACTTCCAGATAGACGAAACCCGGGCGGGCTTTTTTGCCGCCCGTCTTGCGCTTATCGCCGTAAGTCCGCAGGATAAGGGTGCCGTTTCTATCCATGGCGTCCACCGCATTAATGACCAGGTTGATAATTACCTGGTGGAGCTGGTTCCGGTCGACCTTGACCGGCATGACTGCGTCCGCCAGCTCTTTCACCACCTCTATGTTGATGAACAGGCTCTGGTCGCGAATCAGGCTCAGGCTCTGTTCCACCAACTCATTTAAGGGCAGAACCTCTTGGTTGGCGCTGGCCTGCCGGCTGTAGGCCAGCAGGCTCTTAACAATGTTGCGGCATTGATTGGCGTCTTCTATGACATATTGCAAGTCCTGGGTTTTGGGATCGTCGCTGCTCATGTCTTCCAGGACCATGCCGGCGTAAAGGAGGATACCGGTCAAGGGGTTGTTGATTTCATGGGCCACTCCGGCCGCCAGTTGACCGAGGGAGGCCATTTTTTCGGCCCGGGCGGCCCGTATCAGCACTTCTTTGACCCTTTCATCCTGGGCCAGTTTTTCCCGGAGGTCGATGGCCGGCCGCATCTCCAGCGTGCCCTCGAAC
>JARRQO010000324.1:0-2367 GCA_037381685.1 Deltaproteobacteria bacterium | reverse complement strand
TACCCTGCGTTACCTGGAACTGGTGAAGCGCTATAACGGCTTCCGGGAGCCGGCCCCGGTCAAGACCTTCCAGAGGGCGCCTGGGGTGAAGAAGCCGCAGCCGGGAAAGACGTTGGATGGCAGTGGTGCTGATGACGATTGAAGGGCGAGGGTCAGGTTTCAGGTTCCAGGTTCCTGGGTTAAGGGTTAGATGGGATGGGCGGTGTCCGGGCCGGAAAGCCTGGCCTAGCGAGGGAGGGCGACTGAATGGCAAGGGGAGATATAAAAATGCAGGGCAAGAAAATCCTGGCCGGCGTGCTCGGGGTACTGATCCTGGTAAAAATAATTTTGGGTCTGGTTAATCCCGCCACCTGGATGGGGCTCAGCGGCAGTTTTCTGGAGCATCGCACCTTCGTGCTATGGGTTTACCTGGTAGTATTGGTCGTCTCTGGCTATTACGTCTTCACCAGCCTCGATCTTATCGACATAGCAGTGGTCATGCTGTTCACCTCCACCCTGACGGGTTTTACCCTCATGCCGTACTCGGAGTCGATGTTAAAGTTCGGGCAAGAAATCGGTACCCAGGGCTTTGGCAGGGCCTGGCTGGCCCTGATATTTTGGGTAGCCCTCGCTGGGGCCGTCCTTTATCGGGTCTTCGCCACTGAAAAGGAACGTTGAGGGAGATAGCAGCCTGGGGATTCGGACCTCGGCGCGGCGGGGCCTTCATGGAGCCAAGCCAAGCTTGGCGCCATATTGGGTTCCCGAGTACCACCTGGGAACCAGAAAAAAACCAGGTTCCGAGCCAGGAGCGAGTGACAGCGAGGCGGGCGCAGTCCCCCTTTTTTTATGGCAGGTGCGCCTGCCGCTTGGCTTTTCAATCTAAATGAGGGAAGGAGGGAAACGAGCGCAAAGCTAATATTACCTTAAGCACGGGGGAGTTTCATCCCCCCGAGTCCAAACCCGGCCCCGGCATCGCCAGAGCCACCCCGCCAGCACCGGACCCACCAGAAGCCAGGTCGAGGGCAAGGGGGTATGCACCGGCGCGACTTCGATAATCCCCGTCACCCCGCCTATCCCCTGTGCGAACCAAGGGCCAAGGTTGGGCACGTCATTCCAGTACGCCGCCCCGTCAATGATCCAGTTCATGACGGCGTAGTCTTCACCCTCGCCGGTGTAATACTGCTGCCCGTCCGGCTCCACCTCGGCAGAGCTTAGGTTGTTGGGTTCAGACGGCGCCCAATTGGGGTAGGTCACCGGCTCTCCGCTGGCCCAGCCCCAAGCGCCCTCCTGCTGGTGGTCCGTGAAGCCGATCCAGTAATTGTAGGCGTCGTCAAAGGTGCTTCTCAGCCAGCTCTCTTCGGCCGCGTCATTGATGGTCACCAAGTGTCCGCCGGCCAGGAGCGCCTCCGCTTCCGCCTGCTCCCAGGTGTTATTGGCCATGGCGGTGGCATAATAATGGTTCGTGGCCGGATTGAAGAGCCAGGTATAGGCCCAGGCCCCGCCTGGAACTAGCAAAATGCCGATAACGGAGGCGAGCAGAATCGCCACCCGTATTTTTTTCATAACGTGCCTCCAGACTGATGCCGCAAGCAATATCTTTATCATTAATATTTTGCATATATTATGCATATTATATGCCAAGCACTGCCCCCGCAATCCTGGCCCCCAAGGCGCTCTCCTTGTTGTTTAATATTTTGAACTGGACGATTCAGTAATTAAACTTAAGACCGGCCGGCTGTCTCATACCACATTGCGGTCATACAGCAATTTTTCGTAGCGACTGTCTTTCAAGTCAAGGTACCTGGGCTCTAGATTGAGTCCGGGGTTGTTGGTTTTTGGCCAGGGCATTAATAATGAGCACGAGCTTGCGCCGGCAGGCAGTGAGGGCCAGTTTTTTGGGCTGGCCGGCGTGCAGTAAGCGTTGATCAAAGGCGCGGCTTACCGGGTTCCAACGCCCGGCGGACCCTGCGGCCAGATACAACATGCGGCGCCGGTAGCCACGACTGGTGGGAGGGGGTTAGGGGGAGGGGGAAATAAGCTATTGTAATAATGGATTATTTTATCACCCCAACCTAACCATCAAGAGGAAGGGAATGAGGACTTCTCTTTTTTAAACATTTTCCTGAAACGCGATACTAGGCTTACAGCTTGGCTCTTGAAGCGGCCCTGCAGAGATCGCCAGGCCCGCTTGTCTCAAGCAAATCATCTCCCCTTGACTTCAATGGGCCCTTGTATTACTTAACAACTTAGCGATTTTCATTGCTAGAGTTCCGGCGCTTATTAACCAGATCTATTTCTTCTTGGTGCTCCTCCATCTTTTTAAGGTTCCAACCCAGATTTGGTCCGGCGTTTAAAGAAAACCGAGAGGGACCCCTTTTATGTCTGCCA
>JARRQO010000323.1:0-4419 GCA_037381685.1 Deltaproteobacteria bacterium | reverse complement strand
CCCGGGGTGGTTACCGGGCTTCGGAAACTACGATGGCCCGTTTAGAACGGGAATACTTACGCTTGCTCCGGGGGGAGCTGTGTTTCCGGGAGTGGCGCTTTTTGGCCAGGCGGGTGTCGCGGGATTTCTTGCTTTTGGCCGCATGCGCCCTGGTCTTGGCCTTGCTCCTGGTCTTGGCCTTGCTTTTGGAGGAGCCTAAAAGGGCCACCTTGGTCCTTTTGGCTGCTTTATGCCGGTGGGCCAAAGAAGGCGAACCGAACATAGAGGCCCGGACCACCGGGGCGGCATGGGTTCTGGAGTAAGAATGGGCTTTGGCCAGCGCCCGGGATTTTGCCGGGGCCCGGCGGCGGGTTTTATGATGTTTGGCATAGGTCCGGCGAACCTTTTTGTGGGACCTGGCGTAAGTCCGGCGGCTGGTGTGGCTGGACTTGCGGACCAGCTTGGCGCGGTGGTGGCTGGCCGAGCTTTTGCGGTGGCGAACCGCCCGTTTGGAACTCCGGGCCGTGCGCACGTGGTGGCGGGAGGCCACCGCGGGATGTTGAATGCGGGCGATGATAATATTTTTGGCGAACAAATCCTTGCTGTTGGGAGGCAGGTTCAGGGTGTAAAACGGCATTCCCGGTGGAGTTATGCCCCGAAGTAAGGCCGGGTTGAGGGCCCGCAGCTCTTCAGGGGGCACGTTCACCGCCACCGCCGCGGCCGTCAGAGAGGTGGATTCATGCACCGTGGCCCGGTCATATTTCACCGGCGGCAAGTAGGGGATGTTCTTGAAGCCAAATTTTTTTGGATTTTTGGCGATGATCGTGGCCGCGATCATTTGGGGGACGTAATTCTTGGTCTCGTTAGGCAGGCATTTGTTGGCCGAGAGTTCCCAGAAATTCTTGTGGTTGCTCTGGTCCAACTCCCGCTGCACCCGGTTTTCGCCACAGTTGTAGGACGCCGCCGCCAGATACCAGGAGCCGAATTGCTTGTAGAGATCCAGGAGGTATTGGGCCGCCGCCCGGGTGGACTTTTCCGGGTTTCGGCGCTCATCTACGTACCTGTTGATGGCCAAGCCGTAGCGCAGGCCGGTGCCTCTGATGAACTGCCACATGCCGGAGGCTGCGGCCGGAGAATAGGCCTTGGGGTTGAAGCCGCTTTCGATCATGGCCAGGTAGGCCAGGTCTTCCGGAAGGCCGGCCTCCTGGAAAACCCTTTTAATCATGGGCAGATAGCGGGTGGAGCGGGCCAGGTAGCGCTTGATGGTCTTTTTGCGCTCGGTGGAAAAGTAGACCAGGTAGGCCCGGACCTGTTTATTCATTTGGATGGGCACATCGAATTTGACCTGATGATCCCACCTTTTCAATTCTTCTTCCAAGGCGGGGTCCCAGCCGGGAATCCCGCTTTTGGCGTAAAGTTCTTCCAGGCGTGTGCTGCTCAACTCCTCGGTCAAGGCCGTATCGTCGGCGCTATCATCGATCACGGGAGCGGTCAATTCGGGCTGGGTCTGGTTCACCTTCACCAGAGCGCCCTTTTGACCACCGCCGCAGCCCACCAGAAACGCGAGGCAAACTACCACCCCCACGAGCCAGGACATCATGGAGACTCCTCTCATTTTGCGGTACGGATTTGCCTATTTACAGGTCTGGAATTGATGCGCAACCTCCCCCAGAGGCGGGCCAAAAGACCTGAGATTGTTAACCCTATAGCAGCATTTTCTCCGGTTTGCAAGGAAAAAACCAGGATTCATCGGTTTTTCCCGGCTTCGGCGCTTTAAATTTAGCGGCGCCTCGTTTATGATAAAGGCCAAAAGGAAAAATTCATGATAAATTTCACCTACATGGCAAATTTACAGATAGCTGCCGCGCTGGCGGCGTGGGCCCTGGGCCTGTGGGGTATTGTCAACGGCCAGGAGGAGATTCTGAAGTATCTCTACTTCTTCGCGTGGTACCCTTATGTCCTGTTTCTGGATGGCCTGCTGTGCCGTCTCAAGGGTAATTCGTGGCTCCTGGGCCGGCCCCGGGAGTTTTTAAAGATGTTTTTCTGGTCCACCGGTTTTGGAGGCCCTGGGGGCCTTCAAGGGCGTGACAGGTAGGTCCTTCAATCTGGGCGCCTGGCAACCGCTGTCAATGATGCTGGGGGTGGCTATGCTGGTGTTCCCCGGGATCTGGCCTCGCTACACCTTCCCCCTGATCTGGGGGGCCACTTTTTTCCTGCTGGACCCGTTTTGCGAGCTCATGGGCGGGCCTTCCCTCATCGCCCGCTTTGCCGCGGGGCAGTGGCGGGAGCATTTGAATCTTTTGGCCGCGGGGTTGGTCTGCGGTCTGTGGTGGGAGTCCTGGAACTGGTTTGCCATCAGTAAGTGGGTGTATACTCTACCGGTGCTCAATTTCTGGAAGATCTTCGAAATGCCGGTTTTAGGGTATCTGGGATTTGCCCCCTTTGCCCTGGAATGCGCGGTCATGTATAATTTTATGAAAGCCCTGGATGAGCGAGTGCTTACCACGCCAAGGCGGCAGAGGACCTCCTGGCTGGTGCAACTGGGCTTCTGGGTGATTATTTTTGCGGCTATGGATGCCTGGACCGTGATTTCGTATCAGTGAGCCGGGAGCGGTTTAGCAGAGAAATGTGGCATTGGACGCAATCTGGATGGCTGGGCCAGGCCCACAACATTACCGGTCCCTATGTATAATCCTTCTCCCTTTCTGATTTGTGCCGCGGCCCTCACCAGCGTCTTCAGTTTTTTCTTCGGCAGCTACTTCACAGAACGAGAAGTGGCCTACCGGATGTGGATCAGGATGATCGCCTACAATGCCCGGGAAACCTCGGAAGACTATGATCATCGGGATCATTGTCCTGATCAATTGCCTGGAAATGCTTTATATTAACGTTGGTCTGGCTCGATTAGGAAGCTTCCCCTTTTTCAAGATCAGATGGAGGGTAACGGGCCAGGAACGGCTTTATATGATTTGGGAACTCCTGGGATGTCACAGGCGAAAAGGCCCGGAAAACTTGCAAGACTCGATTCCCAAGAAGTTTTACCAAGCCCTGGAGAAAGCGAGAAGGTCGCAGGCAAGATGATGCCCCGATTTTAAGCAGGGTGCGGAAAACGCACTCCACATTAGTATTTCTCCCTATAATTTCAAAATCCAAGCCAAATTGTGAGCCTAAAATCCTGAAAACTACAAAACCAGGAACTCAAAATCCGGGACCCAGAAGGGTTTTTAGCATCAGTCTAGGCTGTCCCAAGAATTTGGTGGACACGGAAATCATGTTGGGGCAGCTATCCCAGGCGGGGTGGGAGGTGGTGGGAGAGGCGGCCGCGGCGGATGTGCTCCTGGTCAATACCTGCGGCTTTATTGAGGCGGCCTGCCAGGAGGCAGTGGACACCATCCTGGAGTTGACCCGCGTCAAGGAGGGCTCGCCGGATAAGCGCCTGGTGGTGGCCGGGTGCCTGGTGCAGCGCTATGGGGAAGAACTGGCCCAGGAGCTGCCGGAGGTGGACCTGTTCATCGGGGTCAATGATTTTCCGGCCCTGCCCGATATCCTGGAAGGGCCGGCAAGCGGCAAAAGTAAGCGGCTATTTTGGCAAGCCCCCCTATATTCCTATAACCGGGTGGAGAAGCGTTTTCCCGCCACGCCGAGGCACCTGGCCTATCTCAAGATCGCCGAAGGCTGCAGCCACCGCTGTACCTTCTGCACTATCCCCCAGATTCGGGGGCCGGGGCGCAGCCGTCCATTGGCAACTTTGGTGCGGGAGGCGGAGCAGCTCGCCGCGGCAGGGGTTAAGGAACTCATCCTGGTGGCCCAGGACACCACGGCTTACGGCCGGGAGCAAGCTGGCCAGCCGGGGATTGCGGCGCTGCTCCAGGAACTGGCGGCCATAGACGGGTTTACCTGGATCCGCCTGCTGTATGGGCATCCGGCCCGGATCAGCCGGAAGTTGCTGGAAACCATGGCGGCCCATCCCCGGATTTTGCCTTACCTGGATTTACCCATCCAACACGGCCATGACGAGGTGTTGCGCCGCATGGGGCGGGGCTATGGGCGGGAACAGATTGTGGCGGCGGTTCGGCGTATCCGGGAGACGCTGCCCGGGGCGACGCTGCGCACCACGGTGATGACGGGCTTTCCCGGAGAGACCGAAGAGCATTTTCAGGTTGTGTGCGACCTCATCGAAGAGGTGCGCTTCGACCACTTGGGGATTTTTTTATACTGTCCGGAGGCGGGCACGCCCGCGGCTTCGTGGGAGCCGAAGGTACCCCGGGGGGAGGCTCGGCGCCGGGCCCGGTTGCTAAAGGCCAGACAGGCCAAGATGGTCAAAAGCCGGCTAAAGGCCCTGGTGGGCAGCGTGGCCGGGGTTTTAGTGGAAGGAGTTGAGGCTGGAGGCGTTTTTGTTATAAAAGTGAATGATCTGTCTGCATAGACAGTCATGACAAC
>JARRQO010000322.1:0-2396 GCA_037381685.1 Deltaproteobacteria bacterium | reverse complement strand
AGGGGTGCGCGCGGCGCGCGCTCCCCTAACGGTTCGGTCCCGCTACCGCATGGGAAGATGCCCGGCATCCGGCTATTGACTCAAAGGAGGAAGAAAGATGGTTATTTATGTCACCGAATCCGGTTCCGACCGGACCGAGCTTGTTGAAGCTCTAAAAGATGAAGGCGTATCCTTCAAGGAGAGTTCCCGGCAAACTGTCAGAGAGTCAAGCACGGCCGGCTGGCGCATGGTCGAAGTTCAGGCCAATCTACAAGAGGTCATCCCCGTGCCCCCCGAATACACCCAGGGGGATGTGGATGCCCGGGCCTGGCGCCTGCCTTCCGGCCGGATGATTATCAGCGACATGGAGGGCAACCTGGAACAGATTACCCCTGCCCCACCTCCTTATGGCAGGTAAACCGATAGCCTCGGAGCCGGGAAGGATGTGCCCCGGCTCCTCCCTGCCGTCTGCACCATAACTGGGTAAGTGGCGACCTCCCCCCTTACTGCGCCGTGAATCTTCCGGACCGGCCGTATCCTGCTGCTAGGCCTGATCCCTTTCCATTCCAGAATCCACCCCGCACTCCTGCCCCCGGAGGCCGGGCTCAATCTCTAACGGGAAAAACCTTGATGCCTTATTAAAAACCTTTCTGTCCGATATGCGCGCCATGTTAAGTAAATGAATCATAAATGATTAACTCCCCGGATAAACGTTCAGTTTCTTAGACATCCCCCAGCGGTAATTTGTTGTTTATGCATAATATATCAATAAATTTAATTTGTTAGATAGTTGGCCTTCAAATTGCAAGATGGGAGTAACGTGCGGATTGGTGCCAGCCGGCGCCAGGAATGAAGCACCGCGCTTAGAGTGGGATAAAATTATAATTACCTTTTTTCTGAAGCAAAATTTTACAAAAAAAGATTGAGAGTTTTTAATATCTATTTATAATAGCCTCAATGGCGGGGAAAATGGGAGGCCTACAGTGCAAGGAGAAAAATTTTTAAGGCTTTCTGAGCAACAAAGCCGGCTATGGTTTTTAGGTTTGGTCATGGTGGTGCTGGCTCTGGTGGCCGTAGGGGGTTGCACCGTGCACGGAAGTCATCTGACCGATGCACAGGCTGCTGCCGCGGCGGTGGCGGTTCCTAATCAAAACACCTACCTTTTGGGTCCGGAAGATGCCATTGAAATCTCCGTTTGGAAAGAACCCGACCTGACCAAACAACTGGTCGTGCGACCGGATGGCAAGATTACCTACCCTTTGATCGGAGAGATTCAAGCCTCCGGACATACCGTCAAGCAGCTCAAGGACGAAATTTCCAAACGCCTGGAAAAGTATGTGACGGACGCGCATGTGACCGTCATCCTTCTAAAGGCCCAGAACTACAAGATCTATGTCACCGGGAAGGTCAACAAGCCGGGGGACTTCGTGATCGGCAAACCCGTCAATGTCATGCAGGCTATTTCCATGGCCGGCGGCCTGACCCCCTTCGCCTCTCCCGGATCCATCATGGTACTGCGAACTGCTGGTGCCAAGGAAGAAGTATATCCGTTTAATTATAAAGATGTGGCGCATGGACTCTTGTTAGAACAGAATCGAACGCTCTTGCCGGGGGATGTCGTGGTCGTCCCCTAACAGAAAGGGAGAAACAGGGGGGATATGGGGACCAAAACTTGGGGGTTGGTACTGGTAATAATCATGAGTGTGGGACTCGTTAATCTGGCAGGGGCAGCTGATTGGTCCATCGTACCTTCGGTCACTCAGCGGTCCGCGTTTAACAGCAACTTGAATATGTCGCCCACTAACGTGATCAGCGACTATATACTTACCCTGCAACCGAATGTAGAGTTTAATTATACCACGGAAATAAGTCAGCTACAGGGGCGATTGGGACTAATGGGTCAACATTACATAACCCATGATAACCTTGACCATATCGACCAGAATTACCAAATCAATGGGCGCTATCAGGCGACCCCCAGGATTAATCTGTCGTTAAACTCCTCCTATATCGACGATACAACCTTAATACAAGAATTACTAACTTCCGGGGTGGTGATCGGCCGCACCCAACGTCAATCCTTTTTCGTGGGTCCGGGAATCACCTACAATTTAACGGAGCGTCTTTTGGCCACGGCGAACTATAATTTTAACCGGGTGCTCTATCAGGCCCCCGAATACACTGATTATACCAGCCACCTGGCCGGTCTGAACTTTACGTATCTGTTAGCTAATGAGAAAACCTCAATTGTCAGTAACAACATAGTGCGGGAGACGCTTTACGCCGGTGGCAATAATTTCAAATCCATAGGGATTTATGCTGGCGTGTCCCATCGAGCTACTGAACGCTGGGATATCAACCTCATGTCAGGCGCGAATATCTCGTTTTACAGTACTAACACTCAGGTGGTGGACTTT
>JARRQO010000321.1:0-3078 GCA_037381685.1 Deltaproteobacteria bacterium | reverse complement strand
GGCTCCCTCCTGCTCAACATGGATTATTTCGACTTCGCCACCGGCCTGACCATGTGCTGCAACGACAAGTGGGAATCCCTCTTTGGGGTGCCGCGCCGGCCCCGGGAAAGTCTGCTGGACCAGCGCCATATGGACCTGGCCCTGGCCATCCAGCAGGCCACCGAAGATATCGTGCTGGCCATGGCGGCCACCGCCAAAAAGCTCACAGGGGCTGATAACCTGGTGATGGCCGGCGGCGTGGCCTTGAACTGCGTGGCCAACGGCAAGCTGATCCGCCGGGGCATCTTCCAGGACCTCTGGATTCAGCCCGCCGCGGGCGACGCCGGGGGCGCTTTGGGCGCGGCTTTGGCGGCCCGGCACATCTGGCAGGGCGCCGAACGCCAGCTCCCCAATCCCCAGAGGGATTCCATGCAGGGCGCTTACCTGGGTCCGGAATACGGCGCCGACGACATCCTGCGGGTGGCCCGGCGGCGCCGGGCGCCCTTTCGGCGTTATGACGATTTTGATGAATTGACCCGAGAGGTGGCGCGCCTGTTGACCCAGGGGCAGGTGGTGGGCTGGTTCCAGGGGCGCATGGAATGGGGCCCCCGGGCCCTGGGCAACCGCTCCATCCTGGGCGACTCCCGCCACCCGGAGATGCAAAAGCGCCTCAACCTCAAGATCAAGTACCGGGTCCAGGAAAACCACCGCCATCCCTTGCCTGAGGGCTACGAGACCCAGGAACTTTTTGAGCGCCTTTACCACCTGCGCTCGGACGTCCCCGCCATCACCCACGTGGACTACTCCGCCCGCATCCAGACGGTGCACCGGGACACCAACCAGAAATACTGGCGTCTGATTGCCGCCTTCAAGGAACTCACCGGCTGCGGTCTCATCGTCAACACCAGCTTCAACGTTCGCGGCGAGCCCATTGTCTGCACCCCGGAGGACGCCTACCAGTGCTTCATGCGCACCGAAATGGACTACCTGGTAATGGGCGATTTTCTCTTCTCCAAGACCGACCAGCCCGCCTGGCAGGAAACCGGCGACTGGCGCACCGAGTTCGAATTGGATTAAAACCCCCGCCCCCTTTATCTTAACCCCGATAGTTCAATCGACTGCTACGAAAAGTTCAAGGTTCAAAAGTCAGGATTGATACCAAGTTACGGTCATACAGGTAATTTTAATTTCTGTAGGGGCGCACCTGGGTGTCCGCCCTCAGGATGTGAGCATTTACAGGTGGCCCTACAAATCCGAAGCTATTTTTACTTCTTTGAGCGCAATTTAGCGGCAATCCAAGTGGCACGGGCCTCTGGTCTGTGATCAGCGGCTGGTATGGGCAAGGTGGTAGTCGCCGTGGAGACGCCGGACCACAAGCCCAGATTTGTGGCAGGCATCCGGCTCCAGAGTCAATGGTCAGGAGATTGAAACTCTGTGTAGGCGCGTCTGGTGAACGAGGTGGTGATTAAAACCGACGGGGTGTTGCGTTTAAGTCTTAATTTTTCAGGTTATTTTCCGGTACGCCGCTTTCTGTAAATCTCCACGGGCAGACCCACTCCGCCCTTAAGGCGCCGGGCCGCATTGTCCATGGCGCAGGCGATTTCGAGGAACCCATGACTGCCCACCAGGGCCAGGAATTCTCCGGGAGGCACATCGGTGTAAGTCCGGGCCAGGCCCCGAATCTTGACCGGGCCAATCTCAAGGTTCGCCTCCTGCTCTCCCAGCCAGGCGGTGACCACCCCGGCGGGGATATTGCTTACCAGGTTGCCAAACTGATCTAGATAAATGATCTCCCCCCGGATGGCCTCCGCGTCGATGTGCGGTTCAGGCATCTTCAGGGGAACGGGATCGGAGATTTGAGGGCCCAGGCTACTTAGGTCCACCCCCAGGGAAAGGTGGGCCGCCACCGGGGCAAAAATATCCCGGCCGTGGAAGGTGGCCGCCACCTGTGGCCGAAAATAGATCGGATTTTCCAGGGATACCATGGTCAGGGGGGAGGCCTGGTGGAAAATCAGGTGGAAGAGGCCGTTATCCGGTCCCACCCAGAACTGCCCCCGGCACCGGGCCGCCAGGGCTCGGCGGCCACTGCCCACCCCCGGGTCCACCACGGCCAGATGAATGGCGCCCGGAGGAAAGTAAGGCGCGGCCGCGGCCAGAATCAAGGCTCCGGCCCGGATATCCTGAGGAGGCACCTCATGACTGAGATCAACCAGCACCGCCTCGGGATTGAGGCTGAGAATGGCGCCTTTTATGGCTCCCACGTAGGCATCCCGGGTGCCGAAATCGGTAAGCAGAGTGATCAGGGGTCGGGGATAAATGGATTTCACCAGACACCAGCCAATCTTGGGAAAGAAGACCGGGCCACTTCGTGATAGGTTCCCGGCGGCCAATATTTATGCACGTTGGCCCCCCAGCAGCTTCCCCGGCTCGGGAAGAATGAACAACCATCACCTTTGGGCGCAGGGTGCCTGCTGGTCAAGAAGGCCGCGTTCTGGCGGCGGCCGGGGGAGTGCCAGGGGAGCACCGGACTGCCAGGGATTGCGTCCCTGGCGTGGGGATGTCTGCGCCTGGTCTTGAGCCCGTTATTTTCCCTCCAGGACTTTTTGCACCTCTTCCCGGATGCGCTCCGCGAGGAGGGCCCCGGCAAAGCGGCCCTCCCCGTTGATATAGACCAGGGGCGTGGGGTAGGACAGAGAGCAGAGCAGCGCGGTTTGGGGGAGGCTCGGCCCCCGGGGGTCTTTTAGCACGTTGATGTACTCCACCTGCACTTTGCCGGGAAAGGCCGTGTCCAGGGTCAGAGCCAGGGCCCGGCTCTGCATCTCCAGACTGACTCCCTCCATGGGGTCAGCCGCTTCGCCATCATGGTGGTGGCCGTGGCCGCCACAGCCGCAGGCACAGTCCGAAGCCTTGGCCGTAGGGGCATCATAAATTGTCACCTGTACCAGGTCTGGAGCCATTCCATCTTCCTTTCTTGGCAGTTCCGCCAGGAACGGCGCGCGCGATTTGCTCGGAGCATTGTCATTATTGGGCGGCCCACCGCGATCTAAAATTTCCTAAATCAATTTAAGCTTTAAAAAAATCCGTTGCCAGTCCCCCAGT
>JARRQO010000320.1:0-2426 GCA_037381685.1 Deltaproteobacteria bacterium | reverse complement strand
GCCTTTTCCCCCGATTCTTTACTCCTTCTCCTGCGCTGCTTTGGCTTCAGCGACGATCTTTTCCGCCAGGTGGGGCGGAACTTCCTCGTAGTGGTCGAACTCCATTTCGTAGGTGCCCCTCCCGCCGGTTTTGGAGATCAAATCCGGGGCATAGAGCAGCACCTCGCTCATGGGCACGTGTGCGGTGATTACCTGGTAGCGCCCCTGGGCTTCCACCCCCAACACCCGGCCCCGGCGCCCGTTGTGGTCGCCGATAATGTCCCCCATGTTGTCTTCTGGCACCGTCACTATCATTTTCATGATAGGCTCCAACAGGGTGGGATGGGCCTGCTCCATGCCTTTTTTGAAGCCCATGGACCCGGCGATTTTAAAGGCCATGTCCGAGGAATCCACTTCATGGAAGGAGCCGTCGTACAGGGTGACCCGGAAATCCACCACCGGAAAGCCAGCCAAAATGCCGCTGTTCTTGGCCTCGACGATGCCTTTTTCCACCGACGGGATGTACTGTTTGGGGATGACTCCGCCCACGATCTTGTCCACGAACTCAAAGTCGCCGCCCCGGGGCAGGGGCTCCAGTTCCAGCCAGGTGTCGCCGTATTGGCCCCGGCCGCCGGACTGGCGCTTATATTTCCCCTGGACCTTGACGGCGCCCTTGATGGTCTCCCGGTACGGCACCTTGGGAGATTTCAGGTTGACTTCCACCCCGAACTTGCGCTTCAATTTCTCCGCGGTGGCCTCGATGTGCACCGACCCCATGCCGGACAACAGGATTTCCTTGGTTTCCGAGTTGCGGGCCAGGTTCAGGGAGGAGTCTTCCTCGATGAGCTTGGAAAATGAAGTACAGACCTTGTCCTCTTCCCCCTGCTTCTTGGGCTCCACTGCAAAAGTGACCATGGGGCGGGACGCCGGAATGACTGGCAGGATCAGCGGCTTGGCCTCGGAGGTCAGGGTGTCGCCGGTGACCGTTTCTTTGAGTTTGGCCACCGCGCCGAAGGCCCCGGGCCCCAGGCTGGGTACGGCCTTTTGACCCTTGCCCTCCAGCAGAAAGAGCTGGCCGAAGCGCTCGGGCACGGCCCTGGTGGCATTGACAACCGTGGAGTCGGCATTCATGGTGCCGGAGTAGATGCGGAAAATGGACAGGCGGCCAGCATAGGGATCGGCCACGGTCTTGAAGACCTGGGCGGCCAGGGGGCCATCCGGGTCCGGTTCCAGGACCACTTCCGCCTCGCCATTAGCCTCCCGGCCTTTGATCTGGCCCCGGTCCTCAGGCGCAGGCAGATAAAGATTGATGGCCTCCAGCAATAGCGGGTAACCCAGGTTGGAGTGGGTCGCCCCGCAGAGCACCGGCACAAAGCTGCCTGCCAGGGTCCCGACCCGGAGTCCCCGGTAAATCTCCTCCGGGCTCAACTCCCCTTCCTCCAGAAATTTTTCGATCAGGGCATCATCACTTTCCGCGGCAAAATTGAGCAGATCATTGCGCAGGGCCTCCACTTCATCTTTGACGTCGTCCGGTATCGGGCTGGCTTCCATTTTCTTACCGCTTTCCGCACTCAGGTAGGCCTTCTGGCTGATCAGATCCACCACCCCTTTAAACCCGGATTCCCGCCCGATGGGGAGCGTAATGGGCACCGCCTGGACTTCCAATACTTCCCGGACCTCCTTCAGGGCCTGGTGAAAATCGGCCCGCTCCCGCTCCAGCTTATTTATGAAGACCAGGCGGGGCAGGTTGTATCGGTTGGCCGTCTGCCAGACCTTTTCGGTGCCCACCTTGACCCCGTCCACCGCGTCCACCACCACCACCGCGGCATCGCTCACATGCAGGGTGGCTCGGGTATCCGCCAGGAAGTTGTCGTCGCCGGGGGTGTCGGCGATATATACCGTGTGCTTTTTGTACTGATAATGGTGAAAAGCGCTGGAAATGGTAATTTGGCGCTTCAGTTCTTCAGGCTCGTAATCCAGGACGGAACTGCCGTCGTCGACTTTGCCCAGCCGGGAGGTAGCTCCCGCCCCGAAAAGGAGGGCTTCGGCCAGAGAGGTCTTCCCGCAGCCTCCGTGGCCGATAAGTACTAAGTTACGGATCTGTGTTGTTTTGCCTGACATCAAAACTCTCCCTTCCCAAAAGTTCCCTCCCCGGTTCCCCCCTGCGGTCCCAGGGCAACCTATAAAAATTAACAGGTTTATCCATAAATCTCAACCCCGCTTTTACTCAGTCCAAGCATCCGGACTTTTTGCCGGGATAGCACCCCACCGGCCGGGAACAGAAATCACCCCGGCAATTGACAGGAAAAATTCTAGTTGATACATTTAAAAATTGTCGGGACGTGGCGCAGACTGGTAGCGCACCTGAATGGGGTTCAGGGGGTCGGAGGTTCAAATCCTCTCGTCCCGACCAGGAATTTCAAAGGGTTAGCTCAATCGGGCTGACC
>JARRQO010000319.1:0-2438 GCA_037381685.1 Deltaproteobacteria bacterium | reverse complement strand
CCGGCGCGGCCGTCAGGGGTGCGGGAGCCAGGAGGGTTTTCTGATAGATGCGCAGCAGCAAGAGGAGAACTGACAGGATCAGGGGCCCCAGGATAAAGCCGATTATGCCGAAATAGGTCAGCCCCCCCAAAATGCTAAACAGAATGAGGATGCTAGGGGTTTCGCTGCTGCCTTTAACCAGGATGGGTTTGAGAATGTTGTCAATGACGCTCACCACCACCCCGCCCCAGAGGATCAGCCCGATCCCCGCCATGGCGCGCCCGGTGAAGAGGAGATAGATTGCCGCGGGACCCCAAATGATGCTGCTGCCCACTACCGGGATCACCGAAGCCGGGATCATCACCGTACCCCAAAAGGCCGGCTGGGGCAGACCGAAGATCAGGAAGCCCACCCCTCCCAAGGTTCCCTGGGCAAAGGCTACAATCACCGTGCCCCACAGGGTGGCTTTAATGGTGGTTTCCATCTCCCGGAGGATTTCGTCGTTGTGGGAAGGGTCCAGGGGAGAAAGCCGTTTGACGGCCGCAATGAACTCATCGCCCTGCAAGAACAGAAAGAAGGTGATGAAGAGCACCAATACCAGATCGAAAAAGAAAAACGAGAAGCCCTTGATCAGGCCGATGGCGTTTTCATAGACAAAGGCGCTGGCCTTGCTCACCACCGTTTGCACGATATGCTCCAGCTTGATGTCGCCCGGCGGCACCGGCAAGTTCAAGTGGGTGAGATAGTGCTTGAGAACATCGATTTTGACGGTGATCCATTGCCAGAGATGGCCGCTTTGCATCCCCCGGCTTACCTGGCTGGAAAACTCCAGGGCCTGGGTGGCAATGATGCTCATCAGGCTGAACAGCGGGATCAGGATAATCAGGAGCAGGATGAGACAGGTGAGAAACGAAGCTATGACCTTCCAGCCCTTTAAAAGCCGGTTAAGGGCCAGGTACAGGGGCTTGGCCGTAAAAAACAGCACCAGCGCCATAAAAATGTCCAAAAGATAGGGCTTGATGATGAGGTACGAAAAATAGAGCACCAGGATGGTGACGGCGCCGAAAAAAATCCGGCCGAACCGGGAGGGGAAACCGCCCTGGTTCTCCGGAGGAGGGCCACACGGACCCGGGGGGCGGGTGGCCTCGGCCGAGGTCGGAGCGCCCTGGAGTTCCGCGGTTTCCGGCTGGCGTTCTTGTTCAGGCCCTGGTTCCTTCATGGTTGGCGGCCACTATACGATAAAATGAGGCGTTTGCAAAGTTGAAAACGGACGAGCCCATGGCAAATATTTCAGTATCCGTGATTTTCGGGGAGCTAGGCTCCCGAGATGCGGCTAGTCGCCGAGCCGGGCTTCCACCGTATGCCAGTCGATATTCTTGAAAAAGGCGTCGATGTAGTCTTTCCGCTTGAGGCCGTAATCCGGGATATAGGCATGCTCGAAGACATCCATCACTAAAAGGGGCTTGCCGCCCGCCAGGTGCCCTACGTCGTGCTCGTTGATCCAGGCGTTGACGAGCCGCCCGGATTGGGGGTCTTCGTAGAGGACCACCCAGCCGATGCCCCGCATGGCCCCGGTGGCTCTGAAATCTGCGGCCCAATTATCGTAGCTGCCGAAATTGTTTTCCAACCTTTGCATGATTTTACTGTCTTTGGTGAGGGCCCCGGTGATGCCCAGGTTGCCGAAGTAAAGCTCATGCAGCCGCATGCCGTTGAATTCCCAGCCCAGGCGGCGCTTTAATTCCGCGTAGGCCGGGGTATCGGTTTGATGCCTGGCGGCCATGTCCTTGAGCTGCTTCAGAATTTTATTGGTATTTTTCACATAGCCCTGATACAGGGCGAAGTGCAGCTCCAGGGCCTTGTCGCTGAAGCCGGGGAGACCCTTGAGTCTGCTGAAGTCCTGGGCCACATAGGGCTGAGGGGGGCCGGTTTTTTCTTTTGCCGGCTCCGAGCCGCTGGAGTTCTGCCCGCAACCGACAAACAACAGCAATGCCACTAACCCTGTTATCCCGATAAGCTGATGCGGTCGCATAAACCACCTCCTTTTACAACATATAGACAGGTGAAGGAGGTTTGTCCAGGGAGGTGAGTGGTTTTTTCAGGATGCACGACCCTAAAATGCTCTGGATGGTGCGTTTGGGGAAGTATTTGGCAAGAACGTTGAGCAGATGAATGCCCGTCTTAGAGAGGAATACGGCGTTGGCGCCGGACTCCAATTTGGAGGGCTAAAGTTCCCTTGGAAATTATCTAAGAACGCGAGTGATGGATTCTGGACGGAAGAAGCACGAGGTGATATTTTTCTGCCTTTTTCTCTGCCATAATTGCACCATCGATATTACCTTTAAAAAATAAATAAATAGCTAAGCTAATTAGAGGCCAATTCCATCCGGAATCTCCTTAAAAAGGTGGTGCTCCCCTTACTGGCACGGCGACAGGTGGCGGCCTGAAAAAGCAGTGGAATC
>JARRQO010000318.1:0-2482 GCA_037381685.1 Deltaproteobacteria bacterium | reverse complement strand
GGATCTGGATATAGATATGGAAGTCGAGAATGTTGATGGCAGGGGGTAACTCCAGTTTCCGGGCCCGCGCCAACAGATCGCTTTGGGTGATGACCCCCACCAGGCGGCCGCCTTTATCCACCACCGGCACGCCCCCGATCCTCCGATTTTCCAATATGTTGGACAGGTCCAAAATGGAGGTCTCCGGGGGGACGGTAATGACATCAGTTGTCATGATATCACGCGCTTGTAGCATATATCTTCCTCTGTAGGGGGTATCAGCCCCTGGATAAACTGGTCTAGGACGTCGGGAAAAATTTCGATCAAATCGCCGGCGATCAGGCCCCGGGGGCCGTAGCGGCTGACAAAAAAATCGGCGGCCAGGCCATGGAGGTAAACTCCCAGGCGGGCCGCATCCCAGGGATTCAGGCCCTGGGCTAAAAACCCGCCGATGAGACCAGTGAGCACATCGCCGGTGCCGCCGCTGGCCAGGGCCGGATTGCCCGTGGGGTTAAGGCTGACCCGGCCGTCCGGGGCAGCCACCAGGGTTTGGGCCCCTTTGAGTACGAGGGTGACGCCGAAGTCAACCGCACTCTGACGGGCCAGTTCCAGGCGCTTGGTCTGCACTTCGCCGACAGAGAGTCCCACCAGCCGGGCCATCTCGCCGGGATGGGGAGTAAGGATGCGCGGGCCCGCAGCGTCCTTTAGGCAGGAAGAATCCCCAGCCAGGTTGTTGACGCCGTCGGCGTCGATGACCATGGCCTGGGGCAGATCGTGCGCCAGCCGGCAGACCAGCTCCCGGGTCTCCGGATGGGTGCCCAGCCCCGGGCCCAGGGCCAGGGTAAACTTCTCGCCTAAGAAGTCCTGGATTGGCGCCAGGGCCGTCTCCCCCAGGGCCCGGACCCCCGCGGCCTCGGGCAGGGGCACGGTCATGACCTCGGTGAGTTTTACTTCCAAGATATCATTAAGACTGGCGGCAATCCCCAGGGTCACCAGGCCGGCCCCGGCCCGCAGCGCCGCCTCGGAAGCCAGGGTGGCGGCCCCGGTTTTGCCCTCGGAGCCGGCCAGGACCAGCAGGTGTCCGAAGGTCCCTTTGTTGCTGCCGAAGGGCCGGGCCGGCAAGAGTCCCCGTAAGTCCTGGGCCTCAGCCAGTTCCAGGGGCGTCTCCTCCGCCAGCCTTGGCGGGATGCTGATATCCACCTGCCAGAGGCGGCCCACGTAATCCCGGCCCGGCGGGACAATCTGCCCCACTTTGGGCCAGCCAAAGGTCACCGTGACCTGGGCCTTTAAGGCCACTCCCATGACCTCCCCGGTATCGGAGGACAGACCCGTGGGAATATCCACGGCCAATACCGGCGCCCGCAGGTGATTGACGCGCTCGATCAACTCGGCCATCAAACCCTGCACCGGCGAATTGAGGCCCGTGCCCAGCAAGGCGTCCACGATGAGGCCGGTTCTGGCCAGCCGATGGGTGACGGGGTTTAAGTCCGCCTCAGTCAAGACCTCCTCCACCGTGACCCCCAGTTGGGCCAGAATATCCAGGTTAACCTTGGCATCGCCCCTTACCTTATCCCGCTCTCCCAACAAAAACACGGCCACCGGGAAGCCGGTCTGGGCCAGGTAGCGGGCCACCACGAAGCCATCGCCGCCATTGTTGCCCCGTCCGGCCAGCACCGCCACTTCACCCTGAGGCGACGGAAATTCCCGCCGCAAAATCTGATAAGTGGTCCGCCCCGCATTCTCCATGAGGACCAGGGAAGGGATGCCGAGATCCTGGATGGTCTGGCGGTCCATCTCCCGCATTTCAGATGCCGTTACAAGCTTCATGTTTCAACCCGGCGTCAAATTTTCCCTAAAAGATAACATAGGCCTCAGGGTAAATCCAGGGCCGGAAAATCCCGCTCAGGAGCTTCTGAAGCCTCAGACCCGGCCCGGCGGTGATAAGCTCAGCAGGCTACAACTTATTGGCTGGCATAATCAAATTGCGCGGCAGCCCCTACCATAACTTTGTTCTCTGCTCTCAAATATATAAAAATTTTTTTATTATAGTTATTGTTGCGTTTTAAAGTTAGACAAAAATCGGAAATTCTATGTGGTTTATGGCGCCAGAACGCCGCCGGGGCAGAGATAATCATATTGACTCAAGGCTTTTGGATTGATAAATTTTATAATGTAATTAATGTATTTTCATCTAAAGGCAATTTTTGATCATCATCATTGATTACCATGCCGGCAACCTAACCAGCGTGGTTCGGTCCCTCAAGGCCCTGGGGGTGAAGGCCGCGGTGACGCAGGACCCGACGGTGGTGGCGCAAGCAAGCCGCGTCATTTTTCCCGGGGTGGGGGCAGCCGGTCAGGCCATGGCCACGCTGAAGGCATTGGGTCTGGATGAGGCTCTGGGGGACTGTTTCGCCCGGGGCATCCCTATCCTGGGCATCTGTCTCGGGGCCCAAATCATCCTGGAGGCCAGCGAGGAAAACGATGCCACCTGTTTGGGACTGAT
>JARRQO010000317.1:0-3324 GCA_037381685.1 Deltaproteobacteria bacterium | reverse complement strand
CCGGGACTTACCCATCCCCTCAAGTTTAAAAAATCGGGAAAAAGCCAAACCTTATACCGGAATAATCAATATCTAATCTGGCGAGCCCCAGAAAAAAAGCCCGGGCAACCCGGGCTTTGGTTCTGTAAGAATCTTCCTGAAAATTTAACAAGGCGGTCTTGTTGACCTCCGCTTTATCTTGCGGCGCTTGAGCTTGGAAGGCCAATGCCTGATCACTGGCTCCGGTTTGACGATCTCTGCCATGAAATCGTATTTTTTACACATGAAGGAATATACTTTAGGATGAGCGAAGATATTAAGGCAATAAAAGGGCTTGCCATTATGGTAAACAGTTAGACCGAATTTCGATGACCAGGCGGTAAATTCTATCCAACTGTAAGGCGGAATCACCAGGGTGGCATCACTGTTGAGGGAAGGGATTGATACTTTATATCTGGTCTTATTCTTGATTATTCCGGTATAAGGTTTGGCTTTTTCCCGATTTTTTAAACTTGAGGGGATGGGTAAGTCCCGGAGGTGGGGCAACGCCGAGGTGTCAACCGCACCCGGATCGAAAACCAATTCATTTGGTTGAGGGGCCTTAGCTACAGTTGCATCCGCTAAGGGTGTTCGACTGAGGTTATTTTCCCCCTGGTAAGTCCCAGCGGCACAACCAAAGCACCATATCGCTATCGCTGCAATAGAAATGATTTTCTTATTCATAAAGTTTGCCTCTATTTTATAGGCTGATAGCCGAAAGACGACGGTAACTTCTGAGGTGAACCGTATTCATGAGAAGAAGTTTTTGCAGAAGAAAGTGGTTTCTGGTCAAATTCATATTCAATGACCCCGCCACATTCATCATATCTGATACTTTTCAACTTCTTACTATAATTGATCATGGCAATGGCTCGGGCAAAATCGTAAGCTCCACTTTTAGGGGGACCTGTTGTAACCGAAAGAGCGCCTATCCCACCACCGCCTCCAGATACCCCTGCACCACCGACTCCACCTATCAGACCAAAATTGCCAACCGACCCAGAGCTTTCTTCGTGGAAGGTTCCCGAAGCAAACCCCCCTAATTTATCGGTATCAATTACTTCACTGCGCTGAAATTGGGCGCAACCAGAGAACAACATGGCGGCAATTGCTATTACTCCTAACATTCTCATAATAACTCCCCCTGAAAAATATAGGGTTTAAAAAATTATGCTCCTCAATACATTTAATGTAATAATTAAATCTTATTGTCAATAAAAAAAGTAAAAATTTTAAACGAGTTTTTTCCTTTTAATTAGGGCAACTCCACCGCCTCGCCGGTGAGGGCCGCCACTTCTTTAAGCAGCGCGGTCAAGAGCTCGGCTTCGGGCACCTGGCGCACCGCCTCGCCTTTCTTGAACAACAGGCCCACGCCGGCGCCCCCGGCAATACCCACGTCGGCCTCCCGGGCTTCTCCGGGGCCGTTGACCACGCAGCCCATGATGGCCACCTTGAGGGGCGCGGTCACAGTCAACAGGCGCCGTTCCGCCTCTTCGGCCAGGGCAAATAGATCGATCCGGCAGCGGCCACAGGTGGGGCAGGAGATAAGCTCCACCCCTCGCTCCCGCAGGTGCAGAGCCCGGAGAATCTCGTAAGCCACCCGGATTTCCTCCACCGGGTCCCGGGTTAACGACACCCGCATGGTGTCGCCGATGCCCTGGGCCAGGAGCATGCCGATGCCGAGGGCCGATTTTACCGTACCCGCAATAAGGCCTCCGGCTTCGGTAACTCCCAGGTGGAGAGGATAATCAGTCTGGCGGGACAGTTCCTCATAGGCCGCTACTGTTACTAATACATCGGACGATTTCAGAGATATCTTAAAATTAAAAAAATCCCAGTCCTCGAACTGCCTGACCCAGCGCAGGGCGCTGGCCGCCAGGGCGGGGGCGGTGGGCGCACCGTATCTGGCCAACAGGTCCGCCTCCAGGGAACCGGCGTTCACCCCCAGGCGCAGGGGCACCTGATGCTTTTGGCAAGCCTCCACCACGATCCGGGTCTTGTCGACGCCGCCCAGGTTGCCGGGGTTGATGCGGATGGCGTCGGCCCCCGCTTCCAGGGCCGCCAGGGCCAGGCGGTAATTAAAATGGATATCGGCAATTAGAGGCAGGGGGCTCTCCCGCTTGATGGCGCCGAAGGCGGCAGCCGCTTCTTGATCGGGGATCGCCAGGCGAGCCACTTCGCAGCCGGCCGCCACCAGGCGCATGATCTGGGCCAGGGTCGCGCCAACATCCTTGGTGTTTTTACAAAAACTTCGGCGGGCGCTTCTCCAGAAAGGCCCGGGCTCCTTCGTGAGCGTCCGGGGAGGCAAAGCACAGGGCAAAGGCGTCCACCTCCAGGAGGCAGGCGTTTCTTAGGTCCAGGTCAAAACCCCGGTCGATGCTCTGCTTGGCGGCGCGCAGGGCCACCCGACCCTTAGCCGCCAGAGCCTGGGCCACCTGGCGGCATTCCGCCATGAAGTGCTCAGCAGGGAAGACCCGGGCCACCAGCCCCAGAGTTTTGGCCTCCGCGGCCTCCACCCGGCGGCCGGTGAGAATCATCTCCTTGGCCACGCCTTTACCCACCAGGCGGGCAAGACGTTGAGTGCCGCCGAAGCCGGGGATGATGCCCAGGTTGATTTCGGGCTGGCCCAGGGCGGCGGTATCCGCGGCATAGATGAAATCGCAGGCCATGGCCATCTCCAGGCCGCCGCCCAGGGCGAAGCCATTGACGCAGGCGATCACTGGGATTTCCAGGGATTCCAGGGCGAAACCGATATCGTGGGCCGCGGTGGCGAACTGCCGAGCCTCCAGAGGCCCGAATTTCAGGAACTCGCTGACATCCGCGCCGGCGATGAAGGCGCGGCCTGCGCCGGTAAGCAGGAGCACCCGGATATCCGGATTTTGGCGCACCTGCTCCAGGGCGTCTGTGAATTCCGCCAGCATTTGCTGGTTCAGGACATTGAGCTTGTCCGGACGGTTAAAGGTAATGGTGGCGATGCCGTCCTCCTGGTCATAAAGGATGGTTTGGTAGGACATGAGTTCTCCTTGAATACCAATTGTTCACAGGCTGGAATGCCTGTGCTACCAGCTTATACCGTTTCACATGCAAATTGGGACCTCTTCGGAGGCCCAAGTGTGACAATTTTAATCAAGATATAGCGCCGGCGCGATGACTTAGGGCTCCATGCAGGGAGGACAGCCGGGGGCGGCTGTCCTCCACAAAACTTTCGCAGAGTGAAAACGATGCGACGATTTCGTCGCGGGATTTGCCTTCGCCGATGAGTGCCCGGACCTTGGTGTGACGGGCTTTCATGTCACCGATCCGCGT
>JARRQO010000316.1:0-5107 GCA_037381685.1 Deltaproteobacteria bacterium | reverse complement strand
CGTCACCGATGGCCACGGGCGCCAGGTCTAAATGCTCCCGGTTGGCCGGCACCACGATGGTCCCATCGGCCAAACCCTGGCGGATGACCTCCGGGGCCGCGTCTTCGGCAGTTGCGGCCTGCTCCATGGCCGGGGTGAGGCGGCCCGCTAATGCTGCTTCCCGCTGTGTCATGAACATATTTTATCTAAAGTCTGGGGACAAAGGAAGTGCGCAGAAGTGCCAGGGATTGAGCCTGCTGCGCCATCTTCTGTGGGGCGCACCCACGAGTCGCCTCAAACCCGAAACCCAGGCCGGCGCCCCTGGGAATGAGGTAATATAAAAATAAAAAATTTAGTGCTTTTGCTCCTCAGAATGACCGTTGGGAGACTCGTCACTTTGTGCACATGTGCCTCCCCACAGAAAACCTGGGGTTAATTCGTGCCTTGAGCTTATTAAAATCTAATAAAATATTGACAATGGGCTGGTGTTTTTGGTAAAATTTCTTAGATTTTAACCCAGAGCTTGGATCCGGCCTGAAGCGGACTGAGACTCGAAGGGCGCCAACCCCCAGAGGATCAGGTCTGGGGTTTTTTTATGGAGATAATCAGCGATCCACGAGATATGCAGGCCCGGTCACGGCAGTGGCGGGGTCAAGGATTAACCGTCGTCCTGGTGCCCACCATGGGTTTTTTCCATCAGGGGCATGTAAGCCTGATGGAATATGGCCGGAGAATCGGCGAGAAGCTGGTGGTGAGCCTGTTTGTCAACCCCACCCAGTTCGGGCCCGCCGAAGACCTGGCCCGTTATCCCCGGGACCTGGACCGGGATGCCCGCCTGGCCCGGGAGGCTGGGGTGGATGTGCTCTACACCCCCGAGGCCGCGTCCATGTACCCTGAGGGGTACCAGACATATGTGGAAGTCGAACAGCTTTCCCAGGGCCTGTGCGGGACCTCGCGGCCGGGCCATTTTAAGGGGGTGGCCACAGTGGTGCTCAAGTTGCTCCATCAGGTTGAGCCCCAGGTGGCCGTGTTCGGAGAGAAAGACTATCAGCAATTGCTGGTGGTCAAGCGTCTGGTTGCGGACCTGGATGTGCCCACCGACATCGTGGGCCGCCCCATCTTCCGGGAGCCCGACGGGCTGGCCCTGAGTTCCCGGAATACTTATTTAAACCCGAAAGAACGGGCCGCGGCCCTTTGTCTTTACCGAAGCCTGGTGGCCGCCCGGGAACTGGTGGCCGCAGGGGAAACTTTTCGGGATAAGATCATTGCCCAAGTCCGGGAGATCATCTCCCGGACCCCGTTGGCCCGCATCGATTACGTGGCCCTCATGGACCCGAGAACCCTGCGGGAAGTTCAGGCCGTCCGGGGCCAAGCCCGTTTGTTGCTGGCAGTGTGGATCAACCATACTCGTCTCATTGACAATACTTTGCTATCGGAGTCCGGTTTATGATGCGTTTAATGATGAAATCCAAAATCCACCGGGCCACTATCACCCAGGCCGATATGCACTATGAAGGCTCTTTGACCATATCGGCTGAACTGATGCGCGCCGCGGACATCCTGCCGTATGAAATGGTCCACGTTTATAACATCTCCAATGGCGAACGCTTTGAAACCTATGCCATTGAAGGCGAGGAAGAATCCGGGGTGATCTGCTTGAACGGGGCGGCAGCCCGCAAAGGCGCCCCGGGAGATTTGATCATTATCACCACCTATGCCTCTTACGACGGCGCGGAATTGGCCCAGCACCGGCCCCAGGTGGTCCTGGTGGACGGGAACAACCGCCTGAAAAATCCCGCCTCGGTTGAAAAACCCCTCGCTTTTTTCTCTGTTTCCAATTAAAATTATCTGGATAAGGCGCGGGAGAATATCCCGCGCTTTGATTATTCTTTATTTAAAGGAGTCCCCCAAGGATGGCCAAGACCGAATTTCTGTTTACCTCGGAGTCAGTAACCGAGGGGCATCCCGATAAGGTGGCGGATCAGATTTCCGATGCGATTTTAGATGGTATCCTGGCCCAGGACAAGTTCGCCCGGGTGGCCTGTGAAACTTTGGTAACCACCGGCCTGGCCATGATTGCCGGCGAGATTACCACCACCGCGCGGTTGGATTTTCCCGTGATCGTTCGTGAAACCATTAAAGATATCGGCTACAACGATTCCTCCATGGGTTTCGACTACGAAACCTGCGCGGTTCTCACCTCCCTGGACCGGCAGTCGCCGGATATCGCTCTGGGGGTGGAAGGCCGGGGCCTGTCGGCAGAGCAAGGAGCCGGCGACCAGGGGTTGATGTTTGGATATGCCTCCACTTCTACGGAAAACCTGATGCCCATGCCCATCTGGTACGCCCACCGCCTGGCAGAGAACTTGTCTAAAGTCAGAAAAAACGGGTGCTTGCCGTGGCTGCGCCCCGATGGCAAGACCCAGGTCCATCCCGGCCCACCTGCTGGTGGACACCAAATTTTTGGTGAACACCACCGGACGCTTCGTGGTGGGGGGGCCCCTGGCTGACTGCGGTATCACCGGCCGGAAGATTATCGTGGATACTTATGGCGGCCGGGGCTATCACGGCGGCGGGGCCTTCTCGGGCAAAGATCCCACCAAAGTCGACCGCACCACCTCCTACATGCTGCGCCACGTGGCCAAAAACGTGGTGGCGGCCGGGCTGGCCAAGCGCTGTGAAGTCCAGGTGGCCTACTCCATCGGCCTGCCCGACCCCCTGTCCATCATGGTTTAGAATATATCAATAAAATAGATATGTTGCGAGATAAAGCCGGACTCAAAGGCCCCTCCCCGGTCTGCATCTGCCAGCCGCAAGTTGCGCAAGCGAAATAGGCAAACGAGGAACGCATGAACTATGATGTGAAGGATATCAACCTGGCGGACAAGGGCCGCCTGCGGGTGGAGTGGGCCCGGCGGGATATGCCGGTCCTGTCTGCCATCCGGGAGCGCTTTGAACGGGAAAAACCCTTGTCAGGGCTCAGACTGGCGGCCTGCTTGCATGTCACCACCGAAACCGCGGTGCTGGCCGCCACCTTGAAAGCCGGCGGGGCCCAGGTCCATGTCTGCGCCTCCAATCCCTTAAGCACCCAGGACGACGTGGCGGCTTATCTGGCCCAGGACGAAGGCATTCCCACTTTTGCCATCAAGGGCGAGGACGGCGACACTTATTACCGCCATATCTTTCAGGCCTTGGAAGTCAAGCCCCAGATGACCATGGATGACGGGGCCGACTTGGTTTTCACCGTTCACTCCAAGCGCCAGGACCTGCTTCCCGATATATTTGCCGGCACCGAAGAGACCACCACCGGTGTAATCCGCCTCAAGGCCATGGCCAACGATAAAGTGCTGCGCTATCCCATCATCGCGGTGAACGCGCTATCCCATCATCGCGGTGAACGACGCCATGACCAAGTATCTCTTTGACAACCGCTATGGCACCGGACAGAGCACCCTGGACGGCATCCTTAGGGCCACCAACCGGCTGATGTCCGGCAGCATCTTTGTGGTGGCCGGTTATGGCTGGTGCGGCCGGGGGCTGGCCATGCGGGCCCGGGGCATGGGAGCCCGGGTGGTGATCACCGAAGTCAACCCCCTCAAGGCTCTGGAAGCCCTGATGGACGGCTACGAAGTTCTGCCCATGGAGCAGGCCGCCAGGATTGGGGACGTCTTTTGCACCCTCACCGGCGATATCAATGTCATTCGGGAAGAGCATTTTGTGCTCATGAAAGATGGGGCCATTGTTTCCAACTCCGGGCATTTCAACGTGGAGATCGACATCCCCGCCCTGGAGCGCCTCAGCACCGCCCGGCGGCAGATTCGGGACGCAGTGGAGGAATTCACCCTGAAAAACGGCAACTGCCTCTATGTGCTGGCGGAAGGCCGCCTGGTCAACCTGGCCTCAGCGGAAGGCCACCCTTCGGCGGTCATGGATATGAGCTTTGCCAATCAGGCCCTGTCGGCAGAATACATTTCCAAAAATTATCAGAATTTCGCCAAGCAGGTCTATCCGGTCCCGGAGGTTATCGATAAGGAAATCGCACGCCTAAAGCTGGCGGCCATGCAGGTGGATATCGACACCCTGACGCCGGAACAGGAAAAGTATCTGGCCTCCTACGATTTAGGAACTTAATAGCAGGGTTTAGGAGGTTGGGGCCAGGGCTTGGGAAACAGCATTCCTTGATTGAGTCGGTTGTTGTTTTGAATCCTTGGTTGCAGGAAAAATAACCTAATTCTGCTTCTGCATTGGCCTACTGCTGACCCCTGGTCCCTGACCTCCGCTTGTTAAAATGACTGAGATCAAATTCGGCACCTCGGGTTGGCGGGGCCTTCTGGCGGAGGATTTTACCTTTGCCAATGCCCGCCTGGCGTGCCAGGGCATTGCCGATTACCTGAAACAGGAGAGACTCGCCGGTCGGGGCGTGGTCATCGGCTACGATACCCGGTTCCGCTCCGAGGACTTCGCTGCGGCTGCGGCCGAGGTGATGGCCGGCAACGGCATCGTCAGTCGTTTCACCACCCGGGATTGTCCAACGCCGGTGGTGAGTTGGGCCATCCGGGAAGGCAAAAACGCCGGAGGGATCAACATCACCGCCAGCCACAATCCCCCGGAATACAACGGCATCAAATTTTCTCCCGCCACCGGCGGGCCGGCCCCGGCGCCGGTGACCAACGCCATCGAAGCGCTTATCAGGAAACTGGGGCCCACAGCTGTTAAGACCATGCCCCTGGCTCAAGCCCGGCAACAGGGACTGGTTATTGATTTAGATCCTCGAAGGTCTTATCTGCAACACCTCAAGGACTTGGTCGACATCGAGGTGCTAAAGCGCGCCGGCCTCAAGGTGGTGGTGGATGTGCTGTTCGGCGCGAGCCGGGATTATCTGAATACGTTTTTACAGGATGCCGGGGTGGCAGTGGAAGTCATCCACGGTTACCGGGACGCTTACTTCGGCGGGCACCGGCCCGAGCCCTGTGAGGAATTTCTGCAGGATCTTGCGGCCCGGATCAAGGCCACGGGAGCGCATCTGGGCCTGGCAGTGGACGCCGACGCCGACCGCTTCGGGGTCATGGACGCCCAGGGCGTCTTCCGGGTAGCCACCACCATCCTGGCCCTGCTTTTCGACTATCTC
>JARRQO010000315.1:0-2548 GCA_037381685.1 Deltaproteobacteria bacterium | reverse complement strand
GTTTGAGGGGGGTTTTCTTGATCCGGGGGTAAGCCTCCCTTTATGAACTTAGCCCGGGCTGCAAAAAACCTAGCGGTACAGGCTTTCCAGCCTGTGCCACAAAATACCCTGCTTTTAAGGGGCCCATGATTTTTATACATAAATATCGAAAAATTCCATGAGTTTAGGAATAAAGCAAGACTAGCTTTTACGAGCTATTGTTATATAAGTCTAAGATTTAATCGATGATTTAAGTACTCGTAAAAATACTAGTTTTGGGAAAAAAATATACTTGGAAATATATGAAATTATTTTATTTATGTTCAGATCTCAGAATCTTCTCAATAGCTTACCCCCTCCGCTTATACCGGACCAGCAACAGCTGCAGAGATGAAATAGGCGATTGTGAAAATCAAGGAGCGCCCTCTCATAATCGTCATCACGAACTCAGCCCGGGGTGGTGAGAGTTAGAGCGGCTTTTAGCTGATTAGTAACTGGCTTGTTATTTGCGAATTAATTTTACCATTCACAACTCCTTGATTTTCCCAATAATTCATTATATTTGATATCTCAATTTATTTGCATATTACCCATTGACTTTGGAAACATATGTATAATCATTTATACTAGGAGAGTAAGGCCATGGACAGACAGAAGATGGCGCAGAGGGCGCCTGAAGACTTGGAGCGGTTTTTAGCCGCACGTCTCCGGCAGATTTTCGAACAGGGAAACTTTACTCAGGAAGAGCTGGCCAGGGAACTCAAGGTTACCCAACCCCATGTCAGCCGCTTGTTGGCAGGAAAAATCGCCTGGCGGAAAAAATACCTGCATCGTTTTGCCAGGCTGTATAATCTCAATCCCCATGCCCTCTTCCTTGATGAGCAATATGTGCCCATCGTTGGCTGTCTGGAGGATGACACCGGGTTTGACTATACCGGCCTCAACCAAGATCAGGGCTGGCTCGGGGAAGCGCCCGCGCCCCCGGCCGAATATAATCTTGAAGGTTTGTACTGCCTGCAAATCCAGGGCGACTTTTTCGCCCCGCTGTTGAGCCCCGGCAGCTTGATCTATGTGCGCCAGAACCCGTCTACGATTGAGGAGAATATGCTGGTGATCTACGTGGATGTAAATGGCCGGGGGCTTTTGCGGCAACTTAAATTTGATAATGATACCATTATGTTAAAAAGTCTGTCAGCTTCCGGTCAAACCATTACCCGCCCGAAGATGCATTTGCGCATCCTTGACAAGGTGGAGTGGATTAAAATCTAGCTCAGGGTCCACCCTTCCAACTCTAAATCCCCCGAATTCCGGTGCTTATTATCCACCAGTCAAACCTTTTCTGCGAGAAGGGGAGAACGCCTGAGGCCATGGTCGGAAATTTTCGGCGGCGGGCCTTCCCTGGCCCTGCCGCCGAAGGGAGAAAGTAGAGGTTATATAAAAAGGTCAGGCCAATGGGCGCCGACGCCGGGCGTAGGCCGTCAGCCGCACCAAGCCCGCGCCCAGAAGTATCAAAGCCCCGGGGAGGGGGACCTTGCCTTCTGCGGTGTCATTGGCGCAGGTGCGCGTGGCCCATATAAAATCGAATGCACCGGGGTCAAGTCCAGAAATGTCGCCTAAATCAATCGCCACTTCATACGCACCCATCGGTACAGTTTCACCACTTAGGTCGAAAGCAGTAGCAACCGTACTCCAGGTAACGTCTACGGTGCCAGTATCTGGACTTACGGTTCCCTTGACTTCCACGGGTATAACTTTTTCGGCACCGAGATCATATCCCCCACCGAATTTGTAATTTGAGCCTGCACCAGCCATTAAATTTATCGAGGTATACACATCACCATTGCCAATCGATGTATAGAGATGCCCTGTCCCAGTGCTTCTCAGGCGCACTGCGGTATCATAGGTATTGCTGTCTCCGTATTATTATGGGGTAGCAACTGGGGTATAATATCAAGTCGCAGTCGAAAAACATAGAATCGTAGAGGTACAGCTGCGTGTTCGCCCTTGGTCAAGGGCGAACACGCAGATCCGCCTCTACAAGAAAATTGCCATTTGACTGCAACTTGGTCTAAATACGTCTCTCCCGGATTAAACGCGTTAACCAAAAATTTTCGGTTAGCGATTGGGGTAGCACTGGCAAAACATAAGGGGGAGAAATATTTTGGAAACTGGCGACGAGACCCTATGGTTGTGCAAGGTGAATCCGAAATTTGTGGAACTCATTGAAAGGATTTCCCGGTTTACCGGGTTTCCTCGACTCCTGTAAAAAGTTTTACAAGTTAGACTTGGGGACTTGTCAAAAGAACAATTTTGGATTATTTTAACAAAGGAAAGGGCGGTTAACTCAGTGGTAGAGTGCCATCCTCACACGGTGGAAGTCACTGGTTCAAATCCAGTACCGCCTACCATGTAATTTCAGGGGGGTTACGGTCCATGACCGTATCCCCTTTATAATTTTGTATGTTTGTGGTTAGAAAAGTGCAATGGTAGAGTTTCGCCATAACCTTTCGCCGGTTGAAGTAACAATTTTTTTAAAGACTGTGGCAAATCTTCCGTCAGATCTGCCACA
>JARRQO010000314.1:0-4908 GCA_037381685.1 Deltaproteobacteria bacterium | reverse complement strand
GTGGGCTGAAAAAGCAAAGTGGATTCCCGTTCTTACGGGAACGACGAAATTGTCTGTTTATCAGGATAAATTATGACCTAGGCCTTTAGCACAGCTTAAAAAAACTGTCAAGAAATTTCTTTACAATCCCGGCGGCAGATCGGGGTCGTAATGGGATTATCGACGCCCGGCAATAGCTGTTGTATCGCGTACCTGTTTTATATCAGAAGTCATGGAGCAGTTGCCTGGGGAGCGTGCTCAACGGGGCGAACATTCGGTCCGCCCTCACAAAAAAACCAAATAATTTTGACAGGAACAGATCCACTAGAAGTGATTAAGAGGTATGTCCATGAGCAGCCTGATGTGGTCCTCTACGCATTCCGCCAGTACCTCCAGGTTATAGCCCCCTTCCAACACGGTGATTAGCCGGTCTTCTGCGGTTTTTTGGGCAAGTTCTAAGACCAGCCGGGTCATTTCCCGATAACCCTGCCGGGTGAGGTGCATATGAGCCAGAGGATCGTTGGAATGGCCGTCATAGCCTGCGGAAATAAAGACCATTTGGGGAGCATAGTCCGTAAGCCGGGGCAGCGCTTCCGTGGTCAAGGCCTCCAGATATTCCTCATCACCGCTGCGGGGCGCTAAAGGCAGGTTCAGGGTAAAACCCTGGCCCGCGCCTTTCCCCTGTTCCCGGCGGTAGCCGGTGCCGGGGTAACAGTGTTGCGGGTCTTCGTGCAGCGAGACATAAAACACCCGGGGATCGCTCTCGAACAGGTGCTGGGTGCCGTTGCCGTGATGCACGTCCCAGTCCACAATGGCTACCCGCTCCAGCCCATAATTCTCCAGAGCGTACACCGCGCCGAGAGCCACGTTATTGAAAAAGCAAAATCCCAGGGCCCGATTGTGCTCGGCGTGATGCCCCGGCCCCCACGGCCAAAAGCGCGGCATGGTAAGATTCCCGGCTGATGCCACAGTCCTGCGTTTCAAAGATCCTCTTGCCCTTTTCGCAGGCCTTCTTGAAGCGCTCGATATATTCGGGGTCATGAAGCCGCTGGACCCATTTCAGGGGGGCATAATCGGGCTTTAGGCGCACCACCAACTCCAGGAGCTCGCCTTCTTCGAGCGCAGCATGGATGGCCTTCAACCGGTCGGGGCGTTCCGGATGCCAGGAGCCCGGATCGTGCAACAGATAGCGCTGAGCGAACACATAACCAGTATGACGCATAGCTTTCTCCTGGATTATTTTGAAAGGTGCCCGAAAGCGGGCTCTAGGAGGGTAACCCGAAGGGACGGGCCTTGTAAAGCGGTTTTGCGAGGGAGACTAGGTCGGCAAGTCTCCCCGTTTCTGGCAAAGCGGCATCTAGGCAGTTTCCAGGCGCTGTTCCACTACTTCCCACTTGACGTTTTTGAAGAAGGCCTCGATGTAGTCGGCTTTCTTAAGGCCATAGTCAGTCATGAAAGCATGTTCGAAGACATCCAGGATGAGCAGAGGGCTCAAGCCGGCGGGATGCCCCACGTCGTGCTCATTGATCCATTGGTTGAAAAGCAGCCCGGTTTCGATATCCTGGTACATGATAACCCAGCCGATGCCCCGCATGCTGGCGGTGGCCTTGAAATCCTTGGCGCACATTTCCACCGAGCCGAACTGCTCTTTCTTTAACTTCTCCAGGTTGGGAGCCCTGGACATATCGCCGTTGCCCCCCAGGTTGGCAAAATAGAGTTCATGCAGCCGCATGCCGTTGAACTCCCAGCCCAGACGGCGTTTTAATTCGCCGAACTCGGGAGTGCCTTCCTTGCCGTCTTTTACCAGGGCGGCCAGATTTTCCATAAGCTTGTTGGTGTTATTGACATAGCCCTGGTAGAGGGAGAAATGATTCTTGAGGAGGGTGTCGCTGAATCCCGACATGCCCAACAAAAAGGAAAAATCTTTGGCTACGTAAGCCATATAATCTCCTTTCTGATCCCTGACTCGGGATCTTTTTCTTTACATGATAACGACAGCATTTGGAGTTGCAAGGGAACCGGCAAAAATTCCTTTCAAAAGTTCAAGTTATTTGGACATAATGCAGGACCGGATCAATCTCATCCATGGAAAGGAGCAGGAAGGCGAAGGCGACTTGGCGTTGGCCGCTTGCCAAACTTTGGTGGAATGCAGGGGTGGGCAGACGTGGCTCAGCCGCCCCGGTTCCGGGCGAGGGACTTCAGTGTGTTTTACCCTGCCCCTGGCCACATCTCCGACGCTGTTTTGGCGCCGGGAAGCAGACCGGGAACGGAATTTTCTAGTTCAGGGGCCGGCCCGGGGACCCCTGACCCTGCTGGCGGAAGATGAACCCAAAATCGTCGACAAGCTGGCCCGCATTCTCCAAAGACATGGTTATCGTACCGTTACTGCCGATGACGGCCTGGAGGACGCCAAACGACTGGCTCCGGACCTGATCACTCTTGCTTTGGGTTTGCCGGTGCGGCCCGGGGGCGTGCTGCACAGCGGCATGGATCTGTACCGGGCCTTAAAGCGCGACTCCCACCTGGCCGGCATCCCCGTGATTCTGGTCACCGGCCATGACCTTGCGCTTACCCAGGCCACGCAAACCCTGCCCCCCATCTTGAGCAAACCTTTCCGGACCTCGCAGTTGCTGGACCAGGTGGCCACCCGGCTCCAGGGGGGAAAACGGCTCAGTGCCCCAACCTAGCGCCTGGCGCCTGGTGGTGCGAATGTTCTTTTCATTGCATCACCGCGCCGAATTCAGTATAGTAGAAAATCTTTGGGCTTATTCGGAAGGTTCCAGGTCTTCCTGGTCCAGGAGACCCTGGTGGATCAGGGCTGCCTCCATCTGGCCCAGGGCCTGCTTGAAAGCTGGATAGAGCCCCACGGCCAGGGACACTCCTTTGCGGGTGGGAACCCATTCTCCTTCCTCGTCCCCCGGCACGTGCACCCGAATGTCGATAAGGCGATGGCCCTTATATTCGGACAGAGACAGGAACACTGTTTCCCGAGCGTTTTTGGTGACTTTACTGATGACTTCGGACATCTTCTCCCCCCGAGGCTTAAAAATTCTAGCGATGAATAGCTATCCGGCAAACCGGAGCTTGTCAACTCTTTTTTCCGGGCCGGCGTCAGGTATCGTGCTCCGTGTCGAAATCAGCTTAAACCAAATTCCGCTGCTAAACCCAACTTACTAAAACCTGAACCCATTTCCTATGCAGCTTTATAATACCTTAAGCAAACGCAAAGAAACCTTCAAGCCCCTCACTCCTGGAAAAGTGGGCCTTTATGCCTGCGGGGTGACGGTTTATGACGACTGCCATCTGGGGCATGCCCGCTCCTGCGTGGCCTTCGAGGTCCTGGTGCGCGTTTTGCGGCATCGGGGTTTTGAGGTCACCTGGGTGCGCAATTTTACCGATATTGACGACAAGATCCTGCGCCGGGCCCAGGAACTGGGGCAGTCCTGGAAAGACGTGGCCGAACGTTACATTGCCTCGTTTACGGATGACATGGCCGCGCTGGGGGTGCCGCCGGCCCAAATCGAACCCAGGGCCACGGAGCATATTCCCCAAATTCTCGACCTTATTCAGCGCCTGGTGGACCGGGGTTTTGCCTATGCCGCGGGGAGCGATGTCTTTTTCCGGGTGCGGCGTTTTCCGGGTTATGGCAGGCTCTCGGGGCAAAAACTGGAGGACATGGCGGTGGGGGCCCGCATCGAAGTGGACCCTAACAAAGAAGACCCTCTGGATTTCGTGCTGTGGAAGGGCAGCAAGCCCGGGGAGCCGGCTTGGGACAGTCTTTGGGGACCAGGGCGGCCGGGCTGGCACATCGAGTGCTCCGCCATGAGCATGCACTACCTGGGGGAGACCTTTGACCTGCACGGTGGGGGCCAGGACCTGATTTTTCCCCACCATGAAAACGAACTGGCCCAATCGGAAGCGGCCACGGGCAAGCCCTTCGCCCGCTACTGGCTGCACCATGGCCTCCTCACCATTGACCAGGAAAAGATGTCCAAGTCTCTGGGAAATTTCTTTACGGTAAAGGAGGTGCTGGCCCGCTTTCCTGCCGAGGTGGTGCGCTTCTTCCTGACCAACTGCCACTACCGCAGCCCTTTGGATTTTTCGGATGCGGCCCTGGCGGAAGCCGAGACCGCCCTGCTGCGTCTCTATACCTGCCTGGCCCGCATTGAAGAGGTGCTGCGCCAGCACCCGAACCTGGAACTGCAACACCCCATTGATACCTATCCCGACAACCTGACCCTGGAAGAATTTCACCGCTTCGGCGCCTTGCGGGCCCGGTTCGACGCGGCCCTGGACGACGACTTCAACACCGCCCAGGCCCTGGGTTACCTGTTCGAAACCGTGCGCCTGCTCAACCGCCTTTTGGAAGCCCCTGCCGACGAACCCACCTACCTCACCATCCTGGCCGAGATGCACGATGAACTGGTGGACCTGGGCGCGGTCCTGAACCTGCTGCAAGCCGACCCCCAGGAAATGCTCACCACGCTGCGGCAAAAGGCCGCGGACCTGAAGATCTCCCCGGAAGAGATCGAACGTTTGATCGCGGCACGCGCCCGGGCTCGGAAGGACAAGGATTGGGGCCGGGCCGATGAGATCAGGAAACTATTGTCTGAAAATGATATAATTTTAGAAGATTCCGCTAAAGGAACCACTTGGCGGGTAAAAAGCTGAGGTGTAAACATGAAATTTCGGGTAATCATTGCGCAAACTGACGAGATAATTGCAATAGCGATATAACACTCAATAATAGACCTATTAACTGTGAAACCTAAATTAGCACATTGCCTAAGATTCAGAAAGTTTAGATCTATGTTAATGAAAATAGTTGTTGATACAGTTTAAATTTTTGGTAAGGAAATCTTCAGCCTGGTATTAATCTACTACAATACCAGGCGTATTCTGCGGAGTGGACCCGTGTGTCCCCCTTGA
>JARRQO010000313.1:0-2556 GCA_037381685.1 Deltaproteobacteria bacterium | reverse complement strand
GTCAGCGCCCTGGCCGTGGGCGCCACCCTCATGCTCTTTGACGGCTCGCCCCTTTATCCGGGCACCGGAGCCCTGTTCGAGTTGGCGCAGTCCGAGGGCATGACCATTTTCGGGACCAGCGCTCCCTACATTGCCGCCATTGAAAAAGCCGGACTGAAACCCAAAGACGCCTATGACCTGTCTGCCCTGAAGACCATGCTGTCCACCGGCTCTCCCTTGGCGGAAGAGAGCTTCCGGTTTGTCTACCGGGATATTAAGGAGGATATTTGTCTGGCGTCGATCTCCGGGGGCACGGATATCATCTCCTGCTTTGCCCTGGGCTGTCCGATCCTGCCGGTCTATGAGGGCGAATTGCAGTGCCGGGGGCTGGGCCTGAAGGTGGAGGCTTTCAGCCCCGCGGGGCAGCCGCTCATCGGCCGGCAAGGGGAGCTGGTGTGCTCGGCGACCTTTCCGTCCCAGCCCATCGGCTTCTGGCAAGACCCCGGCCGGTCCCAATACCGGGCGGCGTATTTCGAGGTTTTCCCCAATGTCTGGCATCACGGCGATTTTATTGAGGTGAACGATCGCGGCGGGGTCAAGATCTACGGCCGGTCGGACGCCACCTTGAACCCCGGCGGCGTCCGCATCGGCACGGCCGAAATCTACCGCATTGTGGAGGCGCTGCCGGAAGTGGCCGACAGCATCGTGGTGGGCCAGCCCTGGAATAATGACGTGCGGGTGGTCCTGTTCGTCAAGCCGGCGGCGGGGCAGGAGTTTACCGATGCACTGAAAAGCAGGATCATGCAGGCGCTGCGCCGCAATGCCACCCCCCGGCACGTTCCCGCCCTGATTTTGCCCGTGCGGGATATTCCGGTGACGCTCAACGGCAAAAAAGTGGAAGTGGCGGTGCGGAACCTGATTATGGGAAAAGCGGTTACCAACCGGGACGCGCTCCTCAATCCGGAAGCGCTGGAGCAATTCGCCAACCTGCCGGAATTGCGGGCCTAAATCCTGATCCGGTTTTTTTATTAATCCGGCCCGGAAGACCGGCGTTTATCGCAATTATCAGGAATAATCTCCCGTCTTCACCCAACCCATGAGATACGCTCTCAGATCGTGGTCAGAAACTTGCCCGCCAAATTGCTGCACGAGCTTCAGTCTTTCCGATAGGTGGAGGGTAAAGTATAGCGGGCTTTCCATAAGTGAGGAAAGTATTCCCTTTTTCCCCAGGGCTTCCAAGATGCCGCGATCAACCATGTTTTGCTCCTTCAGTGCATAAATCTCTAACTATAATAAGCAATTGCACACCAAAGCCTCCTGGAGAAAGGGTGGGAGAATTAACCTTAGTCATTAACCATCCTCAAGGTAAGCAACAATTGTGCAACATATATGCCATGAAGTTACCGGAAAAATAGTTTCCCAGGACCTGGTTGTTGCTATCAGAGTCCGGAGTAAATCTGAAGCACAACTGGAACAGCTACCACCATGATTAGCGGGCGAACGTAGCGGACGAGTTTCGGACGCTGGGGTTAGGGTTTGCAGAGTTAGATGGGAAATTACTTCTTACCGGCAGGTTGATGGAGCAATGCAAGAATCAAAAAAGATAAGCAGGACTTGCTCAGGAAGCTTAGGTTTTGCGGATATTTTTTACGAGGTTATCGGTAAAACATTGAGCTAATTTGGCAGATTCTATCTTATATAAGTCCCGCTCGACCCGTTTCTTAAGTGTGTCGATCCTTGCGGTTCGAATTTCCGGCGTTTGCCGGATAATTTCGTGAGCCATTTTATTCAGGTGATAATGCTGATACATCAGGCGGGTTTTGTCTATGAAAGGGAATTCCTTGGAGTTGAATTCCTTTAAGGGATAATAAACCGGGTCGGACAGGAACTTAAGGGCTACGGCCACCTGGGAACCGAGTTGGACTCCCGCTTCGGTGCGGACGACTAATCCGTGGAACATTAGACGGTATATTTTTTGATCGCGGTAAACCGCGTCGAAAGTTAAATACTGGATATCGTCTCTTTCCAGGGGAGGCTCGGCATCACAAAGGAAGTAAATGCCGCCCAGACTGATATTACGTATTTTTCCCTGGTTTTCCCATAACTTCTGGGATTGGGGCACGTATACCTGACAGAGGGTGGGCTCGCAAATATTAATCCGCCCGAATTGACGCTTTTCCCGGAATGGGGGGATTTGCCTTTCCATAAGCATTCAATAAAGATCAGAAATCGGTTGAGGATTAACTCCTTGATTATTCTATCGGCTCAGATCTCCGAAACCATAAATTTTATTTCATCGGCAGGCGGGATTTATTTTTGCCCAGCCTCCTTTTCCTGCCTGAATTTTTTCAACTCCCCCAAAAGCTTGTCCTTCTCCTTGGCGATATCGTTTTTCATGAGTTTAAATTGTTTTTTGCCTTCTTTAAAGGCATCTTTATAAATACTTTTGATGGACTCTTCACTTAAATCGCCCTGGTGTTCAATGTATTTCTGGGCAATGATGGCAATGGCATAAGTCCCGGAAAAGGCAATTCCACCCGCGACAAACCATCCCCCCACCGGAACAAAGGCCAACAG
>JARRQO010000312.1:0-2571 GCA_037381685.1 Deltaproteobacteria bacterium | reverse complement strand
TCGCCTGCCGGATGACCATCGACATGATGGAACTGGATGAAAATAAATTGGTGGAAGGTTCCGTGGTGTGGACGGCGGAAGATTTTATCAAGTACGCCAAAGACTGTAAGATTTGTTTGTTTATTTAACGCTTTAAGTGGCGCATCCAGATCCCGGGTTCAGGTTTCTCCTTGCCTCGCCTCTGATTAGGCCTTATGTTTTTACGTAACTCACAGCTCTTGCTTGGGCTTAAGGAAGAGCAGGGGTCAGGGAGGTGAACATGGGCAAGGCGGCGTTGATTGTGGCTGACATGCTCAACGATTTCCTGGACTCCAAGGGTGCGCTCTATGTGGGGTCCCAAGCCCGGGAGATTATACCTTTCATAGCAGAAAAAATTGCCGAGTTCCGGGCCCAGAGCGGTGCGGTGATTTTTACCTGTGATGCTCATGCCCCTGATGATCGGGAATTCAAGCTCTTTCCACCGCACGCGGTCAAGGGGACCTGGGGAGCCCAAATAATCCCCGAGCTGGCCCCGGGGCCCGGCGACTACCGCGTGGAAAAAACCCGGTACAGCGCCTTTTCGCACACCAATCTGGAGGAGTTGTTAAGCAAGGTGAAAGTGACAGAGGTGCACGTGGTGGGGGTATTGACCTCCATCTGCGTCATGGAAACCGTCAAGGAACTCTTTGATCGGGATATTCCCGCAGTGGTATACCGGCAAGGGGTGGCGGACGCCGACCCTGAGGCCCATGCCTTTGCTTTAAAACAGATGCAGCGGGTTTTGGGAGCCAGGGTAATTTAATCAAGGCTTATAAATTCGCCTGCCAAGAGTGCCACGAGATTTTTGTCTTTAAAGAATTCCTTGAAACGGCTCAATTTTCCCGGAAAAAAATCCTCAATCCCGATTATGGGGCTGCTTTTTTCCTATGGCTTTGGATCCTCCACAAGAATTTTCCTGGATTCCTGATAATTGCAAAATTTGTGAGGTATTCGCGGCGAACCGAGCCAGCCTAAATGCCCTAAGGAAGGGAGACTGATTGGAATAACCCGAGAACACTTTGACCAAGGGCAGTAACCGCCAGCACGATAACTCCGGCGATCAAGCTCGCTAACAAGGCATATTCCGTTGCCGTGGCGCCAGCCTCATCCTTGAGAAACTCCAGGGTTTGATCGAGATACTTTTGCATGGCTGGTCCCCATCCGTTTATAGATTGCAATGTTTTTGAGACCGACGGCAATCCCGCTACCATGGCATAGAGGCTTTAAGCCGGAGACCTTGAATCCTCCCCTGGCGGTGGAGTTTGCCCTTTCGGTAACAATACCTGTCTTACTCATCGGCAGCTTTACTAAATACATTAATTTTTTTCGTTAAGATCGTTCTGGCCTGTCAAGGCTGCGGCCTGTTCTTATTGTGTTTAGCCGATTTCCGAAGTGGCATAGGTGCCGAAAGAGTTTGGCCGACGCAACAGGCGGGCCAGCTGGATTTTCCAGGTGAGGAATTTTATGGGGACAGATTATATCATTTAGCCTCCGGTTTTTTGGGTTGAGGCTTTTCCAAATAATACGGCAACATGGACATGGTCATTTCATCTGTAATCGCCGCGGCCAGCTGCTCCAGGGTCAGGCCTTTTATGTCCGATAAGGATGCCCCGCGCAAATCCATGCCCGTGAGGTTATAAGAGCTTAGATCACGATTGGTTAGCCTCTGGTTGTGGTCCGGAGGCAAGCCCAATTCCGCCAGCACGTCTTCCGGGAGGTAGGCCAGGACCCAGTTCCGGGCCAAACGCAGTTGATTCGCCTCGAGATAATGGGCCAGTGATCCTTCTCTGAATCCCGGGCTATTAGACTCTTCCAAGTAAAATAGAGACCGAAGAGGAAGAAGAAGCCACCCAATACCTGGGCAACTGCCCTGATGAAATCATGTTTGACTTTGAATTTTTCTGCTTTGTCCACTGAAGCCACTTTGTCCATGCTAATCCAATATCCCCAACTCAGATAACCGAGGTAGAACAGGAAAAGAACAGACAGACATAACAGGCAAACAAAAAGGATCTTCTTTTTCTTGGAGGTAGACACGGGCCAAGTCTTCACGACGCACCCCCTGGCAGAACGGTGAATTGGGATCATCTTATTATAAAATTATCAAAATTTACAGTGATTACAGTGGAAACATGAACAGGCCTGTGCTGCCAATTTAAGGGATTGGGGGTAGGGTGTAGGGGAGGGGGTAGGGTTTTCATCCTTAGCCCCCTGCCCCGCCCTCCTTCTCCTCCCCCTCGCCGGCGCAGATGCCGCAGCGGGTGCAGACCGCCGGCTGGCAGGGTGGGGTTTCTTTGCCTTGGAGAGCCCGTTGATACTCTTCCCAGAGATAGGATTTTTTGAGGCCGTGGTCGATGAAGTCCCAGGGGAAGAGTTCATCTGGGCGGCGTTCCCGTAAGGTGAAAAAGTCTGGGTTAACGAGGCTTTCCTTGAAGGCCTGGTTCCAGCCATGTTCGTGGGCGGCCAGGAGGATGTCGGCCACCCGGCGGTCGCCCCGGGCCAGCAAGGCCTGGACATAGGCCCATTTGGGCAGGTCGGTATGCACCCGCACTG
>JARRQO010000311.1:3752-4375 GCA_037381685.1 Deltaproteobacteria bacterium | reverse complement strand
CCCCTGAAAAGATCGTGTCGGATTCATCAACACGATTGAATACGCTTCTCCACGTCCAGATTCGTCAGGCTTCCAGCCTTCCCGAGAATCGCTGATCTCGTTTTACCGGCATTTGATTGCCCAATGCACAAAATTAATTCATTAGCCGGTAGCATCATTGGTCGAGAATCCTTAGATTTTATTAGGTAATTCATCGCTGACCTTGCTCTCGGCCGCCGGGTTTCACCTCAAGCTGGCGAGCACCCCTGAAAGGCAAGCCCATCTCAAGACCCTGGTGCAAGGCCAACTCGTCCCCTTTAGAATGGAAAGGCAAGACAACTTACGTTTATGCCGATGCCGCCAAAGATCGCCTGTACGTGGGTGATGAGGCGGCCTATCAGAGGTTTCAGCAGTTGGCGGTAGAAAAGCAGATCGCCCATGAACAAGCCATGGCGGCGTCTTATAATGCCGAAGCGGCCATGAATTGGGATATGTGGGGACCTTACCCCTGGTGGTATTGATCCCGGCCATGCGGCTGCGATTCTGAGGAAAAGGGAGGGGGAAGGTAGTCCTAATCCTCTTTATTCATGAACCTTTGGAATTACACGACAACGTATCGAAATATAAAGATAAAATAAATAGCC
>JARRQO010000311.1:0-3743 GCA_037381685.1 Deltaproteobacteria bacterium | reverse complement strand
CCCAAAAAGCCGGGTGTTTTTTGCACAGGCGGGAAAGCCTGTGCCACCAAGCTTTTTGGAGCCCGGCGAATTATTCGGGCTAAAGAAACTTTTTAATAAAAGCGAACGGGGCGTGGAGCGTTGGCTAAGCCCCGGCCGCAATACCGTTGACGCCGCCGTTGATCAGGCGCACTACGGCCAGGTCGGGGAAATAGTCGATGATATTGAGGCAGCCGTAGTTCTGGTCCAGGCGGAAGAGGAACTCCAGGGACAGGCCCAGGGCATCGCTAAGAATGACCCGGTTGATGCCGGCATGGGCCACGATGAGGAAGGCCTCTTGGTGGTGTTGGGCGAGGAGGCTGGTGAGGCGGGGCAGGGCCCGGGTGCGGACGTCCGTGAGGCTTTCGCCGCCGGGGATGCAGAAGCTGGCGAGGTCCTTCAAACGGGCCTCGAGTTCTTCCGGGTAGCGTTCGGCAATCTCAGTAAAGCTCAGGCCTTCCCAGACGCCGAAGTTGATTTCGCGAAATTCGGGGATGACCTGGGAGGTAACCTCCCGGCCCCGGCTGATGATCTCGGCCCCGGTTGCGGACCGGGTCAGATCCGAGGCATAGATGCCAGCGAGGGGCACGGGCTCAAGCTGGGCGGCCAGAGCCTCAAATTGCCGCACGCCGTGGGGGCTCAAGCCGATGTCGTTGTGACCGTGATAGCGGTCGGTGTGACCGTCGGCCACCTGGCCGTGGCGCACCAGGTAGAGGCGGGTGGGGATGAGATCGCCTTTGGCGGCTGCTGCCATGGAAGACATGTATCTTATTATCCTTCCTTTAATAACTCGTTCTTAAATTGTACGTGCGAACAAAAATGCTTGCCAAGTTCAACCTGGCAGAAATAAAGGCGTTCCCAAGCTCAGCTTGGGAACGAGAAAAACAAACCGCTGGCATCTTCGGCACAGGCGAAACGCCTGTGCCACCAGGGAAATTTTCAAAACAGCAAACCGCGCCGAGGTAACAAGGTCAACTCCCTTACATCACCGCATTATTGGGCACGACGACCACGCCTTTTTCGGTGAGGTGGAAGCGTTTGGCGTCCCTTTTCGGGTCGACGCCGATGGTGAAGCCCGGGGGCACTTTCACGCCTTCTTCGATGATGGCCTGTTGGATTTGGGCTCCGGCGCCGATTTCGACCCCGTCCCACAGGATGGCCTCGGAAACGTTGGCCCCAGCGCCCACCTTAACGCCGGGTGATAAGACCGAGCGCTGGACCGCACCTTCGATGACGCAGCCGGAGGCGATGAGGGAGTCTTCCACGGTGACGTGGGAGCCGGCGCAGATGTACTTGCTGGGGGGCAAAAGCTGGGGACGGCTGCGCACCGGCCAGTCGGGATCGTAGAGTTCGAATACGGGGGAGGCGCCCAACAGGTCCTGGTGGGCCTTAAAGTAGGCGTCCAACAGGCCGATATCCCGCCAATAGCGGGGCGTCCTGCTGACCGGGTCCTGGAAGTTGTAGGCAAAGACCTTCTTGCGTCCTACCATATGGGGGATGATGTCGCCGCCGAAATCGTGCTTGCTGGTCTTTTTCTTGGCGTCTTTGATGACTTCTTCCACCAGGATTTTGGCCTTAAAGATGTAGACCCCCATGGAGACCAGGGAATAGTCGGGATTATCGGGCAGGCCCGGCGGGTCCTTGGGCTTTTCCAGAAAATTTTCCACCTCGGAGGCCTGGTTTACTTTGAGGATGCCGAAGGAACTGCCCTCCACCCGGGGCACCATGACTGCGGCCACGGTGAGGTCAGCGTCCTGTTGCAGGTGAAATTCCATCATCTCCAGGTAGTTCATTTTGTAGACATGATCGCCGGATAAAATGAGCACCTGCTGGGGGCGTTCCTGATCCAGAATGGTGAGGTTTTGATAGATGGAATCGGCGGTGCCCCGGTACCAGCGGTTTACCATGATCTGCTGGGGGGGCATGGAGTAGATGTACTCGCCCAAATCGGGATGCATGACGTCCCAGGCCTGGCGCAGATGCTGGTCCAGGGAGAAACTGCCGTACTGGGAAAGCACGTAGATGCGGCGGATTCCGGAATTGAGGCAGTTGGTCAGGGTAAAGTCGAGAATCCGGTAGATGGCGCCGAAGGTGATCACCGGCTTGGCTTTGTCCCGGGTCAGGGGAAAGAGGCGTTCACCTTTGCCGCCGGCCATGATGATGGTGCTGAGATGTTTTAAGGAATTCTTCATTTACTTACCAATTCTTTGACTTTTTCTTTGAGTTCGGTGAGGTCGGAAGATTTCACCACATAAGCGTCCGCGGCCCAGCTCATGAAGCTCTCCTGATATTGAGTATAGGCGGTATTCAAGATCACCGGCAAACCCTCTTTGAGCCCCAGAATCCGAGGCAGGGCCTCCAGGCCGTCCATGCCGGGCATACGAATGTCCAAGATGACCAAATCGAGGGGTTCGGTCTCGACGATTTTCAAGGCATCCCGGGCATTGGTGGCGATTTTCACCTCATACCCTTCATCCTCCAACTCCTCTTTTTAAGGTCAGGGCAACCTTGGCTGCGAAAAATCACCAAGTTAATCAAGCATCAGCCGGAGGCTGCCAGCGATCTTCTCCTAAAAACAGGGGCAACTCCGCCACACAGATGGGCCCGACCCGAATATCCCAGCCGGTGTAAGCGGCCAACTCCTCTTTCAGCGGGCCCACCACCCCGGGAATGATGAGCTGCCGGTGTTGGAGCCTGGAAGCCAGGCGGTGGTTCTCCAGGCCCTGATCCAGGCGCTGGGGAGTAAAGCTGCGAAAGATCATGGACATGTCCACCGTGTCCCCCCGGGTGTCCACCAGCCGGCCGGGGCAAGTCCAGGGACTGCACCACCGGCAGGATTTCGGTGGCCCGCAGGGCCAGGGTCAGGGCCTGGCGCCGGGCGGGGGAAAGAGCCAGAAGATCTTCGGGCGCCGGGTTCTCTGCTTGGAGGCGGGCAGCTACCCGGGGGCAATCGGGTCCTCCCAGTTTCCGGCATTCCTCCGGGGTCAGGAAGGGGGCAATATCAATCCGGTCCGCATAAAGGTTGGCTTTAAGCATGGGGCTCCCATCTTGATTAAGCTGTTTAAACCTAACAAGAATAGGATCATAGGTCAACGCCCGGGAGGTAATGGGCCAGGGCGCAGAGGTGAAGGAGGGCGCTTTAAGACCATACGGGGGCGGGCGGGAAACTTTGCTGTTTATACCAAAATCTCTTGATTTTTTTAACAACTTCGGGTAAAAAGGTTATGTTAATTTATAAGAAAAGCGAGATAAGTTCAGGAAACAAAAGGAGTCGCGCCCAAGAGTAACCGGTTAGAACTAAACTTATAACAGGGTAAAGGAGGCTTACTTCCCCGGAAATTCCGAAAATTTCGGCGAGTAAGCCTGGATTAAGTGTTTGTCAACTTCGCACCCGCTGCTGCAGTCCTCTACAAGCTTCTGGCCTTTACCCCCGCCCCTTTTTTGGGCTCCGGAAACACTTGGTAATCATTTTATATGGTAGCCAGCAACCCTTTTACCAGTCTCATAGTGCCTCATCTCACCCAACTGACGCCCTATCAGGCCGGCAAACCTCTGGAAGAACTGCAACGAGAACTCGGACTTACTGACGCCATCAAACTGGCATCGAATGAGAATCCCCTGGGTCCTTCTCCCCTGGCCCTGGCCGCCATCCGGGACGCCCTGGGGAACGTGCATCGCTACCCCGACAGCCACGCCTATTACCTTAAAGAAGACCTGGCCCGCCA
>JARRQO010000310.1:0-2585 GCA_037381685.1 Deltaproteobacteria bacterium | reverse complement strand
ACTGCCTTTGACAAATCCGATTTTTATACGATAGTCTCAATTTATCTGGATTAGACATAATTAAACAACGACGGAAATAAATAATGGAAGGAATGGAATATTTTAATGAATTGTTTGAGGCCTTACCACGAGGTGGACCGGGTGATAATGAATCTACTCGGAGGGCATTCAATACTATCCCCAAACTCCCGGGGCGGCCTCTTATTTTAGATATTGGATGTGGCCATGGAGTACAAACTATCGAATTGGCAAAAATCTCAAAGGGCACAATCATTGCCTTAGATAATCATCAAGCATTTCTTAATAAATTGATGAAAAAAGCAAAGGATGAAAAACTTTTAGATCATATTGTTCCGAAAAATAATTCAATGCTTGATATGGATTTTGAGAAAAATACTTTTGATATCATTTGGTCAGAAGGGGCTTTGTATTTCATGGGATTTCAAAATGGGTTAAGGAGGTGCCATCAATTATTAAAAAATGATGGATTTTTAGCTGTGACAGAAATCGTATATCTTGTGAATAATCCGCCTGCTCCTCTCATCCAATATTTTGAAAAAGAATATCCAGATATTAAAGCTGTTAAAGACAAGATTGATTTAATTCAAAATGAAAGATTTCACTTAATCTCTAATTTCACCCTGCCAGAATCATCATGGCTCGATAATTTTTATCTACCGATGGAAGAAGAATTAACCCGACTGAATAAGAAATATCAAGGTAATGAAATCGCGTTAGATATATTTGAAGAAATGAAAAATGAAATAAATCTCTATAAAAAATTCTCAGATTATTATGGCTATGAGTTCTTTATTATGCAAAGAATCAATTAGCAGATGAGCTTACTCGTTGAACAAGATATCTCCAACTTAGCGCGGACCTGTGATACCTGCAATTTCGTCACAATATCAAGCACCTGAGATTTCCGAGATATCGTAAAACCATATCCCAATTCAGTCACGAGTTTTATTTTGGACAAAAACTCAGTCTTTGATAAATATGATTTATAAGATAATCTCATCACAACCAATGCCAGACCTGAGATAAGAAAACAATATCTGAAAAATTATCCTCGCTGGATATATACAGTTCCAGTTTGATTCATGTCAAAGAGACGGATCTCGCATCATGGCAAGTGGCCTGTAACTTCTGATACCAAATTATGCACAATTCAAGATGGACTTCCCTCATTTTTGAAGATATTTCACAAAGTAGTATTTCCATTTCATATGATCCAACGCCTCTGAATATTTCTCAAGCTAATAAGGAAGAGCCCTAAGGAGAAAACAACCAGCAGTGCGAAATTAATCAACATGGGCATCGTATTTCCAATGCCGAAGGCACCGTGAAGAATGTCGGCGCCGTAGGTCGGCGGAAGCACGTAGGAAATAGGTCGGAGAAAAATAGGCAAACGCTCGATCGGGAAAAATAACCCGCATAGAAATATCATAGGAAATCGGAAAAAGTTGGAAAAGGTCTGGGCTTCGAAGACTTCACTCACTGAAACGGCGATGAACAGCCCCAAGAAGGTGGAGGTCACCGCAAGGAGAAAAATGGCTGGGATAGCGGCGCTCCAGACGGCTTGAGAAAGGTCGGTCAGAAAGGCCGCAAGGATGATGGGGATGAAAGCGTTGACCGTGCCGAAGAGGATCGCCCCCGAGGTCTTGGCAAGCATGAGGAGTTCCAGGGATATGGGTGCCAGGAGCAGTCTGTCAAAGGAGCGTCCTTTTTTCTCGAAGGTAACGGTCACCGACAGCATGGAAGTGGTTCCGAAAAGGATGGAAACGACCACCACTCCTGGAAGCATGGTAAGAATGCTATCCAACCCGCTACCAGACTTGATAAAGAACATCCCTGTCCATGCTAGGGGGAAGATTAGCCCCCAACTAATATTGGGCGGCTTGAGGTAATAGGCACGCATATCCTTGGCAAGGATGTTCCAGAAAGCAATCCACCATTTCATGGGCCACCACCTCCTTTCTTTTCTTTTTCTTTCCGCATTACGTCCGCTTCAATGCCTGTGATCTTCACGAAGACTTCCTCCAGGGATGGTTGCATACGCCGGGCCTCGTTCACCTCGGTTCCCTGATCTTCCAGAAAGCGCACCAGTGGCCCGACACGAATGGGGTCGCCAGCCTCTACCCGAATCAGCCCCTCTGTAAGATCCTGAAATGTAAGGTTTGGAAATGCTTCGGATAGCCTACCGTGCAGGGCGGGTTCTGAGTTCGACACGGTGAGCTGCATCACATGCTTTTCCTGGATCGGTTGGATAAGGTTGGCCACCGTATCAATCCGAACGATTTTACCTTGCACAATGAAAGCGATTCGGCTGCAAAGTCTTTCAGCTTCTTCAATGTAATGGGTGGTCAGAAAGATAGTTGTCCCTGCACGATGCATCCCGGCGATGAGATGACGGATTTGGCGAGCACTGGCAACGTCGATGCCGGTCGTCGGTTCGTCGAGAAACAATATGGGGGGATTGTGAATGATCCCGGCGGCAATGGTGAGTTTGCGCTTCATTCCCTTGGAATAGCCGGCAAACTTCCGGCTCGCTGCATCGGCAAGGTTGAATGTTTCCAAAAGTT
>JARRQO010000309.1:0-2588 GCA_037381685.1 Deltaproteobacteria bacterium | reverse complement strand
GCCCTGCCCTGTCAAGACTGGGCAGTCTGTGGTAACAGCAGGAAATTAGCTGCGCTTTTCAAGCCGGTATGGAGAAGAATTCCTGAAAGACCCGAACACGGAGATTTAATATGACCATACCCCAACGTCCTTTGGGACGCACCGGTTATTCCGCCACGATTTTAGGGCTGGGAGGCGAAGGTATTCTGCGCACCTATGGCAAGGAAAAAGAAGCCCAGGCGGTCATCCGCGCCGCGTTGGACGAAGGCCTAAATTACTTTGAGACGGCCCGGGCCTATTCGGGCAGCGAGGCCTACCTGGGTCCCAACCTCAAGGGCCACCGGGATAAAATTTTTTTGACCAGCAAGTCCCATGGCCGCAGCTTTAGGGAGGCCATGGCCCACTTGACCATCACCCTGAAAAATCTGGACACGGATTATCTGGACCTGTGGCAGGTGCACGACATCCGGACCCTGGACGAGGTCGAGGCCCTGGGCGCGCCGGGCGGGGCCCTGGAGGCCTTTCACTATGCCCGCAACCGGGGCTGGGTGCGGTTCATCGGCATCACCGGCCACCACGATCCGGAGGTGCTGCGGCGGGCCCTGGAACTGTATGAATTTGACACCATTCTGCTGCCGGTAAACCCCGCGGAGCCGGCCTACGCCAGCTTCCTGCCCCTGGCCCAGGAGGCCATGGACAAGGGCATGGGGGTGATTGCCATGAAGGCCCTGTGCCGGGGGCAGTTGCCCCAGTTGGCGGAAGAGCCCGAAGCCATTGTGGGCGAGCTGCTGGCCTATGCCTGGAGCCAATCCGTGAGCCTGGCGGTGGTAGGGGCCGATTCCGAGGCCCAGGTGCGGCATCTGGCCGCCGCGGCCCGGAACTTCATCCCCATGACTCCGGAGGAACGCCAGGCCCTGGAAGAGGCCGTGGCCCCCATTGCCCGGCAGTTGATGTATTATAAGCCGTAGGGCTACGTGGATGATTTAAAATTGTAATTATAATGACTTGATAAACTTGGCATCGGATCAGCCTAGATGTGACATTGAGGGCAAAATTTAACCATTGCCATGGTCTGAAATGCCGCTATGATAACCAAATCCACTACCAGATATTTGACCTGAACTCGCGCAGATATAGCAGCTCGCGACACCGCAATCTTTTCTGCTTTCGTGCCGCCGACCTCCCATCTTCTTGAAGAGAGACAAGGTGAATTGCTTCTTAGGGGGCAACCCCATTCACCTTATGAAATCGCAAAGCCAGGCCCGCCTTCATCTTTTTAACGAACAACCCCATAACTTCTCAGACCTGTCGCCAAGTTCCGCGGTCATTTGGCAGGAACGGACTGAAACACAAACGGCTGAGCTGGCTTAAATTTGCTCGCAGCGTCGCCAGCATATACCTTGCCCCCGGTTAAGGTGAGCTTTTTCACCGGGGCGCCTGCCTTCAGATCAAGCTCTGCCAGGGGAACCCAGAAGACATTGGGGCTGGTGGCCGAATCGAAGTAATAGACTAAATTCTTCTGGTCCGCAACCGTACGCCAGACCGTCGAAGAGATGTTCGGCTGGCCGGGGGTAGTGATGCCCAGGGGGACACTGACACTGCGGATGACGCTGAGCACACTGAGCACTGCTTGATGGGCATAAGTTTCACCCGGCACCGCCTTGATGTAGCTGGGGGCGACGGCTTTGGGAACAGCATTGATGAGAAACGAGGCACGAGCAAATCGGTCAGCAGCCCGGTTCGTCCCCGGCAAAAAGGTCAGACCGCCGATAAGCTTCCAGTAGGAGTCTAGGGCGAGTTGTTGATCATAACTGGGGGAATTGGTCATTACCTGATATTGCTTGCCGTGGTGGATGACAAGCTTACCGTCGAGGTACTCGAAAATAGCCGAGTCGCCGGTCGAATCCGAAATCGCCAGATGCAGCTGGGCACCTGCGCCATTGGGTAACTTCATCGTGACCAGCCGAAACGGCTCCTGGCGCAATGCAGCCACCGCCCCGGCCACCGTGTCAAAGTTGTCCAGCACATACTGCGCCCACAAAGACATGGCAAGTGGCGGCTTGCCGTTAAGCCGACCATAGTCCGATTCGGCCAGATACAGGAGATTGGTAACCAACCCCTTCTCATTTATACCGTCTGCGGTGCCAATGTCGTAACCGGAGGCAATAACGCTTCCGTACTTGGAGACCCATTTCGGAGAATTTGGGCCGGCGGCGCCGTCTCGCTTCATACCGCGCGGAAATACCCAGAGATTGGTTTGGATATCCTCTTTCCAGTCCATGGATCGACCAGTAATAACAGTACCATCTTGTCCAAGGTAGACCGCCCGGGTGCAGGCGCCGGCCGGCTGCAGGCCAGTAAACCATAAGGCCAAGGTCGCCACCAAGCCGCAAAGGATTTGCTCGATTTTATTACGTCGCATATGAACCTCCGGTGAATTTTGTTGGGATTTGATCAGTCTTTTTCCGGCTCATCCTGGTTAACTAAGAGCTTTGCCATACCGCGTACACATTGGAGGTAAGAATGATTGAGCACTGGGGTTACCCCGCTTTATCCTAAAGATACGACCTGATATCGCAGCCGGCCAGTCCGTTAGGCATATTTTTTCG
>JARRQO010000308.1:0-2589 GCA_037381685.1 Deltaproteobacteria bacterium | reverse complement strand
CGGGAAAATTTTGGAGTGTAGGAAAATTTCTGACAAAGGAATCGGGAATTTCCCGGCTTTTACAACTGTTAAGGTAATGTTATAAGGTTACCGAGTAGATTTGTATAACCGCCGGGAGTTGCCTGGCCGAGACCGAAAAATTCTGTCGGCCTCCGGGCGAATAGGTCATTCAGGTCGCTGGCAAGCAGGGAAATATCACTTATTTTTTGGAAAAACATCTTGCTGAAAATTGGAAAACACCATGATTGAAATCCGCTTTCATGGCCGCGGCGGCCAGGGTGCGGTAACTTCGGTGGAACTGTTGGCCCTGGCGGCCATTGCCGAGGGCAAGTTCGCCCAGGGGTTCCCCAGTTTCGGCCCGGAGCGCCGGGGCGCCCCGGTGCAGGCCTTCTGCCGGGTGGACGACAAGCCCATCAAGCTGCGCTGCAAGATCGTCAATCCTGACGTGGTGGTGGTGTTGGACGGCTCGCTGCTCACGATTCAAAATCCTCCGGCGGACTTGCGGGAAGGCGGCCTCATCGTCTTGAATACCCACAAGAGCGCCGCCCAGATTCGCCAGGAATACGGCTACACCCATACCCTGGCCCTGGTGGACGCCAACAAAATCGCCCGGGAGGTCCTGGGGGTCCCCATTGTCAACACCACTATGATCGGAGCCCTGCTCAAGGCCACCGGGGTGGTTAAGGTGGAAACCATGGAGGAGCCCCTGAGGGAACGCTTCGGGCCCCTGGCGGTGAAAAATTTTAATGCCCTGAAGGTGGCCTTTGAAGAGACCACCATTGAGGAGCGCAAGTCGTGAGCAAACCTTGGGATCAACTTACCTGGCAGGAAATTGAGATCGGCGGCGTGTTGACCGAGCCGGGCACGGCCCGGAACTACAACACCGGCGATTGGCGGTCAAGCCATCCGGAGTGGGACCGGAGCCGCTGCATCAAGTGCGGCATCTGTTGGACCGTGTGTCCTGAAGCGGGCATCTCCGAGACCCCGGACGGCTACTTTGAGATGAACACCTACTGCAAAGGCTGCGGCATCTGTGTCAAAGAGTGCGTCACCGGCTGCATCAAGATGGTGCTGGAGGAATGACGATGGCTAGAGCTCATAAGAAGCGAGTCGGCATGGAAGTCTCCATCGCGGTGAGCTACGCGGTCCAGTTGGCCCGGGCCGAAGCCATCGCGGCGTATCCCATCACCCCCCAGACCCACATCGTGGAGCACCTGTCTTCGCTGGTGGCCAATGGCGAGCTGGACGCGGAATTCGTAACCGTGGAATCCGAGCATTCCGCCATGAGCGCCTCCATCGGCGCCGCCGCAGCGGGCGCCAGGACCTACACCGCCACCAGTTCCCAGGGCCTGGCCCTGATGAACGAAATCCTGTTCATCGCTTCGGCCATGCGCCTGCCCATTGTCATGACCGTGGCCAACCGGGCCCTGTCCGGGCCGTTGTCCATCTGGAACGACCACGGCGACATCATGTCGGCCCGGGACATCGGCTGGGTGCAGGTTTTCGTGGAAAACGGCCAGGAAGCCTTTGACCACACCGTCATGTCCTTCAAGATTGCCGAGGACCACCGGGTGCTGCTGCCCACGGTGGTCAGCCTCGACGGCTTCATCCTGAGCCACGTGGTGGAAGCCCACGAATTGATGGACCAGGAGACCGTGGATGATTTCCTGCCGCCCCTGGCGCCCTACCACAAGCTGGACCCCGCCAAGCCTGTGACCATGGGGGCCTTTGCCATGCCCGAACTCTTTACCGAAGTGAAGATGGCGCACCAGGTGGCCCTCAATGACTCCTACGGCCCCATTTGCGAAGTCTGGAAACAATGGGGAGACCTCACCGGCCGCTACTACCAGCCCGTGGAAACCTATCGCACCGAGGATGCCAAAATTATCCTCATGATCATGGGCTCTCTGGCGGAAGTGGCCGAAACCGCGGTGGACGCCATGCGGGATCAGGGCCTGCCTGTGGGGCTGGTGAAGATCAGGTTGTGGCGGCCCTTCCCCTTCGCCGATTTGCGCCAGTCCCTGGCCGGCGCGGAACTGGTCCTGGTTTGCGACCGGGCCCTGTCCCTGGGGGGCGCGGCCGGGCCGGTCCTGGCCGAGGTGCGCAGCGCCATGTACCCCCTGACCCAGAAACCGCATATCCTGGGATACACCGTGGGCCTGGGGGGCCGGGACGTGCAGCCCGAGGCCTTCGGGGAAATGGTGCAGCACGCTCAGGCCGAAGTCAAACACGGACCCACCCAGGAATATTTTATTTATGGGGTAAGAGGCTGATGGAAAAATATGGATTTGCGGAAAGCACGAAGTTCGATACGTATGCCTCGCGCATGATGCCCCGGGATGAGTACTTTACCTCGGGCCATCGCTCCTGCCAGGGCTGCGGCGAGGCCCTGGCCGTGCGCTGGGTCTGCAAGGCCATCGGCAAAGATGCCATTATCGCCCACGCCACCGGCTGCATGGAGATCGTCTCGTCGGCCATGCCCCAGACCGCCTGGATGCATCCCTGGATTCACGTGGCCTTTGAAAATACCTCCGCGGTGGCCTCCGGCATCGACGCGGCCTTGAAGGTCCTGGAGCGCAAAGGCAAACT
>JARRQO010000307.1:0-2596 GCA_037381685.1 Deltaproteobacteria bacterium | reverse complement strand
ATGTCAGCACCCGCTACAATCTGGCCCGTAAGGTCTTCAAACTGACCCACGAATACGACGGGGCCATTTACCGCTACCTCTCGGATAAGGGCCCGGCCTGTTAATGAATTCTTCCCCAGTCAGCATCACCATGAGCCGGGGCCGCCGCATCGATCTGAGCGGTCCCCAATATTACCAGGACCTGCTCACCGGCATCGCCTCGGAAATCCTCAACGAGCTGAGCGAACTGGAAAAGCTGGACCTGGAAGCCTTAGGCGAAGATGCCATGGAGCAGGTGGTGAGCATTACCCAAATCCGGCTTCTCAACGAACTTTATTACGGCCTGGGGCAACTGCGGGCTAAAGGGGTCGAATTGGACGTAAAGCGGGCCATCCAGGATCTCAGAGATGTCTGGAACCGTTACATCGACAGCACCAACCGGCCCGGGATCCTGAAATTCCAGGTGGAGCCGGGAGAGGAGCAGGTGCAGTAGAAAGCTGGGGTAAGGGGCCAGGGATTAGGGATTAATAAAAAATTTATTAATTTTTCTCCCCCTCAGGTGCAGAGGTTCTCTGCCTTAAATGAAACCTGCAAAATTTCCCCTGGCCCCTAATCCCTAATATCTAACCCCTGCTTTTAAGCGCTTCCGCCTGGTGATAATGCCCCCCGATATCCCGGCGCAGGGCCAGGCGGTTGCCGTTGTCATCCTCCCGGGGAATTACCCGGATCTTGCCGTTATCAAAGGCATTGAGCAATTTTTGCCGCAGGGTTTCGGCCGTCCGTCCCAAGGTCTGGTTGGCCTTGACCGTGGCATTGGCCAAGAGATACGCCACCCGGGAGCCGTCGGATTTGAAGATGCCCTCGGCGTAATCCATGGCTGAGGGGATGATGGTGATCTTCTTCTTGTTGAAATAGTCCAAATCCATCTCCACCACTTCCCCCTTGGTCAGGGACCAGGGATAGCCTTTCTGCTGCTTGGGGCCGCCGGGGCCGGTCACCAGCGCGATGCACAAAGAGACCTGGTCAAAGCGCACTTCCGGCGCAACTTCGTGCAGATTGCCCGCGGCCATGGCTTTGACCAGGGCTCCTAAATTGCGCAGGCGTTTGACTATGGGCTGGAACTCGGGCTCCCCGGGGCGGATGTTGATTTCGCACACTCTGATGGCCCTGGGCTGAAAATCGCCGTCAAAGGAGACGAAACAGCCCGGATAGAGCACGCAGGGCCGGAGCACGCCCATGGCTTTGAGGCTTTCGATGAGGGGTTTGGCGATGGCGGTGTCGGCCAGCTCCAATAAGGCGGAGGATTCCAAGGGATGGGGCGAAATGGACCCCATGCCGCCGGTGATGGGATTGTCCAGACCCGGCGGGCGCTCGAAGCGTTCCGGGTAGTCCATGGCCGTGGGCAGGATTTGATAATGGCCGTGGCCGTCCACGAAGATGGTGAAACTGATCTCCACTCCGGACATGCGGGCCTCGATGAGCAGGGGCCAGGGCGATTTTTTGCCGCAGGCGCGCTTGTAAGAATCCTTAAAGTCATTCAGTAAGTTGTCGTAAACGTCTTTCAAGTCCCAGGTGTTGAGGATCACCCGGGCACCCTTGCCCCCGGCGCTGTAAGGGTATTTTAAAACCGCGCCGCCGAACTCATGGATATAATCCAGGCACGCGGCCCGCACCGTAAGATAGTCCCGGGCTTCCGCTTCGGTCCAGGCCGGGGCCACGGGAATGCCAGCTTGGTCGCAATAGCGCTTGCAGGCAATCTTGTCGGCTTCGCATTCGGCCCCCCGGCTGTCCAGTCCGATGAGGCGCTGGCCAAACCCGGCCTGACTCACCCGGTCCACCAGGCCCTCGAAAAGCAGACCCTCCGGCATGATTAGGGCCACGTCCAGGGCCTCTTCCTGAAAGGCCTTCGTCAGGGCCGCGGCATAAGCGCCAGCCGAATTGTCGGGCACCGGGATGAAATCAAGGGGCCAACCCATTTTTTGGGCAAAGGGCTCCATGGCCCCGGTGCCCCTGACCACCACGCCGCGATAAGCCCCGGGATAAAGCTCGCTGGTAGCGCGGCTGGTCTCCAGGGCGGCTAACAGGGTCCGGCCGTCGGTGCCCACAAAACCTATTTTAGTCTCAGTCATGTTGTAGCTCTGGGATAAAGTGATGTCGAATGAAACGTTATCATATCTCATCTTTGGCGGGCAAATCCATCAAATTCAGGCCAGGCCCTGGAAACAAAATTGATATCCCCAAGAATGTGGTATACTTGACATTAAGTGCATTCCTGCCAGATAATGGGGTCAAATCAAAGGAGGGATTACGGAAAGGAGGTAGGGAAATGCCAACATTCGTGGTATTGGCCAAATGGACGGAAAAGAGTTTTGCTTCCATTAAAGACGCACCCGCCATGGCTGAAGAGGTCAAGAAGACGGTCACGGCCATGGGGGCGAAAATTAAAGGCTGGTATCTTTTGATGGGGCAGTATGATGAGATGTGCATCCTGGAAGCCCCTAATGCCGAAACCGTAGCCAAAATCCTGATCCCCCTGAGCGTGAAATACGGCGGCAAGACCGAAACCATGCAGGCGTTCAGCGAAGAAGAGGCGATGGCGCTTATAGCCTGCATGAAA
>JARRQO010000306.1:0-6764 GCA_037381685.1 Deltaproteobacteria bacterium | reverse complement strand
CCCGGCTGGTGCAGGAATTTCGCCAGGAGCAGGCCAGCCTGAATAATCTGGGGGAGACTCCGGTGGTGACGGTTTCCACCCCCAGTTATTCCGGCACCCACATGGAGGGCTTTCATGCTGCGGTGAAAGCGGTGGTGGAGCAGGTGGCCCAGGGGGGAGACCCCACCGCAGCGGTCAATCTCCTGCCCGGTTTTGTGTCTCCCGCGGACCTGCGCCACCTGAAGGAAGTCCTGAACGATTTCGGCCTGAGGGCCATCGTGTTGCCGGACCTCTCCGACACTCTGGATGGGCCGGCTGAGCTTGATTATGAAAAGATCCCCGCCGGGGGCACTCCCCTGGCGGATATTCTGGCCATGGGCCGGTCCCAAGCCACCTTGGAGTTCGGCCGGACCCTTATCGGCCAAAACACCGCCGGGCAGATTCTGGCAGACAAGTTCGTCATACCCCTGAAGCAACTGGGCCTGCCCATCGGCCTCAGAGAAACCGACAGCTTTTTCAAGGCGTTGGAGGTATTAGCGGGACAACCCACGCCGCTCTTGCACGAGGGGGAGCGGGGCCGACTCATCGACGCCTACGTGGACGGCCATAAGTATATCTTTAACAAAAAGGCCGTGGTTTATGGCGAAGAAGACCTGGTGGTGGGCCTCACCGCCTTTCTGCTGGAAATCGGCGTCCGTCCGGTCCTTTGCGCTTCAGGCGGGAAGAGTGGGCATTTTCATGATGCCATAGCTGAAGTGAGCGACAACCTCCTGCCGGAGCCCCCCATGGTCCGGGAAGGGTTGGATTTCTATGAAATTGCCGAGGAAGTGGAGGCCCTGGCCCCTGATCTCCTCATCGGCCACAGCAAGGGCTATCACCTGGCCCGGCGCTGGGGCGCGCCCTTGATTCGGGTGGGGTTCCCCATCCATGACCGCTTTGGCGGCCAGCGGATTCTCCACCTGGGGTATCGCGGCGCCCAAAGCCTCCTGGACCGCATCGTCAATGCCGTGCTGGAAAAGAAACAACAGGATTCGCCGGTGGGGTATGGCTATCTCTAATGGGGAAACCTGATGGGTCTTTTGGGCCAGGTGGCTTCATAGGCTGCTTTCCTCATATGTTTCATATTAATAATGTGGGGTCTGTTAACTGCCCGAGGGCCCAAGTAATTCTTGGACAACACATGGGGCGGAAGCCATGAACATCGAACTGGATACCCACCGTCACCCGTGTTTTAACGTCAAGGTCAAAGGAGAATGCGGCCGGGTGCACCTGCCGGTGGCGCCCAAGTGCAATATTCTCTGCAAATATTGCAACCGGAAGTATGACTGCGTCAACGAGAGCCGCCCGGGAGTCACCAGCGCCCTGCTTACTCCTGAGCAAGCGGTAGCCTACCTGGAGGAGGTGCTAGCTGCCGAACCTCGTATCACCGTGGCGGGCATCGCCGGACCGGGGGACCCATTTGCCAACCCCAAGGAGACCATGGAGACCCTCCTTTTGGTCCGGGGGCGCTTTCCGGATCTCCTCCTCTGCCTGGCCACCAACGGGCTGGGCTTGCCGCCGTATATCCAGGAACTGACCGATCTTCAGGTCTCCCACATCTCCATCACGGTTAACGCGGTGGACCCGGAGGTGGGGCAGCACATCTACAGCTGGGTGCGGGACGGCAAAAAGGTTCACCGAGGCCGGGCCGCCGCGGAAATTCTGCTGCAACGCCAACTTGAAGGGATCGCCGGCCTGAAAGCCCGGGGCATCACGGTGAAGGTCAATACCATCGTCATCCCCAACATCAATGACCATCATGTGGCCGCGGTGGCCGAGAAAATGGCAACCTTGGGAGTGGACATACTAAACCTCATGCCCATGTATCCCAATGCCGACACCCCCTTTGCTGAGGTTCCCGAACCCTCGCAGCCGGACATGGAGCAACTGCGCCAAACTGCTGAAACCTTTCTGCCTCAAATGCGGCACTGTACCAGGTGTCGGGCTGATGCCGTGGGCCTGCTGGATGATGACCAGGCGGAGCACTGGCGTGGCTGCCTCAGCGCCTGTGCTGCGGCGCTGCCTTCCCTGGCCCTGGACCTACCTTATGTGGCCGTGGCCACCCGGGAAGGCATGCTGGTCAATCTGCATTTGGGGGAAGCCACTTCCTTCCAGATCTGGGAGCCAGATGGGCAAGGATTTCGGTGTCGGGAAGAACGGACAGCGCCGCCCCCCGGCAACGGTGTCTATCGCTGGTGGGCCTTGGCAGAAATCCTTTACGATTGCCGGGCGGTCCTGGTGAGCGCGGTGGGAGACACCCCCCCAGACATTCTCATAGGCTGCCCGGGCAAAGGCCTGGGAGGTGGCTGCGAATAATTATGGCTGCTTTTGGGGGTATGGATTGCCCCTTTGTCTAAATGAATTAAACTATGGATTATGTCATCGATCTGAGACCCTTGTGGCTAACTTTACGGGTAGCCAGCCTAGCCACTTTCTTTGCCTTCCTGGCGGAAGTGGCTTTGGCCTTCATGATTGCCCGCCGGCAATTCTGGGGCCGGGATTGGCTGGAGGCGCTGTCCACCTTGCCCCTGGTGCTGCCGCCCACGGTCCTGGGATATTATCTCCTCGTTTTGGTTGGCCGCCAGGGATGGATCGGCGGATGGTTGCAAGAGACGTTGGGCCTGTTGCAAGAGACGTTGGGCCTTTCTTTAATTTTTACCTGGCAGGGAGCGGTGCTGGCCGCGGCTATCGTCTCAGTTCCCTTGGTCCTCAAGTCCTCTCGGGCGGCTTTTGAAGAAGTGGATCAGGGTTTGGAAAATGTCGCCCGGACTCTTGGTTTATCGGAATGGACGGTATTTTTACGGGTATCCTTTCCTTTGGCCTGGCGCGGGATACTCGCCGGCACGATGTTAGCCTTTGCCCGGGCCATGGGGGAATTTGGCGCGACCTTAATGGTGGCCGGCAATTTGCCTGGCAAGACGCAAACACTTTCCTTAGCGGTGTATGATGCGGTCCAGGCTGGCGGGGAAAGTTTAGCAAGTTTAGCAACCTTAGCAGGGGTTAATCTTCAAAACTGATTTTGTGGCCGGGTGCAGGTATCCCCCGGTTTCTTTTGGCCTTGGAAAGGAATCCATGCACACTATGTGCATACCCTATAAAAAAAGAGGTTAGCGCCGCCTCACTAACCCCTTGAAATCCTTGGTGGAGCTGAGGGGATTTGAACCCCTGACCCCTTGAATGCCATTCAAGTGCTCTTCCAGCTGAGCTACAGCCCCACGCTCACCTGATTAGTTAACAAAACCGCGGCTGGCTGTCAAGTCCTGGAAGGGCAAATTTCTCAGACCCTTACCGCAGGTATGTGCAAGTCTTCCCCCCTAAGTTCCGGGCGCGAATCAATCCGCTTGGGACTTGCCAGGTTGGCCTCGCCTCCGGTGGTTAGAGCAGTACGGATGCCCACCGGCCCAAACTCAACCCCAACGGGGAAGGGAGGTACCCATATACCCTCGAAATTCTGTTATAATGGCAAAAAATCAACAAAATCCCTTTAGAACCGACAAAATTACGGCAAAGATAGCAGGATTTCCGGCTCTAAGATGCGGGACCAGTCACAGAAAAGAACCAGAATTTCATCTCATGGGGCACTTCAACCGCAGGGGGTTACCATCGGTTTGCCGCCTGACGACTCGGCGCCCTTTACAAAACGCCTCCGGGTCCTCCATCTTTTGGTGACCATGCCGGTGGGTGGCGCGGAAGATCTGGTGGCTGCCATAGTCCGGGGGCTTGATCCCCGGCGGTTTGTCGTCGCGGTCCTCACCCTGGGCCCTCCCGGCCCCGTGGGTCTTGAACTTCAGGCCCAAGGCTATGAGGTTGCCAGTTTGGGCTTGGATATCAAGCGCACCTCCATCTGGCGGGCGGTGAGTGCGGTGCGGCGCGCCCTTAAAGCCCGCCGCCCGGACATCCTCCATACCCACCTCTACCATCCTAACCTGTTTGGCCGCCTGGCCGCCCTGGGGCTGGGATTGTCCGGGGTGGTGGCGGCAGTGCATAATTCCTACACCCAGGTCAAGTTTCATCGCCGGGTGTGGAATTTTCTTCTGGCCTGGGCCACGGACCGGGTGCTGGTGGGCAGCCCCCAGGTCTGGCAGGACGTCCGGCGCTACGACGGTGTGCCCGCCTCGCGCCTGCTGCTCTTGCCCTACGGCATTCCTTTGGCCGAATTGGACCCGCCGTTGAACCGGGAAGCCGCCCGAAAACGGTTAGGAGTTAAAGGCCTGGTCATCGGCGCGGTGGGGCGGCTGGAAGACCAAAAGGGCCATGCCCACCTGCTGGCGGCGCTGCCGGAGGTGCGCCGGGAGATACCTGACTTAGTCGTGCTCCTGGTGGGTGAAGGCCGGCGGCAGGATGACCTGAAGCGCCAGGTTCGGGACCTGGGTCTTGAGGGCACGGTCCGGTTTTTGGGCACCCGCCGGGATTTGCCCGAAATTTATCGCGCCTTGGACCTGTTTGTGCAGCCTTCTCTCTGGGAGGGCCTGCCTTTGGCCCTGTTAAAGGCCATGGGTGCGGGTTTGCCGGTGGTGGCCACGAAAGTCAGCGGCTCCCGGGAGGCCGTGGTTGACGGGATCAATGGTCGACTGGTGCCCCCCGGCGACCCCCAGGCGTTGGCCCGGGCTATTTTGGCACTCTGGCGCCATCCCGCCGAGCGCCGGCGTCTGGGAGAAGCAGCCCGCAGTACCATAGCGGCGCGGTATTCCCTGGAGGCCATGCTGCGGCGACTGGAAGAGCTCTACCGGGAACTAGGGCGTAAGGACTTGAGGTGACTGGCAAGGCGGACGTTAAAAGGATAAAATGCCATTATGCCCCGTAAGTCAACGCACAAGCCTTTGGCCATCCTGCACACCGAAGCCTCCCTGGGCTGGGGCGGGCAGGAGCAGCGTGTCTTCGTGGAAGCCCAGGCCCTGCGGCAGCGCGGCCATCGCCTGGCCTTTGCCTGCGACCATCGGGGCGAACTGCACCGCCGGGCCCATTCACAGGGGTTTAAAATCAACTGGCAGACCCGCTGGCTTTACCAAAACCCCGCCGCCATAATCACCACCGGCGAGGCCACTAAGCAATTGCTTATGCAGCGGTTAGGGGTGCCGGCCCGGCAAATTTTTTCCATCCCCACCGGGGTGGACCTGACGGAGTTTATCCCCCAGGAAAAAAACCGGGAATTGCTGGACCGGATCAAGATTCCTCCCGAGGCCTTCGTCTTCGGCAGCGTCGCGGTGCTGCGGTCCTGGAAGGGCCACCTCTATCTCCTGGAGGCCTTCCAAAAGCTCATTGCTGAGGGGGTCCGCGCTTATCTCCTCCTGGTGGGGGAGGGGCCCTACCGGGTGGTGATCCAGGAAAAAATCACCCAACTGGGTCTGAAACCCTGGGTGCACCTGGCGGGTTTCCGGGATCAGGTGGCCCCGTGGTTTGCCCTGATGGATGTAGTGGTCCTGGCCTCCTACGCCAACGAAGGCGTGCCCCAGTCCCTGTTGCAGGCCATGGCCATGGCGCGGCCCGTGATAGGTACTACGGTGGGGGGCATTCCCGAAGTAGTCATTTCGGGGGAAACCGGCTTACTGGCGCCCCCCCGGGACCCCTCGTCCCTGGCCCAGGTCCTGACACGGCTCATGACCGACCCGGACCTGCGCCGGGATTTGGGGCGCCGGGGCCGGGAACTGGTGGTGGAGCGGTTTTCTCTGGAGCAGATGGCCGCGGAGATTGAAGCGGTTTATGAAGTATTGCAACGTCGCAGGGCAGGGGAGGGTAGGACGAAAATTTCAGTTCAACCCTGAGCGTTACGATCTTTCTCTGTTTCCCATGGCTAGGAACCCTAAACTCCGTTTGTGGCGCGCATGAATTTTCATCTGGAATACTACTGGTTAGGCCTCGCCCTCGGCGCCTTGCTGGTGTTGTGGGGCGTGTCTCTGTTGGCGATGCGTTTCATAACCCGGCATCAGGTTATCCAGACCCTACTGCGGCAGGATGTGGTGTCAGAGGAGTTGTCCATCACCCTGCCTGACCCCAGGCCTGAAGACCAGGCGGCCCTGGAACTCATCCGCAGCTATCGGCGGCGTTACCTGATGAAATGGTGGCCGGTCACCGCCATCTCTTTTAAGGCCATCAACGACATGTCCATGGAGTTGATCAAAGAGATCGCCAAGGCCTATTATCCCGGGGAAGTTCGGCCGGAGCTCAAGGCCTCCCTTGCCAACCTGGTGGCCCTGCACAACCGGGTAGGGACCCGCTTGGCTGCCTGGCTGGAGACCAGACCCATCCGCGCCTTCAAGGATGTGGAACTGGGGACCTTGGTGCGCTATCACGAGATGTACCGGAATATCAAGGGCCACTGGGGCCTGGCCTTTATCAAGCGCCACCATCTTGACCAATTGGTGCGTTGGGGTTGGACCGCCTTTAACTTCGCCAATCCCTGGCACTGGGGCCGCAAGGCCGCCTACCACGGCGGCAAAGAAGCGGCCTCCCGCCTGCTCATGGCCAGGGTTATCGACCTGGTGGGCGAAGAGGCAATGCGGATTTACGGGCGGCAGCCTGCCTCGGACCCCAAGAAGTCGGCTCGATCCCTGCCGGTGACCGAAGTGTCTGGCATTTTTCCTGCGAGGCCCCACTGATAGCTATGTGGGAGCTGGCAGCGCCACAATCAACCTTTAACTGGATGAACCATGGATTCTTGTAGTAACTGGCTGGTGCGTAGCTATCAGTGGGGCCTCGCAGGAAAAATGCCAGACACTTCGGTCACCGGCAGGGATCGAGCCGACTTC
>JARRQO010000305.1:2734-4265 GCA_037381685.1 Deltaproteobacteria bacterium | reverse complement strand
TGAACATCGGGGATGCGCTTTACCAACTAGGAAGTCTCCCTTATCTGGCCATACCCGGGGAGGCCACTATGGAGGACGCTGCGGAACAGGTCACAGGAATGCGTCAGATCCGGGGTATCTATGTGGTGGACGCGGAGGGACGTTTGCTTGGTACTGTTTCCTTGGGGGTGTTGATCCGTCATATCACTTCGGCTCGCCACCGGCCCCAGTTCCATGTGCGCTCGCTCCTCGACCGCATCACCTCAGATAAGATGGCTGACCTCATGGACCGGCATGTCATTTTTGCCGGGAAAGAGGACGACCTGAAGGCGGTGATTGATCGCATGGTGACGGCCAATATTAAAGAAATTCCGGTGGTTGATGAAAACCGGCACCTTATCGGCGTAATGGGCCTCATAGACCTGTGGAATCTCCTGTGAAAGACCTCTTGAGATGATGGCCCCATTATTTGGCTTAGCCTTGGCAAAAAGAGCTCAGACTATGACCCCCCACCCCCTTTTCGCCTAAAAGGCAACCGCAACAGGCGCTCCTTGACCAATTCTTGTTGGCAGGCGGAGAGAACGTCGTCAAGCCTCAAGAGCCCCAGGACCTTTTTGCGATCATGCGGCAAAACGACGGGCAGGTAGGAAAAGTTATTCTCTTCAAATAATGTGCGGTCGGTGTAGAGAATATCGTCCGGGGTCACAGTGATCACGTTTTCGGTCTTCAGTTCTTCAGCCACCACCAGATACGCCAACTCCCGGGTGTATGGCATGGCATACTTTAAATCCCACAACGATAACACGCCGTTCAATTCCCCTTGGTCATTAAGCACGACAAAAAAGGGATATGGATTTCTCTCGGCCCTCACTAAAATTTCCTCCAAAAAGATGGAATCATAGATCGCTTCCACCAGGTGAATCATGGTGTCTCTGACCTTGAGGCTTTGCAGGATGCTTACCTCATGACCCCTGATCAGATTGATGCCCCGCCGCCTTAACTTTGTCTCATAGATGGGAAAGCCATACAGGTATTTCACCGTAAGGAGGCTGCCGATGCAGGCGGCCATCAGGGGCACCAGAATGGCATAGGTGTTGGTGATCTCGAAGATGGTAATGATGGCGGTGATGGGAGCGAGGGTGGTGCCGCTCACCATGGCGCCCATACCCAACAGGGCAAAGTAGGGGGGTTCGAGTTTCAGGCCAGGGAAGAGAAGATTTGCGGCCATCGCCATCGTGGTTCCCAACATGGCCCCGATGAACAATGACGGCGCAAAAATGCCGCCGCTCATCCCGGAGCCCAGGCACAGAGAGGTGGCCAGGAATTTGGCCAGCATGAAACAGAGGGCGAGGGCTAGAATTATGTTGCCGGTCAAAGCCAGATTGACGGAATCGTAGCCCACCCCGAAGACATGGGGAGTGATAAGGCCCAAGGTTCCCAGCGCCAGACCGCAAGCCCCTTGGACTTTTCACGGATTTCAGATATAGCCAAGTGCATTCAGTCATTATAACGGGGGAGCACCCATTTTTAACTTGAATCAGGAGTCTCGAAT
>JARRQO010000305.1:0-2691 GCA_037381685.1 Deltaproteobacteria bacterium | reverse complement strand
AATAAGATGCCCTGAATGAGATTTGGAGGTGCTTATGGAACTCCCTCTTAGTCCTTCAGATTTTATGGTAATTATTTAATTTAATCTTTACATTTAAGGAGGATTAAAGATGAGCCGGATGTTGCTTGCGCCAGGTCGTTATGTCCAAGGACCCAGGGCCACTGATGAAATCGGTCACCATGCTTCCCGCTTGGGGACCAAGGCCCTCCTCACCGGCGGTAAGACCGCTCTTTCCACTTGTAGCAAAGCCATTGAGGCTAGTCTCTTAGCCCAACAAGTGAGTTGTCACCAAGAAATTTTCCAGGGAGAATGCTGCGATCCCGAAATCAACCGGCTCATTGAGATTGCCCGTAACCAAAAGGCTGATTTGATCATTGCCGTCGGTGGCGGTAAAGTCCTCGATACCGGGAAAGCTGTGGCTTATGAGATGCGGGTTCCCGTGATTATTGTTCCGACAATTGCGGCCACCGATGCCCCATGTTCGGCTCTCTCCGTGGTCTATACGGAGGATGGGGTGTTTGAGCGCTACCTGGTCTTACCTAAGAACCCCGACTGTGTACTGGTGGATTCCCAGATCGTGGCCCATGCCCCGGTGGAATACCTGGTGTCGGGAATGGGAGATGCCCTCGCAACTTTCTGGGAGGCCGATACCTGCGCCAAGAGTTGCAAGCCCAACGTGCTTACCGGAGCTACGCCCCCGACCTTATCAGCGATTGCCTTGGCGCGGCTGTGCTACGATACCCTGCTAGAGCATGGTCTTGCGGCCAAGCTGGCCGTGGAAAAAAAGGTCGTGACCCTCTCGGTCGAAGCAATCATCGAGGCCAACACCCTCCTCAGCGGCCTGGGATTCGAGAGCGGCGGGTTGGCGGGGGCCCATTCGGTTCACAACGGCTTTACCGTATTGGAGGCCTCTCATGACAAACTGCATGGCCAGAAGGTGGCCTTTGGAACTATAACCCAATTGGTGATGGAGGGGAGACCATTCCATCAGATTAAGGAAGTGATCGCTTTTTGCCTTGGCGTCGGGCTACCCATTTGTCTGGAAGACATCGGGCTGCCAAGTCCAAATACTGAGGATATCCGCCGGGTTGCCGAAGCCACCACTGCCGAAGGTGAAACTATTCATGCCACCTGGTTTCCGGTAAACGCCGATATGGTGGAAGCCGCCATCTGGGCCGCGGACGCGCTCGGAAAAGCTGCAAAAACGCAGGCTTAGAAGCTAAAAACGGGATAGCCAGGCCACAGCTTATACAAGAGGGGGTAGGCAATGGTGAAAAGACAAAAACGTTTCGAGATGCTCGAACAGCGGCCGATCCACAAAGATGGCTTTATTAAAGAATGGCTCGAAGTGGGTCTGGTCGCCATGGACAGCCCCAAAGATCCGAAGCCTGGCATCAAAATAGTCAATGGACAGGTATTTGAATTGGATGGTAAGCGGCGTGAAGAGTTCGATATGATCGATTTCTGGATTGCGGACCACTATATCGACTCCTCAGTGGCCGAAGAGGCGATGGGCGTGGACTCGCAGAAATTCGCCCAGATGCTGGTGGACATCCATGTGCCGCGGTCGGAAATCGTCCGATTGTCGGGAGGCATGACCCCCGCCAAGCTGTTGGATGTGCTTAAGCGGATGAATGTGGTGGAACTGATGATGGCCATGCAAAAGTTGCGACCTCGGCGGACGCCATCAAACCAAGCCCATGTGACCAATGTCAAAGATACTCCGGCCCTGTTGGCGGCAGATGCCGCCGAGGCCGGTTATCGCGGCTTCAGCGAGATCGAGACCACCATTGGCGTGGTCCGCTATGCCCCCATGAATGCCTTGTCCCTGTTGGTTGGGGGCCAGGTGGGCCGACCGGGCATTATCGCCCAATGTGCGGTAGAAGAGGCCTTAGAGCTGACTCTGGGAATGCGCGGTCTCACTCATTATGCCGAAACCGTCTCGGTCTATGGCAGCGAGCAGGTATTTGTAGATGGTGATGACACACCCTGGTCCAAAGCCTTCCTGGCCTCGGCTTACGCCTCCCGGGGCTTGAAGATGCGGTACACCTCGGGGACGGGCTCCGAGGTCCAGATGGGGTATGCCGAAGGCAAGTCTATGCTTTACCTGGAAATCCGCTGCGTCATGATCACCAAGGCCGCCGGGGTCCAGGGCCTCCAGAACGGTTCCATCAGTTGCATCGGAGTTCCCGGCGCGGTTCCGGCTGGGATTCGGGCGGTTCTGGCGGAAAACGTGGCCACAGTTTTGACGGACCTGGAAGTGGCGTCGGGCAACGATCAGACCTTCACCCATTCTTCCATCCGCAACACGGCCAGGATGCTCATGCAGTTCCTTCCCGGGACAGACTTGATTTTTTCGGGTTACAGTTCTGTTCCCAACTATGACAACATGTTCGCCGGCTCTACCCACGATAGCGATGATTACGACGACTATCTGGTGCTCCAGCGCGATCTCCAGGTAGATGGTGGCCTTCGCCCGGTAACCGAGGAAAAAGTCATCGAAGTCCGTAACAAAGCGGCCCGGGCCTTACAAGCCGTCTTTAAGGAGCTCGGGCTCCCGTCGATCACGGACAAAGAAGTGGAAGCCGCCACCTACGCCCATGGGAGCAAAGACATGCCGGATCGCAACGTGCCCGAGGACTTGAGCGCCCTCGATGACATGATGCAGCGCGGCGTCACGGGTCTGGATGT
>JARRQO010000304.1:0-2704 GCA_037381685.1 Deltaproteobacteria bacterium | reverse complement strand
GTCTCGACTGTGCTTAGGAATCTGCATTTCTGATCCCCATCGGACCTTCCCCCCTTCTACCCACCTTCGCCTAAAACCGCGCAAGCCCGACCTGCCCCTAACCGGACTTCTGGCAACCCCAGGCGGGTTCGGTTGCAATGCCAGCATTCATCACTATCATTAGGGAATAACTGAAAATCTGACCTGGGCCTTGCCGCTGTCCGGCCGCGTTCAGCCGCTGGCAAAACCCTGAGCTATGGATAATGCTACAGTTTTCATCTTGCGGTTTATTATTGCCACCGCGGTGGCCATCGGGGTGCGGCGGTTTCATATACCTTATACGGTGGCCCTGGTGCTGGCGGGCCTGATATTGGGGTTCGCCCACTTCCTGAAACCGCCGCATCTGACCAAGACCCTCCTGTTTACGGTTTTTCTGCCCGGCCTCCTGTTTGAGGCCGCCTTTCATTTAGACTTCCAGCAGTTCTGGCGCAATCGCGTGACCATCGTTTCTCTGGCGGTCCCCGGGGTAGTGGCGGCCATTGCCGTGACTACCCTGATTCTGACGCCAGGAGCCAGCATGGTGGCTGCCGTGAAAAACTTCAGCTGGAAGTATGCCCTGGTTTTTGGGGCGCTCATCGCCGCCACGGACCCCATTGCGGTGGTGGCGGTCTTCAAGAAATTGGGGGCGCCGAAACGCCTGAGCATGATCATGGAGGGAGAAAGCCTCATTAATGACGGCACCGGGATTGTGTTTTTTACCCTGAGCCTGTCGCTGGTGGCGGGTACCCAGGTTTCGGTAATCGGTCTGGGGGTAAGTTTCGTTTCCATCGTGGGGGTGGGAATAATCATCGGCAGCGCGGTGGGCCTCATGGCTTCCCAGATCATTAAACGGGTAGACGACGCCATGATCCAGATCACCCTGACCACTCTGGCCGCTTATGGGTCCTTCATGGTCGCCGAACAACTCCACTACTCCGGGGTTATCGCCACAGTGACCGCCGGCCTGTTCTGCGGCAATTATGGTTCCCGGATCGGCATGACCCCCTCGTCGCGCATCGCCATAGAATCCTTCTGGGAATATGTCGCCTTCGCGCTCAACTCCATTGTCTTTTTACTCATCGGCTTCGAGGTTCACATCAAGGCCCTGCTGGCGTCCTGGCAGATAATCCTGGTGGCCTACCTGGCGGTAGGTTTAGGGCGGACCGCGGTGGTTCTGGGCGTTTCATCGTTGTTGCGCCTGACCCGGGAGCGCCTCCCCTGGTCCTGGACGGCTATCTTGTGGTGGGGGGGACTCCGGGGGGCCCTCCCCATGGTTCTGGTCCTGAGCCTGCCCGGCAATTTCCCGCATCGCGATCTGCTGGTGACCACCACGTTTGGGGTGGTTCTGCTTTCCATTTTAATCCAGGGGATCAGCATGTCCCCTCTGCTCAGGTGGCTGGGTATCGTCAAGTGGCAGGAAGGCCGCCAGGCCCTGGAGCTGGCCCGGGGAAGGTTGCTGGCCGCCTATGCCGGCCAGGAGGCCTTGGAACACATGGCCACCGGGCGCTTGCGCATCAGCAATGCGCTGCCCAATCTCCGGCAAGAATACGAAGAAAAGATCAAGGCCATCGAACAAGAATTGGGGGAAATGGCAGAACCTGACCTCAATCAAATTGCCGACCAGGAGATGCGCTGGGCCCGGCGGCACCTGCTCTTGGTGGAAAAAAACCGGGTCATTGACGCCTTCCAGGAAGGCCGGCTGAGCCAACGGGTGTACGAAAAGTTGCTGGAAGATCTAGATGCCCGCCTGCTGCAGGTGGAAACCGAATTATAGCGTTGGGGAAAAGAGGCTTAAAAAATTGCCAATAATCAGGTAGCCGCAGGTTTTAGCCTGCGCCACAAGAAACAAGAAACCAGGAGATTGGCATCATGACTGCGTCACCTGCATTTTTAGCCCTGATCATCGGCGGTTCCAGCGGTATGGGCAAGCAGACCGCCAAACGGCTTTTGCGCCGGGGCGGGGAAGTCTTGATCCTGGCCCGCAATGCCGAGAAACTGGCCCGGGCGCAGGCCGAGTTGGCCGCGGAGGGCCCGGTTCAAACCGCCGCGGTGGACCTGTATGACGAATCTCAGGTGGATAACTTTATCGCCCGGGTCAAGCAGGAACCGCGTCACTTCAATTACCTGGTCAACGCCGCCGGAGTCTTTAAACCAACCCCTTTTCTGGAACACACCAAGGCGGACTATGACAAATACCTGGACCTCAACCGCAGTCTTTTCTTCATCACGCAGGCCGTGGCGGACAACATGAAGCGCCGCGGGGGCGGCGCCATCGTCAACATCGGCTCCATGTGGGGCCAACAGGCCATCAAGGCCACGCCGTCTGCCGCCTACTCCATGGCCAAAGCCGGTCTCCATGCCCTGACCCAACATCTGGCCATGGAGCTGGCCGACTGCAATATCCGGGTCAATGCCGTGTCTCCGGCCGTGGTGGTGACTCCCATTTACGAAGAGTTCATCGCTCCCGAGAAAATTGAGGAAACCCTGGCAGGCTTCAACTCCTTCCATCCCATCGGCCGGGTGGGGCGGGTGGATGACGTGGCTGGGGTGATTGATTTTCTCCTGTCGGATCAAGCGGGCTGGGTCACCGGGGCCCTCTGGGACGTGGATGGCGGGGTCAGGGCAGGGCGGAACCAATAGCCGAAAAAGGGGCTGGCCCCCACTACCCTGGCGCGGCAGCTCACTA
>JARRQO010000303.1:6283-7022 GCA_037381685.1 Deltaproteobacteria bacterium | reverse complement strand
CCATCAAGGGGGAGGGAATGAGGACCTTCTCTTTTTTAAACATTTTTCTGAAACGCAACACTAGTTAGTTTTAGTGATGCTCAAATGAACCAGGCGCGGCATAGGCGTTGGGGGCCCGTCCTTGGTAACCTATGGGAGAATAGGAACCGGGACGACGCGGCTGACGCACCAAAGGCCCTTGCCTTTGCCGGGCTTCCGGACGGGTCCCCTGGGCGAAGGGTTGGCGCGGCCGCTGCCATTGCGTCCGCTGCCCGGCCCAGCGGTGCACGTTTCTTTGCTGGCGCTGCCACTGCTGGTGCCTCCTCTGAGATCGCTGGCCATGCCAGCCATAAGCATTACCGCGGGGTTGCCGCCACTGGACCCTTTGACCGGGCCACCTGGAGGCGCGGGCCTGGGGGTGGCGCCATTGCTGCCGCGGGCCGTGCCAGCCCTGGGCGGTGCCGCGGGGGTGTGGGGTGAAGGCGCGGTAATGCTGGGAACGGGGATGGGGCCGGTTCCGCCAAGCCAAAGCGTTGGGTGCACTCAGGGCCAGCATCAGACCCAGCCCCAGGATAATGCTCAGCCATCTTTTCAGGTTCATGCGCTTATCCTCCCTAAAAAAATTTGCCCTCAGGATTTGGTAGATTAGAAGACGGTCAGCCCAAAAAGGTTAAGGGAATTTTTCCTGGGCACCAAAAAATCAGGGTGGCCCGGCGCCAGGGGCAAATCTGAGGATAAAGCTTAAGCTAAGGAGGGAATT
>JARRQO010000303.1:0-6274 GCA_037381685.1 Deltaproteobacteria bacterium | reverse complement strand
TTGAGCAAAATCTTGCCATGTTGCACCCAAAATCTTCGATATTAGTTTGAACCTGCCATTAAAGCCGCTGAGCTAAGGCCCGGGCGGCGATCAGGCCACTGGCCGAGGCCTGGATCAGGCCCCGGGTGATGCCGGCGCCGTCGCCGATGATGAATAAATTGTGGACCGGGCTTTCCAATTCCGGGCTCAGTTTCAGGCGGTGGGAGTAAAACTTTACTTCCACCCCATAAAGCAAAGTGTGCCGGCTGTTAATCCCTGGAGCCAGGGCATCCAGCGCCTCCAACATTTCCAGGATATCCCTCAGATAACGGTAAGGAAGGACGAAACTCAGGTCTCCGGGGGTGGCGCTGGTCAGGGTGGGTCGGGTCAGGCAGCGCTTGAGTCGGGCCGGGGTGGTGCGCCGGCCGGCCTGCAGGTCCCCCAGACGCTGCACCAGGGCTCCCTGGCCCAAAAGATTGGCCAGGCGGGCGATATACTGACCGTAACTGATGGGATCATCAAAGGGCTCGGTGAAAGTGGAACTTACCAGGATGGCGAAATTGCTGTTCTCCGTTTGCCGGGAGGTATAGCTGTGCCCATTGACGGTAGCCAGGCCGTCCAGATCCTCCAACACCACCTCGCCGTAAGGGTTCATGCAGAAAGTGCGGACCTTGTCGTCAAAGGTGCGGGAATAATAAATCAATTTGGCTTCATAGGCCGCCTCGGTCAGGGGCGCCAGAACCGGGGCCGGAACCTCGACGCGCACCCCGATATCCACCGGACTGGGCACCGAAGGAATGCCCAGGTGCTGGGCTTGGGCGCGAATCCAGGCGGCCCCCGATCGTCCGGGAGCGGCGACTACATAGCGAGTCTCCACCACCTCGTCGTTATCCAGGACGACCCCGCTGATGGCGCCCTCCTGCACCAGGAGGCGCCGGGCCCGGCACTGGGTGCGAATCTCCACCCGGCCGGTCAGGCGTTCCTGCAGACGGCTAAGGATTTTCTGGCAATTTTCCGTGCCGATATGGCGTAAACGGGTGGGAATGAAGATCATTCCGGCATACCTGGCCTTGGTATTCAGGAGTTCCAGGGTATCCGGATCGCCGCCGTAGGTTTCCGGAGAGGCTCCCAACTCCAGATAAAGACGGTCCACTTCCTGGATCAGGACCTCCAAGTCGTCCAGGGAGATAAGATCGCTCAGGAAACCGCCCACCTCCGGGGAGAGAATGAGTTTGCCGTCGCTAAAGGCCCCGGCGCCGCCCCAGCCGCGCAACAGCCCCCCCGGCGTGTCCCGGTGACGCTCCTTGAGGTCCGGCCCCTGTTCCACCAGCAGGACCTTGCCTGCTCCCAGATTCTCCAGGCTGAGGGCGGTAAACAGCCCCGCGGGCCCGGCCCCGATGATGACTACTTCGTATCTGGACATGACGCCTTCCTACCGTGCCGCGAACCAAGGGTTTTTTGTTGGCCCCCCTGTCCGCCCCGGATCGTAGCGCGCCCCGGCACGTCGCGGCAAGCTGCCGGCAAAGACATCAAGGCGTAATGTATTTCCTGCTTCACTCCATTTCAGGCCGCAGGTGGTGCGGTTTTTCCCATCATTTATTCCGTTTCCGCAGCCGAAAGGCGCCCGGAGCGCCAGGCGTAGAGGAAATACACCGCCAGGCCGAGCCCCAGCCATCCACCCAGCCGCGCCCAGGAGCTCTCCGGCATGGAGAGCATCAGGGCCAGGCAGACCATGGCCCCGGTTGCAGCTACCCCTTTGCCGTAGGGGCAGCGAAAGGGGCGGGGCAGGCGGGGCTGAGTGAAACGCAGCACCAGGGTCCCCAGGCACACCAGAAAAAAGGCGAACAGGGTGCCGATATTGCAAAGAAAGGCCAGCTTTTCGATGGGAGTGAGCGAGGCCACCAATGCTACAGCCGCACCGCAGATCAACGTCATGCGGTGGGGCGTATGATAGCGCGGGTGCAGCGCCGCCACCACCGGGGGCAAGAGGCCGTCCCGGGCCATGGCGAAAAGCACCCGGGGCTGGGCCAACAGCAGCATGTAGAGCACACTGGTGATGCCGATGATGGCTCCCAGGCCCACCAGGTCCGCGGCCCAGGGAAGATTCACCTGGCGGAAGACCGTGGAAAACGGCGCGTCGGGGTTGATGCGGGTGTAGGACACCATGCCCACCAGAACGAGGGCCGCCAACAGGTAGATGATGCTGCACAGGGAGAGGGAGCCGATGATGCCGAAGGGCACGTCCTTCTCCGGCCGGCGGGACTCCTCCGCGGTGATGGCCACCACGTCGAAGCCCAGATAGGCGAAGAACACCAGGGACGCAGCCTGGATGATGCTGCCGCCCCCATGCGGCGTCAAAGGCAGCCAGTTCTGGGGTTTTACGAAAAAGACGCCCAGGGCCAGGATAAAAGCGATGACGCCAAGCTTGACCATGACCAGCCCCCGGGCGATGAGGGCGTTCATGCGGGTGCGGAAAATTAAGAGCACCGCGAAACCCATGACCACCAGGGCGGCAGGCAGGTTGATGATCCGCCCCGGCTCGGTCAAAGGCGGGCCGCTGGCCCAGAGGGGCAGGGCCAGACCGTAGGCCCTGAGCAGGTCCTGCAGGTAGAAGGACCAGCCTGCGGCCACGGTGGCGGCGCCCATGCCATACTCCAGGATCAGGTCCCAGCCAATGATCCAGGCCGCCAACTCCCCGAAAATCCCGTAAGCGTAAGAGTAGGCGCTGCCGACCTGGGGCATCATGGAGGCCAGTTCGGCATAACACAGGGCCGCCAAGGCGCAGGCCCCTCCGGCCAGCAGGAAGGACAGGATAATGCCCGGGCCGGCGATTTTTACCCCTTCCCCGGAAATCACGAAGATGCCGGCCCCGATGATTTGGGCCACGCCGATGACCACCAGGTCCAGGCGGTTGAGACTGCGGCTCAAGGTGCGGCCGCCTTCCCCGGGGTCCGGGCCGCCGTGCCGCGGCTTTTTCGCCAGCAGGCGCCGGCCCAAAGCTCGCCAACTTGGCCCGGCTGGGGGCGCGGGCTTCAGAACTCCACAGCCTCGGCGTTGATTTGAAGTGGCGCGCCTGCCCCTTGGGCCGGCGACAGATTTACCACTCCGGTCACGGTGATGGTTTTATCTTCTATGGGGGTGGAGGTGAGCCTCTGGATCAGTTTGGGGTCGGGCAAATTGCCGAACAAGACTTCCACCATCCCCCGGGGTGACTTGAGCATGAGGGATTTATGGTGCACCATGACCGGCCCCACCCTGCCCTTCACCGTTACTTGGGTGCCCAGATAGCGCTCCTTGCTGGCCAGAAGTTGGCCCACGCTCAGAGGCTTGGGAGCCGGCGGAGGGCTTGGCGCCGCTTCGGGTTCCGGGGGCGGCGGGGGTGGAGGCGGGGGCAGTGCCGGCTTCTTCAATAATTCGACGATATTTTCTTGCCCGGCCTGCAATCGGTCCAGCTTGGCTTGCATGGCAGCTACCTGGGCCTTAAGCGCCTTAATTTCCTGGCGGAGTTCCTCTTCATGTGGATTGCTGGCCACGCAGGCGGACAGCAACACCAGCGCCATGAGCAGGGCGATAATGCCGCACACGCTCCACCGCGCCGCACGCGGCGGCAGGTCATCGTGACCTGGACCCATAAGGGTAACCTCGGAAGAATTGGACTTCAGGATGGCCCGAGTCCGAGCCGCCTCCGCAAACGGGTAGGGTTGCGGCCTCGCGCCAGTTTAAGGGATAAGTTTTCTAAAGGCAATGGCTAATGCAAGCCCGGACGCCGGTGGAGCCCCGCAACTCATTCGCCCCAAACCAGATCCTGGCGCACCCAGCCGACCACCTCATTTTCCAGGTAGTAGCCGATCTTAACCCATTTGCCTTTTTCACCAAAGACCTTGAAAATCTCTCCCTGAGATTTTCTATTTCAATGGGATAACCCAGGTAAGCCTGGAACAGGACTGGGGCATGTAAACTCGGCTTGGCGCGCACATTCACCCGGTCTTTACCAATGCTCTTCATAGTAGAGGCCCAGGCCGGAAATGCCATAAGCAGGGCCGATATTAAGGCTAACCAGAAGAACTTTTTCATGATTATTTCCTCCTTATTGTTGTCAATAATGTTTTTTCCTCCCTCTTTGTCGACAATATTTTCCCTTTATTGCCGGGGATAAGTATAGCAACGGTGAGATTGACTTGGTTGTCGAATGAAACAGAATTGCATTGAGACAGGAGGATAGCACCGGAGCGTCAAATATCGTCGCAGACGGAATCCCTTCTCCCCCAAAACGGACAAAAGCATTAATACAAGCCTATAGAAAAGGGGCAGGCGTTGTCAACCCCTTAAAAAAGGAAAAAACCGGTTTAAGGAATTTACCTAAGGGCGGAAGCCGGTTACAATGGACCCGCGCCGCCGCGCCCAAGGAGAAATTACATGGCCCGGATTTTGGTCACCGGCGGGGCCGGGTTCATCGGCTCCCATCTGGTGGATCATTTGCTGCGCCAGGATCACGAGATTCTCTGCCTGGATAATTATTTTACCGGCTCCAAAGCCAACCTCCTGCACCTGCGGGACCATCCCCGGCTGGAACTCATCCGCCATGATGTGGTGAACCCCATCATGCTGGAGGTGGACCGGATCTATCACCTGGCCTGTCCGGCCTCGCCGGTGCACTATCAATACAATCCGGTGAAGACCATCAAGACTAACGTCATGGGGACCCTGAACATGCTGGGGCTGGCCAAACGGGTGAAGGCCCGGATTCTGTTGGCCTCCACCTCTGAAATCTATGGCGATCCCGGCATTCACCCCCAGCCGGAGAGTTATTGGGGGCATGTCAATCCCATCGGGGTCCGGAGCTGCTATGACGAAGGCAAACGGGTGGCGGAGACCCTGATGATGGATTATCATCGCCAAAACGGGGTGGACACCCGCATCGCCCGCATTTTCAATACTTTCGGGCCCCGGATGGCCCTTAATGACGGCCGGGTGATCAGCAACTTCATTGTCCAGGCCTTAACCGGCCAGGACCTCACCGTTTATGGAGAAGGACAGCAGACCCGGTCGTTCTGTTACGTCTCCGATATGGTGGCCGGGCTGGTGCAGTTGATGAATAAGGACGGCGCCGCCGATCCCGTCAATCTGGGCAACCCGGGGGAGTACACCATCCTGGAGGTAGCCCAGCAGATCCTGGGCCTGATTAAGACCTCTTCCACCATCATCCATCGCCCCCTGCCCCCGGATGATCCGGGGCGGCGGCGGCCGGACATTTCCCGGGCCCGGGACTTGCTGGGCTGGCAGCCCACCGTGCCCCTGGAGACCGGCTTAAAGGAGACTATTCCCTATTTTGCGGCAAGACTCCAGCAGGAAAACCTGGCCCCGGTGGCTGCCCTTAATTTCTAGCCTGGTCATGTTAGCCGTCTGCGGCTTCTGGTTCACCAACTGTGAGAGCCAACCCTCCGGTCCGCCCGCAGAAGCCCTGGTGGTGCAGGTCATCGACGGGGACACCCTGGTCCTGGCAAACGGCGCCCATGTGCGGCTGCTGGGAATCGATGCCCCGGAGATGGCGCATGACGGCCGCCCCGCGGATTTCCTGGCCCACAAGTCCAAGGCGGCCCTGGCCCAACTGACTCTCCACCACCGGGTGGGCCTGCAGTACGACCGGCTGCGCTACGATCACTACGGCCGCCTCCTGGCCTACCTGTATCTCCCCAACCACACTTTGGTGAACGCCGAACTGGTGCGCCGGGGCCTGGCCCGGGTCTACCTCATCGCCCCCAACTTCGGCCACCGCCAGGAACTGCTGGCGGCCCAACGGCAGGCCATCGAGGCCGACCGGGGCATCTGGCGGCAACTGCTCAAGCAGGATGAACCCTACTACGTGGGCAACCGGCACTCCCTGCGCCTGCACCGGCCCAGCTGCCCCCTGGGGGCCAAGATGGCCAGGTCCAACCGGGTTCGCTTCCACTCTCTGAAAAAGGCCTACCTTGAAGGCTACAGCCCCTGCCGGAGATGCAAGCCGTAAAGGCAGGTTTCAGGTTCCAGGTTCCAGGTTTTGGGTTTTGGGTTTTGGGTTTTGGGTTTTGGGATGGTGGCCCAGGTGTCTCGCCTGGGCTTATTTCTAGTCCTCGTTCCCAAGCTCCAGCTTGGGAACGCCATTCTCCGCCCAAGCTCTGCTTGGGTCCTCTGTAGGGGCGGACCTGCGTGTCCGCCCTCTATTTATACCAAAGACCGATTGCAAATGTTCTTTCCGTTTAATTCCCCTCTCCCCTTGTGCGAAAGGGTTAAAGGGGGGGCATAAAGGCGAAAACTT
>JARRQO010000302.1:0-4527 GCA_037381685.1 Deltaproteobacteria bacterium | reverse complement strand
GCAAAATTGCAGAGCACCTTGGTGCCGGGATGAGTCTTCTCATATTGCGCCGCCACCACTTTCATGGCATTGGTGAGGCTGGCCGCGGCGGAAACGATCAATTCCTGGGCGGCCAAGGCCGGCGTGCCCCAGGCCAGCACGACGCCCAATAACAGTACCAAAATCAGTTTCATCTTAGTCATAACGTATCTCCTTGAGCTCATTGATATCGAATTTTCAGGGCCTTCCCGGAAACCAGCAGAATGGTGAGACAGACGATGGAGATAACGATCACCAGGGTAGTGGCGGCCGCATCATTGCCGGCCTGCATGGCGTCATACACCGCCATGGACACGGTTTGGGTCTTGCCGGGGAGATTGCCGGCCACCATGAGGGTGGCGCCGAACTCGCCCAGAGCCCGGGCAAAGGCCAACATGCCCCCGGAAAGGATGCCTCGCCAAGCCAGGGGCAGAGATACCCGGCGGAACACCCCCCATTCCGACAATCCCAACGTCCGGGCTACGTCCTCCAGGTTCCGGTCTACCTCTTCAAAGGCGGCCCGGGCCGTCTTGTAGATCAGAGGCAGAGAGACCACCGCGGCAGCCATGGCCGCCCCCTGCCAGGTAAAAATCAAAGAAATGCCAAAAGTGGCCTTGAGCCATTGTCCCAGCCAGCTTTGGTTGCCGATGAAGACAATGAGATAATAGCCCAGGACGGTGGGAGGCATGACCAGGGGCAGGGTGCAAATGGCGTCCAGCCATTCCCGGCCCCAAAATGACCGCCGGCCCATGAGAAAGCCTAAAGTTATTCCGATGACCCCGGCCGCCAGGGTGGCTACCCCGGCCACCTTTAAAGTCAGCCACAAAGGGGTCAGATCCACAGCAAAATTCATGGTCCCGCTCCAGTGGCGTTATTTTTTAGAAAGTATAGCGGTTAAACAAGATAAATGCCAAATTGAGGCCAACCCAAATTTTGGCACGTTAATGAACCATTATCTTAATCGTGGCTATTTTTTAAAAAGAATAGCGTAATTTATTCCCGATGCCAACTTATTTTTCAGGCCTGGACTCAGATTTTTTTGTCCAAGGTCTCGCCTTGCCGGCCCAGCCGCGCCTCGGTCCCGGGTCTTGGGGGTCAACCTGATTGTGGGCACCACCCAGGTAAATCGGTTTCACTGAATTACCAACAAGGGTGGCAAAGGCGGACCCGCAGGTCCGGGCCTACGGAAGAAGGCGAAAATGATGCACCGCCGGCTTGCGCCTTTCTTGCCAACCGGCGCCGATTGGTCTATATTTCCGGGAGATTGGGGAAAATAGTGAGGTTGTCGGACCTGGACAAGAAGGTGATTTTGGCCCTGCAACGGGACCTGGAGGTCTGCCCGCAGCCTTTTTTGGAGGTGGCCCAATATCTGCAGATCACGGAAGAGGAACTGCTGGCCGCCATCCGGAGCCTGATGGCGCGGGGCTACATCCGGCGGTTCGGGGCCACCCTGCGCCACCAGCAGTCGGGCTATGAAGCCAACGCCCTGGTGGCCTGGGCGGTGCCGGAAGCCGACCTGAAGCGCCTCGGGAACCGCTTAGCTGCGCAGCGGGCCGTGACCCACTGCTATGCCCGGCGCCCCGCTCCCTCCTGGCCGTACAACCTTTACACCATGATCCACGGCCGCACCCGGGAAGAATGCCTGAAAATAGCCGCAGAAATGGCCGCAGCCATCGGGATCGAGGACTATGAAATGCTGTTCAGCGAAACCGAGCTGAAAAAGACCACCATGCGTTATTTCAAGGAGGAGGGACATTCCCGCGCTTAACCTGCTTTATTTATGAACTCTGGGAATTATTTTTTTGCACAGGCTGGAAAGCCCGTGCCACCAAGCTCTTTGCAGCTTGGCGAATTATCCAGGTTTAGGGGCGCCGCGGGGCGGGTTTGTTCATTCTGGGCTACCGACAATTTCCTTACCGGCCGGGCGGCTCAAAAAGCTCTTGGGGAGATACCGTTGATGATAAGAAGCCAAAAGTCTGAAGAGGTGTTTAAAGCCGGCCGTGAGGTGATGCCCGGCGGGGTGAACAGTCCGGTACGGGCCTGGCAGACCGTGGGCCTGACTCCCCGGATCATCGTTAAAGGCGCGGGGGCCCGGATTTTTGACGCGGACGGCAACTCCTACCTGGATTATGTGGCCTCCTGGGGGCCTTTGATCCTGGGACACGCCCCGCCCGCGGTGGTGGCTGCGGTGACCGCGGCCGCGGCCCGGGGCACCAGCTTCGGGTCCCCGACCGTGGGAGAACTGGAACTGGCCCGGAAATTGTGCGCCGCAGTGCCGGGCCTGGAGATGGTGCGCCTGGTCAATTCAGGCACCGAAGCTTGCATGAGCGCCCTGAGGCTGGCCCGGGGGGCTACGGGCCGGCCCCGGCTGATCAAATTCGACGGCTGTTACCACGGCCATGCCGACTCATTTCTGGTGACCGCGGGCAGCGGCGTCCTGACCCAGGCCATTCCGGGCAGTCCCGGAGTGCCGGAGGATATCGCGGCTTTAACCGTGTCGGTGCCCTACAACGATCTGGAGGCGGTGCGCCAGGCGGCGCGCCGGTACCCCGGGGAGATTGCGGCCATCATCGTGGAGCCGGTGGCCGGCAACATGGGGGTGGTGCCACCTGGACCCGGGTTTTTGGCGGGGTTGCGCCAGATCTGCGACACCGAGGGGATCCTGCTGATCTTCGATGAGGTGATTACCGGCTTCCGGGTGGCCCGGGGAGGAGCCCAGGAATTGTACGGGGTCAAACCCGACCTCACCTGCCTGGGCAAGATCATCGGCGGGGGCCTGCCGGTGGGGGCTTACGGGGGCCGCCGGGATTTAATGAGCCAGATGGCCCCGGTGGGGCCGGTTTACCAAGCGGGGACGCTGGCGGGGAATCCGGTGGCGGTGGCCGCGGGACTGGCGACCCTGGCAGCGCTTATGGAACCCGGGGTTTATGAAGACCTGGAAGCAAAGGGGGCCTGGCTGGCCCAGGAACTGGCCCAGGCCGCGGCGCGCCAGAGGGTGCCGGTGACCATCAACCGCGTGGGGTCCATGCTCACCCTGTTTTTTACCGCCGGGCCGGTGAGCACCTTGGAGGAAGCCAAGGGCTCCGACTTAGGGCAATTTAAGAGATTCTTTCAGGGGATGCTGGAGGCGGGAATCAACCTGCCGCCTTCCCAATTTGAGGCCTTTTTCGTGTCCAGCGCCCACACCTGCCAGGACCTGGCCGATACCGTGGCCGCGGCGGCGCGGGTCTGGGGCGGCTAAAGCCGCCGGGTTCAATCCTTCATACTCCGGAGAATTTTCCCGGAAACCTGGAGATGATGCCTTCCAAAAGTTGGCAGGTCCTGGCGGGAATAGTTAGCTCCGGCTTGCCAAGCCTCCTGGCCGCCCGGGGCGGCGGCTCGCCAGGATGATATTTTCTTGTAGAGTATAGACCAATCATTTTTGGGGGTGGAAATCACTGCCCGGAGGCGGCTTACCCAGGAATGAAGGGTATTTCGGGGTCGCAAATTGGGCTTTCCTAAGGGGGTGGGGATTGGCTGTGGGTTTGTGAAAGTTTTCTTAATCTCAAAGATTTTAGTAATTTCATTTGACTCTAGAAAATTTTCGTGGTTAACATGGTGGTCGCAACGTTCTTTTATATGCCCCTTTATAAAATTTATCCAGACAAGGAGGTGAGAGTGGCAGATTCAGGGAAAAGGGGTCGGCAAATTTTTAACCACATAACCCGCAAGTTTTTATTCCAAATTTATCTCCTTAAGGAGGGATCTCATGGCAGTAGAAAAAGTTCCAAGTAGAGCATGGGTAGTTGTCTTTGCGGGTACCGCCATTAACCTTACTTTGGGAATCCTGTATGCGTGGAGTGTTTGGACCAAGGTTCTGATCAACGTACCAAAAGCTGGACAGATTATTACTGAGGGGCCCGCGGCTGGGTGGACTTATATAACCAATGCCCAGGCGGCGACCCCATTTTCGTTGTGTGTTATCATCTTTGCTCTCTTAATGATCCCCGGTGGTCGGATCCAGGATAAATTCGGCCCGAAAGTGGGCGCCATCACCGGCGGCCTCTTTCTGGCGGTAGGCTGTATCATCGCCGGTCTCTCCAAGAGCTATGGCGGGTTAATATTCGGCTTCGGTATCCTGGGCGGCATCGGCATGGGCATCGGCTATGCGGCGCCCACACCGGCGGCTCTGAAATGGTTCGGCCCCGACAAACGCGGTCTGGTGGCGGGTCTGGTAGTCAGTGGTTACGGCGGCGCGGCTTTGTACATTTCGCCTCTGGCCGCCTATCTGATTAAAGCAGGTGGCGTGACCTTCAGCTGGATTTTCATGGGCATCTTCTTTGCCGTGGTCGTCATCATCGCCGGCAGCCTCCTGGCCTGGCCGGAACCGGGCTATGTGCCCCCGGCGCCTCCGGTGAAAGCAGGCGGCGCTCCAGCCAAAGCCGCGGGCACCATCATCGACTGGGCGCCTTCCGAGGCGGCGAAGACCTGGCAGTTGTATGCGCTGATCTTTCTGTTCATCGGTACCAC
>JARRQO010000301.1:0-2728 GCA_037381685.1 Deltaproteobacteria bacterium | reverse complement strand
GTCAAAGCGGCCCGCACCGGTGACAAGGGCGCGTTCGGGGACGGCAAGATCTTTGTCTCACCGGTGGAAGAGGTCTATACCATCAGTTCCGGCATCAAGGAAAACGCCGCCGGGGAGATGGAAGAGGTCAAGATATGAAGGAGATCATGGCCATCGTGCGCATCAATATGATGAACCAGACCAAGCGGGCCCTGGCCGAGGCGGGCATTTCCTCCATCACCGCCCGGGACGCCCTGGGGCGAGGCAAAGGCCTGGTGGATATGACCCTCTTGGAAGGCGCCGAAAAGGGCTATGAAGAGGCCGTGGCCCAGTTGGGCCAGAGCCAACGCCTCATCCCCAAGCGTATCTTTTACGTGGTGGTGCCTGACCGACTGGTGCCAAAGACCGTGAAAACCATCATCAAGGTGAATCGCACCGGCAAATCCGGGGACGGCAAAATCTTCATCATGCCCGTGGGGGATTCGGTGCGGGTGCGCACCGGGGAATCCGGCGACCAGGTCTTGGATGAATCTTGAACGAAGTTTTAAGTTTCAAATTTCGGGTGTTGAGCAGGGGCGATCCTCTCTCGAAACTCAACGCGAAAAACGCGAGACGTCAGGAACGGAGTGATGGAAATGACCACGGAAGCAGCGGAAAATATGGGCGAAGCAACTCCACAACCCAGCACGGAAGAGGTCAAGAAGGAGCTGCTGAGCAAGTATCCCACCAAGGTGGCCCGCAAGCGCGCCAAGCAGATCGTCATCAACGAGCTGGACCCGGACAGTTGTGTGCCGGAGATCCAGTCCAACGTGCGGACCGTCCCCGGGATCATCACCCAGCGGGGCTGCACCTACGCCGGCTGCAAAGGGGTGGTGCTGGGACCAACCCGGGACATAGCTAATATCACCCATGGCCCCATCGGCTGCGGCTTTTATTGCTGGCTCACCCGTCGGAACCAAACCCGGCCCCGGGGCCCGGAGGACCACAATTTTATGACCTACTGCTTGTCCACGGACATGCAGGATGAGCAGATCATCTTCGGGGGCGAGAAAAAGCTGCGCCAGGCCATCCAGGAGGCCTACGACCTCTTCAAGCCCAAGGCCATCGCGGTTTTCGCCACCTGTCCCGTGGGTCTCATCGGTGATGACGTGCACGCCGTGACCCGGGAGATGAAGGAGAAGTTAGGGATCAATGTCTTCGCTTTCAGTTGCGAAGGCTACAAAGGGGTGAGCCAGTCCGCCGGGCACCACATCGCCAACAACGGCATCTTTACCCACGTGGTTGGCCTTAACGACACGGAGAAGGAAGGCAAGTTCAAGATCAACCTCTTGGGGGAATACAACATCGGCGGTGATGCCTTTTTGATCGAAAACCTTTTTGAGGAGTGCGGACTCACCCTGGTTTCCACCTTCAGCGGCAACTCCAGTTACGACTATTTTGCCAACTGCCACACCGCGGACTTAAACCTGATCATGTGCCACCGCTCCATTAACTACGTGGCGGAGATGATGGAAACCAAGTTCGGCATTCCCTGGATCAAGATCAATTTCCTGGGGGCCCAGGCTACGGCTAAATCCCTGAGAAAGATAGCCAAGTTTTTCGAGGACCCCGAACTGGCGGCTCGGGTGGAGGAGGTCATCGCCCGGGAAATGCCCCAGGTGCAAAAGGTGGCCGAGGAAGTGAAGGCCAAGTGCCAAGGGAAGCGGGCCATGCTCTTTGTCGGTGGCTCCCGGGCCCACCACTACCAGGAGCTTTTCCGGGAAATCGGCATGGAGACCATCGCCGCGGGCTACGAGTTCGCCCACCGGGACGACTACGAAGGCCGCCGGGTGCTCCCCAACGTCAAGGTCGACGCGGATAGCCGGAACATTGAAGAGCTGCACGTGGAGCCGGACCCCGAGCGCTACCGGCCCCGGTTGACCCCGGAGCAGATGGCCCGGATGGAACAGGCCGGCCTCACTTTCAAGGATTATGAAGGCATGATGGCGGAAATGAAAGAAAACACCCTGGTCATCGACGACATCAGCCAATTCGAGACCGAGAAGCTCATCGAACTCTATAAGCCGGACATCGTCTGCGCCGGCATCAAGGAAAAATACACCGTGCAGAAAAGCGGCACGCCCATGAAGCAACTGCACAGCTATGACTCCGGCGGGCCCTATGCCGTCTTCGAGGGCGCCATCAACTTCTACCGGGAGATCGACCGCATGGTCAACAGCAAGGTGTGGAAGTATCTCAAGGCGCCCTGGCAGGAACATCCGGAGCTGTCCGCCAAGTACGTGTGGGAATGATACTTGGCGTTCTTCGCGCCTTGGCGAGAGGAAGCTGCTCACGCAAAGGACGCAAAAGCGCAAAGAGGATAAAAACATGTTACTGCGACATACGCCCAGTGAAATCACCGAACGCTCGGCCTTGATGATCAATCCGGCCAAGACCTGCCAGCCCATCGGGGCCATGTACGCCGCTTTGGGCATCCACAACTGCCTGCCCCACAGCCACGGCTCCCAGGGGTGCTGCGCCTACCACCGGAGCACTCTGACCCGGCATTATAAGGAGCCGGTGATGGCGGGGACCAGCTCCTTCACCGAGGGCGCCTCGGTGTTCGGCGGGCAGGCCAACCTGGTCCAGGCCATTAACAATATCTTTACCGTTTACAGGCCTGAGGTCATTGCCGTTCATACCACCTGTCTGTCCGAGACCATTGGGGATGACATTCCCCAAATCATTGCCAAGGCCAAACAGGATGGCA
>JARRQO010000300.1:0-2752 GCA_037381685.1 Deltaproteobacteria bacterium | reverse complement strand
TTCAAACCCTGCAAACCCTGGTGAAACAGATCGTCCCCCTCAACCTGATCAATCCCCAGGAGACCGACGCCTTTACACCCGCTAACTGCCGCACTATCCACGACATCGTGCGCTACGCCCACGAATTTTCCATGCGGGAAATGTTTTTGCTCACCGAAAACGAAATCGACACCGCCGATGAAGTGGTGGACCTGGATTCTCCCCTGCCCGTCAAGGTGCGCATCCTGGATCTGGGCGGGGGCCTGAAAAAAGGCTGGGGCCGCCGGGTCAAACCCGAGCAGGTGGTGTCTCTGCCCTTCCAGGCCTTCTGGCAGGGCCTGACCGCCATGCGCTGGGTCCGGGCCAAGCCCCAGGGAGTCAAGAGCCTGTCTTCCGTCTTCGTCAAGACCGAGGCCGAAGTGGCCCAGGGCGCCGACCCCTGGCGGGACCAGAGCTATGCCATGTTATCCAGAAATTACCTGAACTTCAGCATCCGTCTGGGCTATCATTTCTCCACGGTGGAGGCCTACATGTCGGACCAGGTGAATGACAACTACCTGACTTTCAGCTTCCGGGGCGGCGGCTCCACCCTGGAGCGCCGGGAGCGCCGGGCCCGGCTCATCGAGGCCATCATCGACCGCCTGGACCTGAACCATCAGCGCCAGGGCGACCAGATCACCGCCCGCCTGGCCAAATATTCCCGGGCCGAAATCGCCCAGCGCCTGGTCTGGCTGGGCAAACTCACCCATTACACTAAACAACTGGACATGGCGCTGTTTTCCGATAGTATTGTAGACTGGTACATCAAAGACTTTGTGCAGGAACACGTGGGAAAATAATTTTGTCGGGAGTCCCCTTGAGGCTCGAAAACTAGCTTATGCGCCGCTTCCCGTTTCTCGCTTCCCGTTACGCTCTGGCCCTGCTGTTGGGCGTCAACTTCGCCCTGTTGGGAACCAGTATCTATCTGGGTCTCAAGTCCGCCAACCAGATGAAGGGAATCGTCAAGGAAGACTTCAACCAGCAGCAATTGGTCCTCGCCAGGCATACCGCCAGCCTCCTGGAACAGGACATCAATTTCCTCAAGCGCGAACTGAGCACCCTGAACTTCTCCCCTTCCATGCAATATCTGGAGCCGCTCTCCTGGGCCAACCGCATGCGGGCCACCCTGGCCTCCGTCCGGGAAGAAGGCGTGGCGGAGATCGTCCGGATCACTCCGGCTGGCAACCGGGCCTACCAGGTGGACAGGCGGGGGGTGGACCAGATCACCTACGGCTCCTTCAAAAACGCCCCCTACATGAAGTGGGCCGCCAACCCGGAAAATAAGGGCCGCATCCTGGTGCTGCCGGTATCCACCACCGTTCCCCATTACATGGGCCGGCTCATCACCGTCATGGCCACCCCCACCTATGAAATGTCGGTGGACGATGCCCATCCGCACCCCTCGGGCGCCTTCGCCGGGGTGCTGGCCTTCTACATCGACACCCACGCCCTGGCCAAAAAGTTTACCCAGGGCCTCCGCAGCGGCAAAACCGGTTACGCCTGGATCATGAACAGCCAGGGCATTTTTCTCAACCATCCCGAACGGGATTTCATCGGCAAAAACGCCTTTACGGTGCGCAAAGAACGCATGCCCGCCATCTCCTTTGACGCCATCAATCAGATCCAGCGGGAAAAAATGCTCACCGGCAAGGAAGGCTGGGGTACTTATATCTCCGGCTGGCACCGGGGCATGGCCGGAACCATCCAGAAACTCATTGCCTATGCCCCGGTCAAGCTGGAGGACCGCAATGTGCTCCCGGACCATCAGCCGGTGCCGTCCTGGTCGGTGGCGGTGGTGGCCCCGGCCAGCGAAGTGGAGGGCGTGATTCATACGCTCTATGTCCGCCAGTTCTACCTCCAGGTGATCATCGGCCTGGTGGTCCTGTCAGGCACCATCGTTATGCTCAATTTCCGTTACGAGCAGCAATTTTCCTCCACCCTGGCCGCAGAAGTGGACCGGCAGAAGGAAAAATTGCAAAAATCCGAGGCCCGCTACCAGGGCTTGGTGGAAAACGCCGCGGACCTGATCTACACTGTCAACGACGAAGGCCGCATTCTGTCCATCAACCGCTACGCCGCCAACCTATTTGCCACGGCCCATTCCCCGGTTAAGCCCTCGGCGCCCAATACCTTGCTCGAAGGCGCCCCCCAGGAGTTTGTGGGCCGCACCCTTTACGATATTTTCAATCAAAAATCCGCCCACTTTCACATGGAGTGGCTCCGGGAGGTCAAAGAAACCGGCAAGGTCCACAGCAAACGTCACCCCGTGGGCATCGGCGACCAGGAGTTCTGGTTTTCCACCAGCATCGTGGGCATCAAGGATGAGCAGGGCGAGATCTTCGCCTACGAAATCATTTCCCGGAACATTACCGGCCGCAAGGCCATCGAAGACCGCCTGATCAACATGGAAAAGCTGGCCTCCATCGGCACCCTGGCCGCCGGCGTGGCCCATGAAATCAACAACCCCATGACCGTGATCCTGGGCTTCACCGAACACCTGCTGGAACAGACCGAATCCCTGCCCGAAGTGCACGAAAACCTCCAGATCATCGAGGATGAAGGGCTCCGTTGTAAGAAAATCGTGGAAAACCTCCTCACCTTCGCCCGCGCCCCGGAAAAGAGCGAAACCACTGCCGAGGTCACCAACCTGTTGGAAAAGACCCTGGCTGTGGTGAAAAATACTTTGCTCACCAAGAAGATTCGCCTGGAAACCAGCCTGGCGCCTTCCCTGCCC
>JARRQO010000299.1:0-2762 GCA_037381685.1 Deltaproteobacteria bacterium | reverse complement strand
GCGGTACGCCCTCCTGGCTCATCGCCCTGCTGGCGGGCACAGGAATAGTCATGGTAATTTTACTTATCCTGTTATTTACCCGGGGCACTCCACCCCCTCCGGCGCCCAAAGCCCAAGTCCCGGCCCCGGCTCCCGCGGCGCCGGCGACTCCGGCTCCCAAAACCACCGTCGCCCCGGCTCCGGCGCCGGCTCTTACGCCGGCAGTCCTCAAGGATCAGCTCCAAAAAGTGCTGGCCACCTTGCGGGAGGCGCAGCTGCACAAAGATATCTTTAGGTTTATGAGTGTTTATTCCCTTACTTATCCGGAACTGGACGCCAAGCGAGCCGATACCTTAGCAGCTTGGCAAAATTTTGATTTCACCAACCTGGTTTTCACCCTCGACAAAGTTCAACTCCTCGACCCCGATAACGCCATGGCCTGGGTCACCTGGTACGTTGACACCCGGAACCGGCGCACGCAAGCACTGACCAGCGCCACCCAAACCTTTCAGGTGCGTTTTGCCAAGGAACTGGGAAAATGGCGCATCCGCTCTGTTCAAGAGGCGGAACAATAGGAGGGAAAAATGCGATTTGCTCAGGTGTTACGAGGATTATTGCTCATCCTGATGGCCTTGGCCCTACTTTCCGGATGCCAGCCCCCCGTCACCACCGGCGGTTACCCCGTATCCCCCACTTACAATTACGTGGCTCCCACCATGACCTATTTACGGGATTGCCCGGGCTATGATTGCGGCATTGTTACTGAGGTTTACAGCGGGGACCGGGTGGTCATCCTGGATCGCAATGACTTCGGCTGGGCCCGGGTGCAACTGGAGCGCACCGGCGGCATCGGCTGGATTCCCAGCGACCTGTTGAGTTACAGTCCGGTGCCGGCGTCTTTTTATGTTTCTCTGACCACCGCTTACTTGCGCACTTGTGCCGATTACAACTGCCCCGCGGTGCAACTGCTGCATCGGGGCGACCGGGTGGATAAGCTCGACCAGGACAGCCGGGGCTGGTGGCGGGTCAGGGCTTTTAGCTCCGGTAAATCCGGCTGGATTCCTGCCGCGGCGCTGTCCATCCGGCCAGGGACGCCCTATTATTATGTAAACGTCAACGGCCTGAACCTGAGGTCCGGACCCAGCACCGCCTACAAGGTTCTCACTACCCTGGGACTCAATGAACGGGTGGAGCTGGTGGGTTCCGGCGTCGGCGGTTGGCTCCAGGTCCGGGATTCCCGCACCAATATCATCGGCTGGGTCGCCGGCCGCTACCTGGAATCATCCCCGGTGCGCTACCCGCGCTCGGCCCCCAGGCACAGGAGCCCCTCACCCTCCAAAACCCACAAAGCCAGCCCTAAGGCCATGTAATAATTAATCCTTTTATCTTGTTTGCCAGGTGTTCATCGTACTTCTCATGAGCACCTGGCTCACTTGGAAATTCCAATTTCAGGATTAAGAGTGAGCCTCTAAAACAACGCCATTTCAGGGGGTACGATAACCCCCAATCTGTCTCAATTCTTTCTGGGCCGTTGACTTAAGGCCTTGACCCTCATCTTGTGGTTTGGGGGTCAATATGGTATAAATTTTAAAAAACATGGTTCGACCAATGGTGGCGTCGCCCTGGATCGATCAGGAGGCGAGATATCATGGAAGATTATTATTACCACCACCATTCTAAAGTGCAGTTAGCCAAGCGTGTCTGGATTCATGGATTTGTCGTCGGGCTCGGCGTTGTCTCAGCTATCTTTCTGTTATGGGTGCTGATCCGGGGCATCCATGCCCCGCCAACTTCCACAGTCAAAAATTCTCCATTCCAGACTCAGTCGCGGCAAACTCCTCAAGCAAGCCGCATCCCGTCGGCAAAAGAAATCTCTCCATCTCTGACTCCTACGGGTGTGGCCCTGAAAACTCAGCTGAAAAAGGTCTTGTCCGGCATAAAAGAGGCCAACCAGTCAAAAAACCTGAACCAATTATTGGCCTTCTATTCGCGCCGCTTTCCTGAATTGCCCCAAAGAGCTCAAAAAATTGCCCGATCTTGGGAAAACATTAACTTTTCAAAGCTGAAATTCCGGATTGCACAAGTCAAACCTTTGCCTGATGACCGCGTTTTTACCAGGGTCATCTGGGATTTTCAGATGGAAGATCCTCTCACCAAAAACCTTAGAGAAGTTACCAGGACTTATTTAGTCTGGTTCGTTAATGAGTCTGGTGAGTGGCGGATCCAAGCAATCAAAAAAGAGGGTTAGCCGGAGTGCAGGATGTCATTATATGAGGCCCACAGGGTGGTTCAAATATAAGTTAACGCTGGCGGCCTCCATTTTCGCCCTGATATGCGGTTGCCTCCCCATCAGTTCCCCAGCCCCCCACGGCAATTACTATGTAACTTCTGAGATCGCCTATTTGCGGGATGGTCCGCGCTATAACAGCCGCGTCTTGGGTCAGCTTTACAAGGACGACATGGTGGAAAAGCTGCAATCCACTTCGGCGAAATGGTGGAGAATACGCGCCAACCGCACCGGTCAAGTGGGCTGGATGCAAGCCAGCATCCTCAGCCTGAATCCCGTCAAAATAACCTGCTATTACGTCACTCCGGATACGGTGGTTCTGAGGGAATGCCCTGGTGAAGAATGCCAGTCCTTGCAACTGCTTTACCGGGGAGATCAAGTCCAACGGGTGGAAAAAAATGATCGGGGTTGGTGGCGGGTTCTGGTGATCAAGGGCCGGGGCTTAGGCTGGCTTCCGGAGAAAGACCTTGTAGAACACCCGGTCTCGCCCCAATCT
>JARRQO010000298.1:0-2776 GCA_037381685.1 Deltaproteobacteria bacterium | reverse complement strand
GGTGGGGTTGGTTCTCTCTATTAGTTGTCGCACTTCTTCCGGAAAGGAGATGTCAATTATGCCGATAATCTGGGTTATTTCGGCCAAACTGACATGCTTTGATGAGCGACAATTAAAACTCCCGGCTGACGACAATTAAAATTCCCGGTTTTTGTAAACCAGATTTACCATCCAAGTGCTTAAGAGGAGGCTTGGATGGTAACCGACCAGCAGGTGAGGAAGCTGATGAAGCTCATTCAGAGTGAGGAGACCCTGACCCTAGCCGCGGCAAAATCGGGAATGGATGAGAAGACGGCCAGGAAGTATCGAAGATTGGGTCGACTGCCCAGTCAATGTCAGCCAGTGCATTCCTGGAAGACCCGGCCAGACCACTTTGCCGAGCATTGGAATGAGATCCAGGAACAACTACAGTTAAATCCGGGTTTAGAAGCCAAAACCATTTTTGCAGATTTACAGCGTAAGTATCCTGGGCGCTTCCAGGATGGGCAACTGCGGACCTTGCAACGGAAGGTGAAGAGATGGCGGGTCACCGAAGGTCCGCCGAAGGAGGTCTTCTTCCCGCAAGAGTATCAGCCGGGTCGGTTGTGCCAGTCGGATTTTACCCACCTGACCAAGCTGCGGGTCACGATTCGGGGCGAGGCCTTTCCGCATCTGCTGTACCACTTTGTCTTGCCCTATTCGAACTGGGAGACGGGCACCATCTGTTTCTCGGAAAGTTATGAGAGCCTGAGTGCAGGTTTGCAGAATGCCCTGTGGGAACTGGGCGGTGTCCCGAAAGAACATCAATCAGACCGGTTATCCGCCGCGGTGAATAACTATTTCAATCCCGAAGTTTTCACCCGGCGTTACCAGGCCCTGCTGCGCCATTACGGTTTACAGGGCCGCAAAATCCAAGCCGGGCAGGCTCACGAAAACGGCGATATCGAACAACGGCATCATAGGTTTAAGCGAGCTTTAGAGCAGGCCTTGTTATTGCGAGGCCATCGGGACTTTGACAGCCGGGCCGAGTATGAAGCCTTTTTGCAGAAGCTTTTCAAACAGTTGAACAGCGGTCGCCAGGAACGTCTGCGGGAAGAACTGCAGGTGCTCAGACGGCTGCCGGTGCGCCGGCTGGATGATGCCCAGAAGGACAGATTACGGGTGGGCCCCAGCAGTACCATCCGGGTGAAGAAAAACACCTATTGCGTTGATAGCCGTCTGATCGGTGAACTGGTGGAGGTGCGCATTTATGCCGAGCGCATCGAGGTCTGGTACGGCCAACAACAGATCCACTACCTGCCGCGCTTATCCGGACATGGCAAGTGCTATATCAATTACCGCTATATCATCGATTCTTTGGTCCGCAAGCCCGGCGCCTTTGAGAATTATCGTTATCGGGAGGAACTCTTTCCCACCAGTTACTTCCGGATGGCTTACGACCTGCTCAAAAAACAGGATCGGCGGTGGGCTCACAAAGAATACCTGAAGATCCTATACCTGGCCGCCAAGGAGAGCGAAAGCGGAGTCAATGAGGCTTTAAGGTCGCTGTTAGAATTGGAACAGCCCCTTACGGCCGCGGCGGTGCAAAAGCACCTCAGTGCCGGCCTGGTCCCTTTGTCCATTGCCGCGGTGTCCGTCGCTGAGATCAATCTGGCCAGGTACGATGTCCTGCTGCACCAAGCGGAGGTGGCAGGATGATCCCCCACAGCGAATTGCGTGATCAACTGGTGGGCTATTTAAAGGAACTCCGTCTCCCCACCATCCGGGAATGTTTCGAAGATCTGGCCCTGAAAGCTGAACAGGAATCCTTGGGTTATGAACATTACCTCCTGGAGGTAACGGCTCGGGAATGTGAGGTCCGACAACAAAAACGCATCGAGACCTTACTTCGTAACTCGCAGTTGCCCTTGGAAAAGAGCCTGGCAGAATTTGACTTGAATCGGCTGCCGCGCAAGGTGGTCAATCAGGTCCAAACTCTACGTACCGGCTCGTTTCTGGCGCGCCAGGAGAATGTGCTGGTCTTCGGAAACCCGGGCAGCGGTAAAACCCACTTAGTCTGCGCCCTGGGGCAGGAACTGGTCCGTAACGGGCACCGGGTTTACTTTGCCAACTGTAACCTTCTAGTTCAGGAACTTCTGCGGGCCAAGCAGGAATTGAAATTAACCCGGTGGTTAAAGAAACTGAGCAAATGTGAGGCAGTGATCCTGGACGACATCGGTTACGTGCAACAGTCCCGGGAAGAGATGGAAGTGCTGTTCACCCTACTGGCAGAGCGCTATGAGCGGGGCAGTGCCATGATCACCAGTAATCTACCGTTTTCCAAATGGGAGGCCATCTTCAAAGACCCCATGACCACGGCTGCGGCCATCGACCGCCTGGTGCACCACTGCGTCATCATTGAGCTGAATATCCCCAGCTACCGTATGGAACAGGCTCAACGCTCCCAAGAATAGAAGGCTCTACCGAGGTGTCGTTGTCAGCAGTAATATTTGTCGTTATCAGACCCCTGGCGCCAGCAAGCCTCGGCCGGAAGGAAGTTCGTCTCATAAAACTGGGGCGGATTCGGCCTGCCCCGCATAAAGCTAAGTGCCGGCAGGCCGAATCCGCTAACGCCGGCCCTCGGCTTGCACTGTCCAGCATTATTATATGACGGGAGATGGGAAGAAATAATTAACGCCAAGCTACCTCAAAAACAAAAAAGCTTGACAAGAGGAACCCACATAGAAGAAGCAGATAGAGCTAAATCTAACTCAATCTGGCTAAATGGCAAAAAATTGGTTCCAGGGTTCCTTATCAT
>JARRQO010000297.1:0-2777 GCA_037381685.1 Deltaproteobacteria bacterium | reverse complement strand
CCGGCTGGCCGCCTCCCATTGCGCCTCGGTGGGAAGCTGGCAGGGGACGCCGCTGGCTTGGCTCAGCCACTTGCAGAAGGCCACGGCGTCAAACCAGGTGACCCCGGTCACCGGCTGGTTGGGGGCATTGAGATTGCGGTCCCGCCAGTAGAGGGGGGCCTTATAGCCCGTGGCCTTCAGAAACCGGCCGTACTGGGCATTGGTGATTTCCGTGACGCTGATATAAAACGGCTTCAGGCTTACCCGGTGGGGCTGGGCTTCATCGGCATAGCGCCCCGGCTCCCTGGCCGGTGAGCCCAAAATATAGGTCCCGCCGGGAATGAGTCGGAACCGGATGCCCTGGGACACCAGGGTGTCCTGGGCCTGGGCCGGACCTAGAAGCAGCGCCAGACAGCAGAACCCCAGAAATAGATAACTACATAGCCGACGGTTAATCGTGTGGCCACGGCTCCGAGGACGTTTTGCAAACCCCTTCATCTCAAAACTATATAACAAGTTTTGGGGCGATTGATAAGCTTCGGGTTATAACCGTAACTTTGAATTTTGCCTGCAGGATCCATCAGGCTGCAATGGTGTATTGAGCCTTGGAATAATTTTCTAAATTTTACGGACGTCGACGTTGGCATCCTGAGACTGCAGCAAAGGGGAAATGAACATCCCGCCATGGCTCACAACTTCAATGGCGTCGAGCAACACTTGGTCAACATCGTACTTGAGCACAAAACCTTCGACGCCGATTCCCTGGGCTACACTTAGATACGAGTCTTCCTTATGCATGGTGAGTATGAGCAATTTAACCTGGGGATAGCGCTTTTTGATTTCGTAGGCCGCCTTTAAGCCACCGAGACGGGGCATTTCAATATCGAGCAAGATGAGATTCGGTTGGCTTTTGTTCAGGAGTTCCATGACTTCATGGCCATCCGCGGCTTCTCCGATCACCTCCAGGTAAGGGTTCTCGCTGAGGAGGTTCTTGATTCCCTGACGGACAATGGGATGATCGTCGGCCAGGATGATACGATATGTTTCCATGTTTGTCTTCCCCCGAAATCCAGGCCCGCCGAGCCCGGTTAACTAACGAATCTTATGAACTACCTTAAGTAAAGATAATACTATGGAAGCGAAATGCAAGAGGCGGGGTTTTGGATTCAGCCCTGGTCCAGGGGCAGAAGGATCTCGATGCGGGTACCCTTGCCTTTGGCGCTGGTGATTCTAAAGGAACCTTGCAGCAGGCGCACCCGTTCTTCCATGGCGGTAAGCCCCAGCCCCGTGTTGCCTCGGGACCTGACTTCCGAGAGGTCGAAGCCGTATCCGTTATCTTCACAACTGCAAAAAAATGCGCTATTCTCCCTATGGATGCGCACCGTGACGCTGGTTGCTTTGCCGTGCCGGACAGCGTTGGTCAGGCATTCCAGAAACAGACGGTATACGGTGATTTGGGCCTCGGAGGATAGCAAGCTACTGACGTCCGAGAGTTCCTCTGATATCTTGAGCCCGTGGTGTTTTTTAAACTCCTTCAGCAGTTGCTGCAACGCCGCGTTGAGTCCCAGATCTCCCAGGGCCGCAGGCCGCAGGGATTGGCAGATTTTCCCGATCTCCTCCGCAATCACATCGATAAACCCTACGGCCTGGTCGAATTCGTCCCAGGCCTCCTGCCCACGCTTGGATCTCCGTTTGAAAGCATTGAGTTGCATCTTTAAGGCCATCAACGACTGCCCCATCTCATCGTGGAGATCCCGGGCGATGCGCTGCCGTTCCTGTTCCTGGGAGGTCAACAGGCGCTTCGTCAATTGACGCAACTTCTGGTTGGAATCTTCGAGGGCCTCCTGGATCTTTTTCAGTTCCGAGATATCCGTGAACGCAATCCGGCGGATCTCCCGTCCCTTTGCATCATTGAGGAAAAGGATTCTCAGGAGCATGGCCCGCAAACCACCTTCACCGTGCTTTACCCATATCTCTCCCTGCCATTCTTGCTGGCTGTGAGTGCTACTTAACATCAAGCGGAAGCTTTGCCGCGCCGATTTTGGTAGAAGTACCGGAAAATAGAGGCCCAAGAGACGGTTTTTCTGCATCCCCAAAATAAGGGAGGCTGTCCGGTTGGCCTCCAGGATTTGACCCACTCTGTCAACGGCAAGGTAGCCTACGGGGGCGAAGTCATAAAGGTCGGCATATTTTTTGTTAGACTCCAACAGTTTTAGTTGGGTCTCAACCAGTTCCTCGTTCTGTATCTCCAGTTCGATCTGGTGTACCTGAAGCTCATGGATGAGGCGGATGGCCTCCTCGGGGGAGATGTCTCCCGGGGATAAGGGCTTATCCTTTAAAAATTCTTCGGCCCGCTGGCGCAGATTGCTAATATTTTTCTTCACCGGCGAGGCTTCCCTGTATTCCTCGATTTTGTGAGATTGTTCTTTTCTGGAAGGTGTTTTGGAGGGCTTCCTTTTCAACGTGCTTATTTCCGTCTGATCCAATACCTCTTGTTGAGAGGCAGCTTTTTCCCTTTTGGCATCATCCTAATTGTCTTTCCGGTTCATCTGGAAATCCCGAACAGGAAGTTTGATTAAATCCGAATCAGTTTCTAGATCATATAGATAATTCTGGTTAGAAGAAAAAGAAGCTATGATTAAATTTTATCACGATTATTTTAATTTCTCAAAGTCTTTTACGCCTATCTGCCAATTTGCCCTACATCCGGGTGGACCTCAAATAAAAGGGGACTCGCCCTTTACCGGAATCAGTTTGCCGTCCACAAATTTGTACTGGATCGTGATATTCTCATCATC
>JARRQO010000296.1:0-2790 GCA_037381685.1 Deltaproteobacteria bacterium | reverse complement strand
CAAAGAGCGGGGTTAACCTCGGAAGAATTCCTGATATCGGCTCATTTGCTGGACGCAGTTTTCGACGCCATTATCGTTACCGACCCGGAGGGAAACATCGTCTACGCCAACAAATCCGCTTACTTGAGCCGGGGGTATGAGCGGGAAGAATTCTTGAAGATGAACGTTATCGACCTGGTGCCCCCTGAAAGGCAGGAGATCACCCGGAACCGTCTTAAAGAACTATCCAGCGGCCGTTTGACTCACTTCGAATCTGTCCACCTCCATAAAGACGGCCACCGTATTTACCTGGAGGCCCGGGGCAGCCTGACCGAAATCGGCGGCCGGAAGTATTATGTGGCGGTAGCCCGGGATATCAGCGAGCAGGTGGCTGCGGAACAACAGTTAAAGAAGACCCAGGAATTGCTTAATTCAATCCTGGTACACGCTCCCATGCCGATTTTCAGCGCCACCGTTGAGGGCAATTATCAGTTAGTTAACCTGGCCTGGGAGGCCCTGACCGGCAAGGGGCAGGAAAGGGTCATCGGGCGCTCCTATGAAGACCTCTTTTCCCCTGGCGCGGCCAAATTATTCCGGCAGGTTACCGAACAGATCGCGACTACCGGCGAGCCGGTGAAGTATGAAGAAACCGCAGTAATTAAAGGCATAAGACGCTATTTTTATACAGTTTGTTTCCCCATCCGGGGGGAGTCGGGCCAGGTCATTGCGGTCGGGGGCATGTCCGTTGATCTTACCGAGAGAAAGCAGGCGGAAGAGGCCTTGGGGGAAGGGGAAGCCACCTTAATGGCCCTGATTGAACATGCGCCGGAGCCGTTCTTACTGGTAAATACCCAGGGGACCATTTTGGCTTGCAGCCGGCTGTGGGCGCAAAGGCTAGGTAAAAACGTCAAGGAACTTATCGGCGCCTCTTTCCACCGGTATCTCCCGGCGAGCACGGCCCTAAGGCAAGGGGAATTTCTTGAACGGGCGATCAATACAGGCCAGCCGATCCGCCTGGCAGACATGTGGGGGACCCGTCATTTCGTGATCCAATTGACGCCCATTTTTGACTTAACCGGCAAAGTCTCTAAAGTTGCCATTCTGGCGGTGGATATTACCGACCGGAGGCAAATGGAAGAAGCCCTCAGGCAGAGCGAGGAAAGATACCGGACTATTACGGAAGGATCTCTGGCCGGAGTATGTCTGGTGCAAGGGGGGAAATTTCGGTATGTCAACCCGGTCCTGGCGGCAATCTTTGGCTATAGACCCGAAGAACTGATCGACCGACTGGGCCCCTTGGATTTGACTCATCCTGATGACCGGCCCCGCTTCGCCCGAGACATCGAGGATAACATAAAGTTTAAGGAGCTTAAGGAGCCTAAGGAAAAGGATAGCTTTAAGGGCCTGCGCAAAGATGGCTCGATAATATATTGTGAAGTTCTGGCGCGCTCGGTCGACTATCAGGGACGCCCGGCCATCATCGTGACCCTCGTTGATGTCACGGAAAGGAAGCGGAGCCAGGAAGCCTTAGAAGCCAGTGAAACTAAATACCGGGAGCTGGTGGAGAATGCCAACAGTATTATCGTCCGGGTAAACCCTGAGGGCAAAATTACCTTTTTTAATGAATTTGCCCAAAAATTCTTTAATTATCGGGAAGATGAGATTATCGGGAGAAGTGTGTTTGAAAGCATCGTTCCCGAATTTGATAGTTCAGGGACCGACCTGAAAGGACAAATTCGGAAGATTTTTCAGTCTCCGGATAACTATCAAAGTTATGAAAATGAAAACCTCACCCGTGACGGCAGACGGGTTTGGGTGGGCTGGACCAATAAGGCGGTTTACGATCAGGCAGGAAGGTTAAAAGAACTCCAGTGCGTCGGAATCGACCTGACCGAAAAGAGGGAGATGGAAGAAACCCTGCAGAAATTTTCCCGGGAGCTGGAACAACGGGTTCAGGAGCGTACGGCCCAGTTACAGGCGGTTACGGCCAGACTTGAACATATTGTCGCGGCTACCCCGGCAATCATCATTGCTGCCGAAGTCAATCCCCCTTGTCACATAACCTTTGTCAGCGATTACATCCGCAAGTTGGGCTATGAACCCCGAAATCTTTTAGGCACCCCCTATTTCCGGGGGAACCAAATCCATCCCGAAGACCGGGAGAAACTGCAGTGGGCAGAACCGGTTTTGTTCCAGGAGTGTCAGGTAGCCCTGCAGTACCGTCTTCAAAAAACCGATGGCAGCTGTGCCTGGATCAGTAATATCACCAGGGTGGAGAAGGATGAGTCTGGAGTACCGGCAGAGATAGTCGCCTGCTTAACTGACATCACCTGGCAAAAACAGCTCGAACAAAAACTCGAGATTCTTTCGAGCCCGGAAGGCAAGATCAGGGTTTGGGAGCAAGGTAGCAATATTTTTTCCGACCTGGCTCCCACTTTTATGGACCAGTCCTGGAGCCGGGTGAAAGATTGCCTGAAGGCCGCCTTCCGGGGAGAAACCACCACGGGAGTCTCACTTCAACTCCGGAGCCGGGATGGCACTTTTTTGGAGGCGCTTTTAACAGCCGGACCCCTTCAGGCCCGAAAAAGCGATTATGCGGGAGCGATTGGCGTTATCATCGAACTCAAGCGCCAGAAAAAAGATCTGCATTGATCTTTGCCAAGACCTGGTAAACTCACCGATTTTCCCTACCCCGGTCATGGCCTCAAAAGATTCGGGACCGGCGTCAGCCTGATGTTCGTTATATGAAACAATTTTGCCTACTGAAGAGCTCAATTTTGTATAGATTGCAGAACACGATGTAAACCCAAT
>JARRQO010000295.1:0-5243 GCA_037381685.1 Deltaproteobacteria bacterium | reverse complement strand
GTCACCACCGGCAGCCAGGGTGAGCCCTTGAGCGCCCTGGCCCGCATCGCCCTGGAGGCCCACAAGCAGATCCACATCCAGCCCGGCGATCTGGTTATCCTGTCCTCCAAGTTCATTCCCGGCAATGAACGGGCCATCACCACCGTGATCAACAACCTCTACCGCCTGGGGGCCGAAGTGGTATACCAGGAGGTGGCGGACATCCACGTCTCCGGTCACGCCTCCCAGGAGGAGTTGAAGCTGCTGTTGAATCTCACCCGGCCCCGCTATTTCATCCCCATCCATGGGGAGATGCGCCACCTCATCAAACACACCCGGCTGGCCCAAGCCGTGGGTCTGCCGGCGGAGGGCATCCTTCTTACTACCGACGGCGACCAGATCCGTTTCGACGCCCAGGGAGCGACCTTTCGGGACCGGGTGGAAACCGGTCGGGTCTTTGTGGACGGCAAAGGGGTGGGGGACGTCAGCCGCATCGTGCTCCGGGACCGCCGCCACCTGGCCGCCGACGGCCTGGTGATCGCTTATGCCGCGGTGGACCCCGTATCCAGGAAAATCGTCACTGAGCCGGACCTCATCACCCGGGGCTTCACTCTGGAAGAGGAACAGGCCTCTCTTTTGGACCAGGCCCGCAGAATCTTTGAGGAAATCGTGATCCGAGCCCTCGCTGAGCCCACCCAGGACTGGCTGGAAATCCAGACCCAGGTCTCCAAGGCCCTGCGCAGGCTTTTTTTCAAGCTTTTGGAGCGCCGGCCCATGATCCTGCCGTTGATTTTGACCCTGTAAACAGGCCGTCAACTTACCGCGCTGAGCCCAAGCCAAAAATTATTTCACTTAAGTCCAACCGGAGGCTAATCCGGCTTCCGGGCCAGCACCGTAAACCCCATGTTTTCATCCAGGGTGGCGACCGGGGTGAGGGGGGTATCTTGCAGGCGGGCCATGAAGACCTGAAGCTGGGTGCCCAGGATGCCGGAGAAAATATACCAACGTTTCTGAAGAAACTCTGGGATATCCAGCAGGTCCAGGAGCACGTCCAGATGGATGTTGGCCAGGGCCAGTTCCGCGGGCAGGTGGGCGAAATGGCGGGCATCGGCCTGAATGAGGTGGACTTCAGAGGCCCGCTGATTGTGTCTAAGGTTGCGGGCCGCGGTGCGCACCGCCAGTTCGTTGTACTCCACCGCCATCACCCTTTCGGCCCCCAGGGCCAGCGCGGCCAGGGCCAGGATGCCGGTGCCAGTGCCCAGGTCCAGCACCTGTCGGGGCGCATCCGCGTCATAGACCCGGCGGAGCAACTCCAGGCAGCAGCGGGTGGTGGGGTGATAGCCGGAGCCGAAGGCCAGGCCCGGTTCCATGCGAAGGACGATTTCCCCCGGGCCGGGGGTTGGGGTTTCCCACACCGGGCAGAGATGAAACCCGGCCAGGGAAGTTTTTTGCAGGGGCTGGCCCGCCTCCCAGTCGGAGTAATTAAGTTCGGTTTGACCAGAATAACGGGCCTCGGGCACCGACTCTACCCAGGCTTTTACCTGGGCTTCCCGAGGACTTCCGAAAAAGAGGTAGGAGTACTCCCCCTCCCGCCAGCAGCCCACGAAATCCTCGCCGGTGAGGGCCTCAGGCGGGTAAACCCGGCCGGCGATTTCGTAGATGTAAAGTTTTTCCGGCGGCGGCATGGGGCATCCTGGGACCGAGAACATTTCCCGGCAGGGAAGTCGCATTCATCTTGCGGTTAAGGTCTTTTACAATTACCATAAATCACGGCGGTGTCAATCCTGCCTGGGGGCTTTGCATTGTCCGGGGAGGATGGTTAACTTCTCCAGAAATCTTAGCATTGCCCAACATATCCCCTGCGCCCCGCCGCTCTCACCCAAGGGAAGAGGGCGCTTAACGGAAAAATCCTATAATCAGCAAAATTATGTAAGGGGCGCACTAAAGGGGCACTTGGGACGCCAAATAATGCGCAAGATCTCAGAGGAGTTAAACCGGATGCGGGCCATGATCCAGACCATCAGAGGCATGACTAGCGGAGGCAAGCTGGCCTTAATTTTATCGTCGTTGTGGGTTTTTTCCCTGGCAGCCTGCGGGTACGGCGGCGGCTGCATTCCGGGCTGCGGGGCCAAGCTGCCGACGCCACGTCCGCCCCAAGTAAAGCCGCCTACCCGGATAGTAAAGATCACCCTGACAGAATACCATATTGAGATGCCCCACGTCCTGCCGCCAGGACCCACCCTCTTTAAAATCACCAACCGCGGCAATCTGGCCCACTACCTGGAAATCCAGCGGCAGGGCACCGAGATCATGTACGGCCTGAACCTCATGCCCGGCGACACCAAAGAGTTGAAGTTAACTTTGGAACCGAGCCGTTACCGGGTCTGGAGCCCTTTTAACCGTGACGAAGCCAAGGGCATGAAAGCCTCCGGATTGCCGGCCATCAGCGAGGAAGCGGATTTAGGTTAGTAAATGTTAAAAAAGAGGGGCCGGGGGATCTCTTAGGGGCGGTTGGTTTGGGCCGGGGGGGTCAGGCCGTGACGCTTGATTTTGCGGCGCAGGGTGTTTTTGTCAATGCCCAGCTCCCGGGCCGTAGCCATGCGGCGCCAACCGTGGCGTTCCAGGGCTTCCCGCAGGAAGTGTTTTTCCTGCTCCTTGAGGCTCAGGCCGGTGGGGGCCACCTTAGCACCGCTTTCCCGCCAGAGGTGTTCCGGCAGATGTTCGGCGCGGATCAGGCCCTGGGGGCATAAAATGAAGGCGTGCTCAATGGCGTTTTCCAGTTCCCGGATATTGCCGGGCCAGTCATGGCGCATGAACAGGGTGAGGGCCTCAGGGCTCAGACCCAGGATTTTCTTGTCCTGCAAGCGGTTGAAGCGCTCGATAAAATGTTCGGTCAGCAGCGGGATATCTTCTTTGCGTTCGGCCAGGCAGGGCAGGGTTATGCACACCACATTAATGCGGTAGTACAGATCGCTGCGAAAAGTGCCCTCATCCATCAATTGGGCCAAATCCTTGTTGGTGGCCGCCACGATGCGGACGTCGGCCTTGATGCTTTTGGAAGTGCCGAGGGGGGTGTAGGCGTGGTCTTCCAGGACCCGGAGGAGACGCACCTGGAGGGCCGGGGAGATGTCGCCGATTTCATCCAAAAAGAGGGTGCCGCCTTCGGCCAGGGCGAAGCGGCCCTTGCGGTCCCGCTTGGCATCCGTAAAGGCGCCGGCGGCATGGCCGAACAACTCGGACTCCAGGAGGGTGTCAGGCAGGGCTCCGCAGTTCAAAGCCACGAAGGGGTGGGGGGACCGGGGACTCAGGTTATGCAGGGCCCGGGCCACCAGTTCCTTACCGGTGCCGCTTTCGCCCTGGATCAACACGGTGCTGTCACTGCGGGCCAGCTCGGGGAGGAGGGCAAAAATTTTTTGCATCCGGGGAGACTTGGAGATAATGTCGCCCAGGCGGTACTGGCGGTGGATTTCGCGGCGCAATTCCTCCACCAGGCTCAAGTCCCGGAAGGTTTCCACCCCGCCGATGACTTCGCCCTCCTCATCTTTTAACAGTGCGGTGCTGACGCTGATGGGAATCTCTTTGCCGTTGGCGCGCATGACCGCGATGGGCTGGTTAATCACGGGCTTGCCGGTTTCCAAGGTGTGTCTCAACACGCAGTCGGTCTCACAGACATTGGCGCGAAAGACCTCGCAGCAGGGACGCCCCAGGGCGTCGGCCGCGGAAATGCCGGTGATTTCCTCTGCGGCCCGGTTGAAGGAAGTGATCTGCCAATCGAGGTCAACGGTGAAGACCCCGTCGGCAATGCTGTTCAAGATGGTTTCGGTGTGAGGCGGCAGGGGGGTGGGGGCCAGGGCGGACCGGGACCCCCGGGGTGAACCGCACCCGCTGGTGATTTTTTTCTCGCGTTTGGTCGCCGAAGAGCTTTTCAAGGTTTTTGCTAATTTGTCTCCTGATTTTCTTATATTATAGTCCAGGACGGTCCTACCTTCAACCTGGATCGGAGGGCAGGCTGAGCAAAAATAAACCAGCCCAGACGGCTCACCAGGCCGATGGAACGGCTCCTTGATTATGATAAAATTAACCTTAACATTAAAAGCGAAGAAAATTGGGCTGCGCCCCTGATCAAAGGCCGAAAATATGAAAATCACGTTCATCTTGATATTGATGTTGGCCGTGGGCCTGGTGGCCACGGGCTTTGCCGATAACCACCCGAAGAAAAAATCGGGAGGCGCCAATATGGAGGATTCCCAGAAAAATTTACACACAGCCACCTTTGCCGGCGGCTGTTTTTGGTGCGTGCAGGCGGGTTTTGAAAAGCTTTCCGGAGTAGTTAAAGTTGTCTCCGGATATGCGGGGGGACGGGGTGAGAATCCCACCTATGAAAATTATGCCGCAAAGGGTTTTGTGGAAGCCGTGCAGGTGACTTATGATCCGGCTAAAGTTTCCTACCAGAAATTGCTGGACTATTTCTGGCACCATGTGGACCCCACCGATGCGGGCGGGCAGTTCGTGGACCGGGGCCCGCAATACCGCAGCGCCATCTTTTACCATGATGCCGAGTAAATTCGTTGGGCGGATTCTTCTAAAGAGGCCCTGCAGATATACGGGCGCTTTCATAAGCCCATTGTGACGGAGATCGTGCCGTTCACCAATTTTTATCCGGCCGAGGAGTACCACCAGAATTATTGCAAGAAAAACCCCATAAGGTACAAATACTACCGCGGGCACTCCGGCCGAGACCAGTTTCTGCACAAGGTTTGGGGCGAAAGCCAAGCCGGGGCCGACCCGCTGGGCGATCCGCCGGGGGAGGCAAAATGCACCAAGCCCTCCGAGTCCGAACTGCGGAAGAAGTTGACTCCTTTGCAGTATAAGGTGACCCAGGAGGGGGGCACGGAAGCGGCGTTTCATAACAAATATTGGAATAACCACCGGGAGGGCATTTACGTGGATATCGTGACCGGCGAACCGCTGTTCAGTTCCACGGACAAATTCGAATCCGGCACCGGCTGGCCGAGTTTCACCAAACCTTTGGTGCCCGGGAACATCGTGAAAAAGGAGGACCACAGTTGGTTTACGGTGCGCACCGAAGTTAAGAGCAAATGCGGCGATTCCCACTTGGGGCATGTTTTCAAGGATGGGCCGACGCCCACGGGCCTGCGCTATTGCCTGAATTCTGCGGCCCTGCGCTTTATCCCCAAGGAAGATTTGAAAAAAGAAGGCTACGGTAAGTATCTCAAGCTGTTTGAGCCGGCGACAGGCGCCGG
>JARRQO010000294.1:0-4363 GCA_037381685.1 Deltaproteobacteria bacterium | reverse complement strand
ATACTGTTATGCATCCATTGAACCATCCTCGATATATCATCCAAAAATATATCTTTTAAGAGATAGCGACAATACAAAAGTTATTTGTATTGTGGGCTCCTCCAACTTAACCGAGGGAGGTCTTAGGAAAAACATTGAGGCTAATTTTGTTATTGAAGCTAATACGCACCAAGAAATAGTATTAGATAGCTATATTACGTATAATAGATTGAAGTTCCATCCTAAGCGTGTAATCCCAGATGATGAATTCTTAAGATTATACTCTGATCTATGTAGCTCGGAAAAGAAGCAGCGGACAGAATATAAGAAAAAAGAGTATAGACGCCACTTATTAAAATCTTTTGAAGAAAAAGCTAGGACATTACAGCATCCTAAGCCAGCATTAAAAGATTTGATAGGGTGGGCCAAGTTAGTTTTTGAATATTTGCCTGATAAAGAATTTAGCACCAGTCAATTATATGAGCATGAACAAGAATTTTCTAGTATTTATCCAGAAAACAAGAATATCAAGGCTAAGATACGGCAACAATTACAAGTTCTACGAGATATAGGACTAAATAAGCACTTGGGGAAATCTCATTGGATTAAGGTACAGGAATAAATGCGCCTCATCTTCATGGGTTACCACAATATCGGTTATGTCTGCCTCCAGGCCTTGATCGCTCTGGCCCGGGAGCTGGGCGATGAAATCGTGGCCGTGGTTACCCATGCCGACGATCCCCAGGAAAATATCTGGTTCGCCTCGGTGGCCCAGCTGGCCTTTGACAGCTACCTGCCGGTGTATCAGCCCGCCGACCCCAATGATCCGGCCTTTGTGGCCGTAATAAAGGCGTTGCAACCGGATTTCCTGTTTTCCTGCTATTATCGCCACCTGCTGAAGCAGCCCCTGCTGGACCTGCCCCGCTTGGGAGCCCTGAATCTCCACGGCAGCCTGCTGCCCCGCTACCGGGGCCGGGTTCCGGTCAATTGGGTTCTGGTCCACGGCGAAATCGAGACCGGCCTAACCCTGCACGATATGGAGGCCAAGGCCGATTGCGGCGACATCGTGGCCCAGAAAGCCATCCCCATCACGCCGGAAGACACGGCCGTCACCCTGTTTGCCCGGCTGACCGCGGCCGCAGGCGAAATGATGCGGGACACCTATCCCCTGCTCCGCAACGGCCAGGCCCCCCGGCACCCCCAGGACCACAGCCAGGCCTCTTACTGCGGCGGCCGCCGGCCCGAAGACGGGCGCATCGACTGGCGCCAACCCGCGGTGGCTGTTTATAATTTAATGCGAGCCGTGACCCACCCCTATCCCGGCACCTTCACCACCCTGGCCGGCAAGAAACTCTTTATCTGGAACGGCCGGCCCCTGGGGGCCCCGGTGGCGTCTACGGATGTGCCCGGCCAGATTACCGCCCGCCTGCCGGGCGAAGGTCTTCTAGTGGCCACCGGTGAGGGCCATTTTCTCATCACCCAGGCCCAATGGGAGGGCGAAGCGGAATTCCTGGGTCCGGTGCTGGCCACCTGGGAGCACCTGTTTGCATGTGCGCCCTCATAAGAACGGATATGGAGTAAAATGTAGGGTGGGCATTGCCCACCATATAATAAACTCATTCAAGGAAGGTGGGCGGTGTCCACCCCACATGTCTCGGAATGAGAAATAATAATGGTTATCACATGAAAATCCTCATCCTCGGCGTCAACGGCTTCATCGGCAATGCCCTGACCCGGCGCATCCTCGCCACCCGGGACTGGGAGGTCTTCGGCATGGACCTCCATTCCAATAAACTGGACGAGGTCCTCAACCTCCCCCGCTTTAACTTCCTGGAAGGCGACATCGGCATCAACAAAGAGTGGATCGAATATCACATCAAAAAATGTGACCTGGTCCTGCCCCTGGTGGCCATTGCCACGCCCATGACCTATGTGAAGGAGCCCCTGCGGGTCTTTGAACTGGACTTCGAGGAAAACCTCCGCATCGTGCGCCAATGCGTCAAATACGGCACCCGCATCATCTTCCCCTCCACCTCCGAAGTCTACGGCATGTGCCCGGACGCGGAGTTTTCCGAGGATGACAGCACCCTGGTGCTGGGACCCATCCACAAGCAGCGCTGGATTTATAGCTGCTCCAAGCAGCTTTTGGACCGGGTCATTTGGGCCTACGGCCAGAACGGCCAACTGCAATTTTCCATGATCCGCCCCTTCAACTGGATCGGGCCCAAGCTGGACGACCTGTACGCCGCCAAGGAAGGCAGTTCCCGGGTGGTGACTCAATTTATCCTTAATTTAATCCAGCGGGAGCCGATAAAGCTGGTAGACGGCGGTTACCAGAAGCGCTGTTTCACTTTTGTGGAGGACGGCATCGACTGCCTGATGCGTATTATCGAAAACCCCGCGGGCGCGGCCGATGGCCAGATTTTTAACATCGGCAACCCCAAAAATGAAGCCTCGGTGAAGGAGTTGGCCCATCTGTTGAGAGACCTCTTTAAAAAACACCCGGACCATGCCCATGACGAGGTTTATTCCGAGATCGCGGAGACCCCCCACGAGAAATATTACGGCGCCGGCTACCAGGACATCACCACCCGCACGCCTGCCATCACCAAGGCCCGGGAGCTTTTGGGCTGGGAACCCCGAACCGACCTCACCACATCCCTGAAGATTACCCTGGACGCCTTCCTGGAAGAAGCTCGGGCGGTGAAAGTCGAGGTTTTGGAGTGATAAAATATCATCTTTTAGACGGGACTGTTTTTTTAGGGGGTGCACCAATGTGGGCGCCTTCCTCCAGGGCGGACAGGTAGGTCCGCCTTGCGGACAAGTACTCAGGGTGGTTAGAGATTAAGGTGGCCGGGCGTCTGGGTTTAAAGATCGATGTGGACACCCTGGAGGGTTTTTGCCAGGGGGTGCCCGCGCTCCTGAGGGTGCTGGAAAACCATGGCATCCAGGCCAGTTTCTTTCTGTCCCTGGGTCCCGATCATTCCGGCCGGGCCCTTTGGCGAATCTTCAGGCAGCGAGGCTTCTTGGAAAAGATGTGGCGCACCCGGGCCCCGGCCCTGTACGGCTTGAAAACCATGTTTTATGGCACCCTGCTGCCCGCGCCCCTGATCGGCGCGGCCGCCCCGCACCTGCTGCCGCGCCTGGCCGCGGCCGGCCACGAAGTGGGGCTGCACGGCTACGACCACGTGCGCTGGCACGACCATCTGTTCAGTTTTACACCTGAGACCGTGGCCCGGGAAATTACCCAGGCCCAGGAGTATTATTCTGTCCTCATGAAAAAACCGGCCTTCTCTTTCGCGGCGCCGGGCTGGCAATGCAGCCTGAGCAGCCGCACGGCCCTGGCCGCCCAGCATTTTCTGTACGGCAGCGACACCCGGGGGAGTTTCCCCTATTTTCCCGCCTTTGGGGATACCGTAACCCCGGTCCTGGAAATCCCCACCACTTTGCCCACCCTGGATGAACTGTTGGGGTTTCAGGGCTGCCGCGCCCGGGATTTTACCAACCTGGTCCTGGCTCGGCTGGAAACCGGGCGGCCCCAGGTTCTCACCCTGCATGCCGAAGTGGAGGGGGGGCCTTTTTTGGGCGAGTTTGACCGCCTGCTGGCCCGCTGCCGGCAACGCCAGGTGAAGTTCTTCCGGCTGGAGGATTGGGCCCGGGAGCTTCTCCGGGAGCCCGCGGCCTTGCCCGTGGCCCAGGTCAATTTACAACGTTTGCCGGGCCGGGCCGGCCGGGTCTGCCGCCAGGGACGGCTCAGGGGACGCTCATGATTGCTGCCATTGTTGCCGCCGCCGGAGTGGGGAAACGCATGGGGCATCATATCCCCAAGCCCTATCTCCATCTGGCCGGAAAACCCATCCTGGCACACACCCTGAAGATCTTTGAAACCATGCCGGAAATTAGGCAGATTACCGTAGTGGTTCATCCCGAAGATTTGGATTTCTGCCAGGACAACGTCATTGCTCAATATAACTTCAAGAAGGTCCTGCGCCTGGTCCCCGGGGGCAAAGAACGGCAAGACAGCGTCTACCACGCGCTCAAGGCCCTGAAAAACGAGGAAGAGTTGGAGATCGTCCTGGTGCACGACGGCGTCCGCCCCTTTGTGACCCAGGGGCAGGTGCGGCAGGTCATCGACGCGGCCCGGCGGCATGGGAGCGCGGTCCTGGGGCTGCCGGCCCAGGATACCTTGAAAAGAGTCAGCGCCGGGGGCCGGGTGCATCAGACCCTGGAGCGCGCCGACATCTGGCAGATTCAAACTCCCCAGGCCTTCCAGGCGTCCATCCTCTGGAAGGCCTTTACCGAGGCCTACAGCCGCAATTTTTATGGCACTGATGAGGCCTCTTTATTGGAAGAACTTAACCTGTCGGTGGCGGTGGTGCCCGGG
>JARRQO010000293.1:0-2842 GCA_037381685.1 Deltaproteobacteria bacterium | reverse complement strand
ATCGGTTCCAGACCCGGCCCCGTCATCATCACCCTGGGCACCCCACCAGCGGGGATTAACATACTCATTGCGGCAGGTAGAACCAATAACCAGAGTGCCGCCTTTGAGAATCTGGTAATCGCCTGCCTGCAATTCTCCATTAATAGTCAATTCCCCGGAGGTCAGCAGTGCCCCCCGGGCAAACCGAATCGTCACATTGCTGGGCACCGTGGCGGGCCCGGCATAATTGCCGGGAGGAATGACTAAAATTTTTTCATTAGCTCCAATAGCAGCAAGAGCAGCCTGGATAGTAGTACCGAAGCCGGTGTCTCCAACCGTAATTTCTGGTTTGTTGGCAATGGCGTCCCAGGCTGCCGAACCGGCTGCAGGAATTCCCCAACTAGCCGAAGAACCATCTGTAGTCAAAAATTGTCCGGCATGTCCTGTTTGCGACGGTAGATTGCCTTCCCCGGGCAAGTTCCCCACCTGGACTTTCTTCTTGGCGCCACCTGCAGTGGAATCCTCAATTAACAGGAGGTCAGCACTCACTGGCGAGGTTTTCTCGTTAAATGAGGCAAAATCGCCTGCGGCCGCCTTCAATTGGGCATCATTGGTGACATTGCCCAGGCCTACATCAGATTTCGAAATAGCTATGTCGGAATTCAGAGGATGGCCGGCTACCGTAAGAGTGTTCGGTACGGGCGTAAAACCCAGAGCATCCTGTTTTCCGTTCCATGCTGATTTTTCTGCATCAGAGACGAATCGATGGGTTGAATTCTGGTTTATATTTGCGGGATTTGATGTATCCAAATTGGGAACATTGCCGAGACCTACATCCTCCTTGCTAATTACTAGATCAGAAGTTAGAGCATGTCCTGCAACGGTCCGCGTTTCCGGCACAGGAGTGCATCCAAGGGCGTCCTGCTTGCTATTCCAAGTAGCCTTTTCCGAATCACTTACAAACCGATGCGCTGAATCTTGTAAGATATTAGCAGGGTTAGAAGTATCCAAATTAGGCACATTTCCAAGGCCTAAATCAGATTTTGAAATAGTCACATCAGCAGTCAAAGGGTGGCCTGCAACCGTCCTCGTGTCAGGAACTGGCTCAAATCCCAATGAATCCTGCTTGGCATTCCAGGTGGATTTTTCCGCATCCGATACAAACCTGTACGTTGAATCTTGTTTTATATTTGCAGGCGTTGTCGGATCAATATTGGGGACATTCCCCAGACCTACCTGGAACGCGGTTATCCCGGTCAATCGCGAACCATCCCCTGCGGGCTCTAAGAAATCACTCCCCGCAGCAGCATCAGCAAAACCCCCGGCACCATCACCTTTCAGGACGGATTTTCCACTGGTGGCTGGTGCTTTGCAGTCCAATGCGGTTCGGAGGTCATCCTGATTGCTGAGGGTGCCTTCGATGCTGCCCCAAGCGGCTGTCCCCTCCGGAAAGTTCTTCCAGACCACGCCAGACGGCTGGGTTGGGTCAACCGTGAGGACTTGGTTATCCTTCCCAATCGGAACCTCGGAGGGGAGGCCGGGACCAGAAAAGGCTAAGAGCCCCCCCTTGGCAGTACCGACGTTTTTAGGAATCTGGGCCTCATTGGTGACCTTACCTAAACCGATTTCAGTTTTTGTGGTCCCATGTGGATTCCCGATGGTGGCAATATGTGCCTGGATATTGGGATTGGCTGGTTCCTTGTCGTTCAGGGCCTTCTCCAAGTCAGCCTGGTCGCTGAGGGTACCAGCAATGTCACCCCATGTGGTGATTGAGCTTTTTCCGGGTACCCATTTAAATCCAGCCGCTTGGGAGGAGTCAGCCGATAAAATGGTCCCATCCGGTCCCACCGATACAGAGTCCAGCTGGCCATCATCCTTAGCAGTGACTAGATCTCCCTTTTTCTTTAAAACATTCTTTGGAACAGAACTTTTTATGACTGAAGGAATATCCATATCTTCACCTCAGCTACCAAATCTATAAAATGGGGTAATATTTACTTTCACCGTGCCACTTTGACTAATTACCTTGAAATTAAAAACACTTTCTCCTATCAGATGCCAGTAATCTCCATCACTTAAGACATCGCCATCGGTCTCCGTCGGCTCACCCCCTTGGTCATCCCTGAACCTTACTGTACCACCATCAACAAAAACCCGGGCAACTTCCATGGTCCATCCCTTCAGAGGACCGGTTTTGGGCCGAATCTGATCAAAGGGTAGGCTTTGGACAACGTCATTGACCTCTAACTGGATCCGGTTACCTGGCTTTAGATTTTCAAAATTCACATTACTTACCTCACTCAAAGAAACGTAGGTTATTTAGTTGCCGGTTAGCTACCGGAAAATTAGCGGACGAACTTATCCGGGTTAAAGACATTGGCCTGGGGGCCAAGTTCTACATCGCCAAACATGATTTACTTTCCTTGCAGGTTCGTAACTAACCGAAGTAAGGTATGGCTTCCCTGGGGGCCCCTACCAAGACTGAGGGTCAGTAAATCTCCGTCTGCCTCAATTGATGCGCCGCTAGCTTGGCTTACAGTCTCAACACCGACTACAATTACTTCTTTGGTTTTGATAACTGGAGGCTACCATATTAAGAATTCGTTTATTTTTCAAACACATATAAGACAGATGACGATTAATCGTCAATGAAAGGAGACAGAGGTGATTATGGGTTAGGGAAACGATGACGACCAAGAAGAGAGCGCAATTGCAAGATGTTTAATTTTTGAACCGTGGCGATTCAATGTTTGAATAATTATTCAGCTCATGAAACATCGTCTCATCAAGCACTCGCGATTCTACCTAATATAAATAGATATATTAATTGGTTAACTGTATGGCCTTAAAATTGCAAAAGTTT
>JARRQO010000292.1:2879-5511 GCA_037381685.1 Deltaproteobacteria bacterium | reverse complement strand
CTTACGAAGTCAAAAAAGCCCAGGGCGGTATCGTAGAGCAGATCGTGCGCCCCACCGGACTCATGGACCCCGAGATCGTGGTCAAACCCGCCACCAATCAGGTGGATGATCTCCTGGGGGAAATCCGCCAGCGCCTGGCCCAAGGCGAGCGGGTGCTGGTCACCACCCTGACCAAGCGCATGGCCGAGGACCTCACCGAATATTACCAGGATATCGGTCTCAAAGTGCGCTATCTCCATTCTGATATTACTACGTTGGAACGCATGGAGATCATTCGAGATTTGCGCCTGGGGGTCTTTGACGTGCTGGTGGGCATCAACCTGCTCCGGGAGGGGCTGGATTTGCCGGAAGTCTCGCTGGTGGCCATCCTGGATTCGGACAAGGAAGGTTTTCTGCGCTCGGAGCGCTCCCTGATTCAGACCTGCGGCCGGGCGGCCCGCCACGTCCGGGGCCAGGTCCTGTTTTACGCCGACCACGTCACACCGTCCATGGCCGCGGCCATCGCGGAAACCAACCGCCGGCGGAGCCTCCAGGAAAGCTATAACCGGGAGCACGGCATCACCCCGGAGACCATCCAGAGCAAGATCAAAGACATCCTGACCACGGTTTACGAGGCCGATTACGTCACTGTGCCCCTGGCCGCGGAGGAACAGGCGCCGTACCTGGTCGACAATATCCCCGCCACCATTAAACGCCTGAAGAAAGAAATGCAGGCCGCCGCCAAGAAACAGGAATTCGAGCGGGCCGCCACCCTGCGGGACCGCATCCGGGCTTTAGAGACGGAAAATTTGAAGTATGCCTGAAACAGAGGTTAGGGATTAGGGGTGGAGCTGGCTGCTTCAAAAATAGTAATTCAGCGGCTGGAAGCGACGGCGCACGGCCCAGGCGAAATAAAGGTTAAAAACCAGCATGTTGAAGGCGTAAGGCGCCCGGTGGTAGCGTTTGAGGATGGAGAGGGGCGAATAAAACCGGCGGTTGGCCCGCCAATACCCCTCCTCCAATTCCCGGGCCGACATATGTTGGGGGTGGTAAACCGCCTGGAAGCCGCTGTAATGGGTCCAGTCGCGGTCGAAGATGCGACCTTGCTGGAGTAATTGGGCCTGCACCTTGGTGCCGGGGCGGGGGGCCAGGATAAACATAAACGCCGCCGGAGCCTTAACCCGGTTGAGAAAATCCACCGTAGTATCGAAGATTTCGGGCCCATCGCCTTCCAGCCCGAACATGACATTTATGGAAAAACCGATGCCCCGGTCCCGGAAGGCCCTAAACTGGCGTTCATAATTCTTGATTTTATTCTGCTTCTTGTTGATGGCCTTGAGGCTGTCCGGGCTGATGGACTCCATGCCGATGTTCACATGGCGGCAGCCGCTGCGAGCCAGAAGGTCCAACACTTCGGGATCATCCCCCACGCTGACTGTGGTCAAACAGGCGTAATTCAGCTTGAGAGGGATGAGCCTTTCCATAAGCTGCAAGGCATGGCCCCGGTTGGCCACAAAATTATCATCCACAAAATAGATGAAGCGGCTGTCGGTAAGCCGCCGGATCTCCTGGATTTCGTGGATCACGTCGTCTAGGGGGCGGTGCCGAAACCTGCCGCCATAGACCTGGGTGACCTCACAGTAGCTGCAGTTAAAAGGGCACCCCCGGGTAGTCTGGGAGGGGATGTTCCAGACCTTGTAGCGCTTCAGGTCCAGCAGGTCATAGCGGGGCACCGGCAAGTTTTTCAGGTCTGAGAGTTTCTCCGCCTGGTAGCGGGGCTGCAAGCGCCCGGCCTGGAAATCCCGCAGCAGCCGGGGCCAGGTTTCTTCGGCCTCTCCCAGCACCAGGGCATCGGCATGTTCCTGGCATTCCTCCGGGGCCAGGGTGGCATGGAAACCGCCCATCACCACCGGGATGCCGCGGCGGCGGAACCCTGCGGCCAACTGGTAGGCCCGGGGGACCTGGTGGGACATACAGGTAAGCCCCACCAGGTCGCAGTCTTCCTGAAAGGTGATATCCTCCAGCATGTCGTCTTTGAGCCCCACCCGGATATCCGGCGGGGTTAAAGCCGCCACGTACGGCAAGGTCATACCCAGCAGCCAGCGCCCCTTGCGGCGATCCAGACGACCGTTTTCCCGAAAACCGGTGGGTTGGATTAGCAAAACCTTCATGATTTTTCCGCATTGAGTCGATGTTTGGATAGGAAGCCCAATGAGAGGATTATTTTCTGCTCCGGCAAGAGGGAGGTTTTAACTACAAACCATTTTAAAACTTCTTATTTAATGTCACCCTGAACACCGCGAAGGGTCTAGGTATTTGAAAAAGATAGATTCTTCGCTTCGCTCAGAATGACAATTTTACTATAGTTGGGGTTTTGAAAAGACTTATAGGACTAAGCCCTCATGCCTTTGATCCCCTCCAGCTTCTCATTGTCCTGCAGCTCGAGGAAATCTCTTAAAAGTCGCTTCTGAGGTTCGGAGAGCTTTGTGGGGGTTTTAAGGTCCACCACCACCACCAGGTCGCCGGAAGCCTTACCTCGCAGGCCGGGCAGACCCAGACCCGGCAACCGGAACGTGGCTCCCGGCTGGGTGCCCGGGGGGATGCGCAGGCGGGTTTTGGAGGACAGGGTGGGAAGTTCCACCTCGGCGCCCAG
>JARRQO010000292.1:0-2856 GCA_037381685.1 Deltaproteobacteria bacterium | reverse complement strand
TGCCTTTGCGGGTGAAAACGGGATGGGGAGCGACGCGGATTTCCAGGTAGAGGTCCCCGGGTGGACCCCCGCGAGTCCCCGCCTCCCCTTCGCCCCGGAGGCGCAGACTGGTGCCCTCATTCACCCCCGGGGGGATGCGCACCTGGATCTGCTGCCTTTCCTTGATTACCCCGGCGCCCTGACAGACAGCACAAGGGGAGGTGACAACAGCGCCCTCGCCCTGGCAGTCCGGGCAGGTGTTGAAAACCTTGAGCAGCCCTGTGGAGAGGTTCACTTTCCCGGCACCGTGGCAACGGGGACAGGTCTGTGGCTCGCTGCCGAGTTCCATCCCGCTGCCGCGGCAATGAGGGCAGGCAACGCCTCGTTCCACCGTCTGGGTGGTATCCAGGCCCTGGGCGATTTGCTCCAGGCTCAGCACCACTCGCTGCCTCAGATCGGCTCCGGGTTGGGGCTGATCGGGATGCTCCCGATCGCGCCCCAGATCAAAGAATTTCTCTAAATCTTCGCCGAAAGAACCGAAGATGTCCTTGAAGCCGTTGAAATCCTCCAGATCCAGACCCGCCAGGCCGGCATCCCCGTACAGGTCGTAAAGCTGGCGTTTTTCCGTGTCGGCCAGAATCCGGTAAGCTTCGGTAATCAGCTTAAATTTTTCTTCCGCCTCTCGATCTCCGGGGTTTTTATCGGGATGAAACTGGACCGCCAACCGGCGGTAAGCGGTTTTGATTTCATCCTGGGTGGCCTCGCGTAAGACCTCTAAAATTTCATAATAGCTCGTCATCCCGGAAACGACCACGAAACCCTCATATGATTGAAAAAGCATGTAATTACAACGTTTGTACTAATTCTTATCATCCGGGTTCCGGTTGTCAAGGACGGCTCGGCAAGGTAGCCGAGGGGACGGGAAACTTCACTGAGGGGAGGGGACCAGACGCTGGAGGCGCTCACTCAGATCCGGCGAGAGATCGTGTACGGCCACCACTTTGCTCCGGCTTTGGGCGCCGGAATTGAGTTTGAGGGCACTCTTGGGAAGGTTCAGGACCCGGGCTAAAAAGGCGATAAGCTCTTTGTTGGCCGCGCCCTTTTCCGGGGGAGCCGCCAGCCGCACTTTGAGACGGTCACCCAGTAGGCCCACCACCTGGGTGCGCTGGGCCCCGGGCACCACCGTCAGCCGCAAAAGGTAACCCTGGCACGTGGGCATAAAGAAGCTGGCCATCAGAATGCGGCGCCTGGTCAGCCAAGCCGTTGCGCCAGGTCGAAAAGCGTAGAGATCAGAAAGCGCTGCAGGAAGATAATAGCCAACAGCACTAGCAGCGGAGAAAGGTCCAGGCCGCCGAACACCAGGGGCACCCGGCTCCTGACCCAACCCAGGACTGGTTCGGTGATGTTATATAAAAACCGCACAATGGGGTTGTAAGGGTCGGGATTGACCCAGGACAGGATGGCTCTGGCGATGATGATCCACATGTAAATAGTCAGGCCCAGGCTCAGAATGTAAGCCAATGCTTCGATCAGGTTTCTGAAGGCGAACATTTGCCGTATCTCCGGAATCTAAGTATTTGTATATGTTATAGGTCCGGGGCCGGTCACTTGTCAAGCCCATAACCGTTGCCGGAGCGAGAACTCCGCGTCCGCCACTCCTCCTGGAAAGCGCCTGCGCGCCGGGGCCGCGGCCTCAACCCGTTGCAGAAGTTTGAGGCTTTTTTTAAAATAGATTTCAGCGCCTGTCGCTTCCAAACAACATGTCGATCACCACTAACCTGAGTCCCAATCGCTTCCGTACCTCCATTACGGCCAACCCTGACCCTGATGCGGCCGGAGTCGCCCCCCAACCCGCAGGGTGGCCGAGATGAATCCGGTGCGGTTTCAGACTTTTGCGGCCCTGCGGCACCGCAATTTCAGGCTGTTTTATTCCGGTCAGACCATTTCCCTCACCGGCACCTGGATGCAGTCCCTGGCCTTCAGCTGGCTGGTCCTGGTGCTCACCAACTCTTCTTTCTACCTGGGTCTGATGGGGGCACTCCAGACTCTGCCCGTGCTGCTCTTTTCCCTTCTGGGCGGCGCGGTGGCCGATCACACCTCCAAGCATCGACTGTTTTTCCTCACCCAGACCTTTCTCATGCTCCTAGCCCTGATCTTGGGGATTTTGGTGAAGACCGACATCGTCAAGGTCTGGATGCTCTGCGTCCTGGTGTTTCTGTCGGGCACGGCCATGGCCTTTGACATTCCGGTGCGCCAGGCCTTCATTGTGGACCTGGTGGGCAAACCGGACCTGCCCAATGCGATCGCCCTTAACTCGACCCTGTTCAACGCCACCCGCTTTTTGGGGCCGGCCTTGGGGGGCGTGATTATCGCCGCCCTGGGTATGGCCAACTGCTTCTTTCTGAACGCGGCCAGCTTTCTGGCGGTGCTTTTGGCCCTGATCTTCATAAAGCTGCCCCGGGCCAAGCGCCTGCCCTGGAAACCTTTTCTCCATGCCTGGAAAGAGCTGCTGGATTATCTGCTGGAGCGCCGGGAACTCAAGCTCATCCTGCTGCTCATGAGCACGGTGGCGGTCTTGGCCATGCCCTATTTTGTACTGCTGCCTATCCTGGCCCGGGACACTCTGGGCGTCGGCCCCCGGGGTTACGGCCTGCTCATGGCCATGAGCGGCCTGGGCGCCTTTGTGGGAGGCCTCACCCTGGCCCGGCGGCTACAGCGGCGCCCGCCCATGCCTTCCTTTCTGGCGGGCATGGGACTGTTCCTCTTGGGGCTGATGGGACTGGGGCTCTGCGGCAACTATTACGCCGCTCTGGGGTTCATCTCCATGTCCGGGTTCGGGCTGGTAACCCAACTTTCCACCGGCAACAGCCTGCTTCA
>JARRQO010000291.1:0-2868 GCA_037381685.1 Deltaproteobacteria bacterium | reverse complement strand
ATCTTAAACCGGAAGGGTCAGGGACGACCCTGTTTTTTTGTTGGCTTTTGCCGGTTAACTAGGATAACTCACTCGGCTCTGTAAAGATATGCCTGCCCCGGACGTTCCCACCTAAGCACCTCCTCTTGAAAGCCTCGGATTTTCAGCCTAATAGTATAACATAGTTTATAATTATCTATAATGATAATAAATATATCTTTATTATTCTAAGGCTGTATATTTGATAGTATTAGTTATAAAAATATTTATTTAATAAAATATTATATATCTTGACATTTGGTAATTATAAGCTTAATTACTTTTATACAACATAATATATATGAGTTTTAGGATGCCGCAGATCTCATGGAGGAGATAACCGTTTTACTTACAGGTAAACTGGGTAATCTCGTTGTAAGGAGGTGAGCCAAGAGTCAGAATTTTGTCTGTGGCCCAAGTGGGGGGCTCTCAAGCTCTCAATCACTTCTCATCCCCCAGGTTGGCGAGATCAAGGGCAACTTTTTTTGGAGAACCGAACTATGCGAAAAATTTCCCTAATTATGGCTTTGAGCCTGGTTTTGGTGTTCGGCCTAACTCTGCAGGCCTCGGCTTTTGATGTTATCGATATTTCGGGCGATTCGAATTATGTGATAACCGATAAAAATTTGAACAGCCATAACATCAAGGAGGATTATAACGCCACTGCGCTAATCCCTTATCCGTCACACGACGGCTATGCGGTCATCGATTTGCCCGGCCCCATATGGTTTAATAAAGAGATAGTTTTTGACGCTGATGACGCAGGTGATAACAATTTTCAAATCACCTGGGACATTACCAATACCAGCCCCTATACTTGGTCTGACTATCACATCGTCTTCATGAACGACATAGGCCAGGTCATCAGCGAACCCAACACCAGTTCGGCGGAATTCAAGGGCGTAACGATTATCGGCAATTCCGAGGTAGATTTTTACTATGACCCCCCGGGGGGCGGCCTGATCTACACGGATGATACCCTCAACATAACTCTGGGCCTGGATTTGACCGGCCTCCCTGAGGCCGGGGGTACCATTCGCTGCCGGCAGATCGCCACCACCGCAGTCCCCCTCCCCGCATCCCTGCCGCTGTTGGGCTCGGGACTGTTGGGCCTGGGTCTGTTGGGCTGGCGGAAAGTTCGGTCCTAAAGTTTTTCTAATACCCTTCCTTGCAAGCGGGGTCTGATTTGACCCCGCTTTTTTCTCGCCCTGCCGCGCCCCCCGGCCCCGTGACCCGAAGCCTGCCAATTTAGTGCTCTAAGGAGCCGCTTACCCGCCCTTCCCATTTGATTTTTCTGTTGCGATGATTATACTTTTCATCTAACACTTTCTAACGACGACATAATACTTAATTAGCCGTACCAAACTACTGCCTGGAGGAGATTTTCAGTGCCCCGCGCCAAGGAGCAACCGCAAGCGCTTGAACCTGCCGAAGGGCGGCAGCGGGTGGTCATCGAGGCGGTGACCCCGGAGATCGACGGCGGCCGCTTTGCCGTCAAAAGAGTGGTGGGGGATACGCTCAAGGTAGAGGCCGACATCGTGGCGGACGGCCACGAGGTCCTCTCCTGTCTGCTCCTGTTCCGCCGGGAGACTGACGAAGGCTGGCAGGAAGTCCCCATGACCCCCCTGGTCAATGACCGCTGGCAGGGCGAGTTCACCGTCAGCGAGTTGGGGCGTTATACCTATGCCATTCAGGCCTGGATCGACCACTTCCGCACCTGGCAACAGTTTCTCGCCAAAAAAGTCGACGCGGGACAAAAGGTAGCCGTGGAGCTGCTCATGGGGGCCGATCTGGTGGCCGCCGCGCAAAAACGGGCCAAAGGGAATGCGGCCCGGCAGCTCCAGGATTGGGCCGCCCGCCTGCGCCAGGAAGGGGAGGAAGATCCCCGCATCCAGGCCGCCTTAAGCCCCGAACTCACCGCCTTGATGCAGCGCTATCCCGATAAGCGCCTGGCCACCCTCTATGATAAGAACCTGAAGGTGGTGGTGGACCCGGTCAAGGCCCGGTTCAGCACCTGGTACGAGATGTTTCCCCGCTCCTGCAGCCCGGTCCCCGGCCAGCCCGGCACTTTTAAGGATTGCCAGGCCCGGCTGCCGTATATTGCCGGCATGGGGTTCGACGTGTTGTACCTGCCGCCCATTCATCCCATCGGCCGGATCAACCGCAAAGGGCGTAACAACAATCCTGTGGCCACCCCCGAAGATCCGGGCAGCCCCTGGGCCATCGGCGCCGCGGAAGGAGGCCACAAGGCCGTGCACCCCCAATTGGGGACCCTGGACGATTTTCGGGAATTCGTGGAGCGCGCCCGGGCCCACGGTCTGGAAATGGCCCTGGATTTTGCCATCCAGGGGGCCCCGGACCACCCTTACGTCAAAGAACACCCTTCCTGGTTTAAATGGCGCCCGGACAACACGGTGCAGTACGCCGAAAACCCGCCCAAGAAATACGAGGACATTTTCCCCCTGGAATTCGAGACCGACGACTGGCGCGACCTCTGGGATGAGCTGAAAAGCGTGATGTTCTTCTGGATCGATCAGGGCATCCGCATCTTCCGGGTGGACAATCCCCACACCAAGCCCTTTCTGTTTTGGGAATGGCTGATTGCCGAAGTCAAGACCGCGTACCCGGAAGTAATTTTTCTGGCGGAGGCCTTTACCCGGCCCAAGGTGATGCACCGCCTGGCCAAGTTGGGGTTCAGCCAGTCCTATACGTATTTTACCTGGCGGAACACCAAGTGGGAGCTCACCCAGTATTTCACCGAGATCACCGCCACGGAGGTCCGGGAATTTTTCCGTCCCAATCTGTGGCCCAACACCCCGGACATTTTAACGGAATACTTGCAGTTCGGGG
>JARRQO010000290.1:0-4331 GCA_037381685.1 Deltaproteobacteria bacterium | reverse complement strand
CGGGGCATAAGTGGGTGGCGTGGAGCAACTCCTGGCGCTGTTCTGCCGTCAGGGGGCCTTTGAATTCGAGGGCATATTGAAAAACCGACTCGTCTGGATTCGGATGTTCCAGGGTGACGCTTGCCGTGAGGTGTTCCAGCGGAATATGGTGCTCTTGGGCATACATCCGGAGCCGGATGTTCAGACAGCAGGCCAAAGCCGCCTCCAACAGTTCGTGGGGGTTGAAGCCGGCCTCGCCCCCGCCTTTTTCCTTGGGGGCGTCGGATTTGCCGGTATATCTGCCATTAGTAAAATCGGTCTCAAAGGGAGTTTCCTGGCTGGAGCATTTTATCATTGCAAGTTCCTCGCGTTGGGATGGTATCGCAAGTTTATGGAGGCCGCCTTTAAACCGCGGAAGTCTCCAGGGATCCGTGGGTTATGGGTCCAAAGCCCAGGTGCCGGGCCGGCAAATCCCGATAAAACCGGGCTTCGGCGGATTTTCCCCGTTTTTCGCAGCCCTGGGCGTAAATGGCGCATTTGGCGGCCAGGGTTTGGCGGGCCGCCCGGGCATAGGGCTGGGGCAAGTCCGGGTCCTGAAGCAGCTTGACCAGGGTCCGAATGCGGAAGCGGTCAAGGCCCCATTGGCCGGAAAGCTGGTCCGCATGGCCGCCCCGCTTGATGATCAGGGGCTCATCCACCAGTCCCACCGGGTAGCGCCAACTCAGCCGCAGCCAGAGATCGTAGTCTTCGGCCGCGGGCAGGTCTTCGTCAAAGGCGCCGTGATCCGCCAGCAACCTGCGGTGCAGGATTACCGCGGACGGGCTCACCATACAGCGGTGCAGCGACGGCAGAAAAATGTGGCCCGCCATTTTCCGGTGGCTTACCGGTTTATTCACCCGGACTCCCCGGCGCACCCAGGTCTCATCGGTCTGGCACCAGCACAGGTCCGGCCGGTCTTGCAGATAAGCCATCTGCCGGGCCAGTTTGTCGGGCCGCCACAGGTCATCCGAATCCAGGAAGGCCAGCCATTGGCTCCGGGCCGCGGCCACGCCCAGGTTCCGGGCCGCGGCTACGCCCCGGCGGCGCGGGTGGCGCAACACCCGGACGCCTCTTAAGGCAGCCAGGGCCTTCGGGGTCTCGTCCGTGGAGCCGTCATCCACCACCAAGATTTCGAAGTCCCGGTAGGTTTGGGCGGCAACCGAGGCCACGGCTTCCCGCACCAAGGCGGCCCGGTTATAGGTGGGGATGATGACGCTGACCACGGGCCTCATAAAGGGAAACTTACCAGAAATTGACCAGAATTCAAGCCGGGGGTTTTCCCGGCCCAGAGTTGTAGGATGCCGAGAGCGCAAATTCCGTGACGGTTTCACATATTTAATTGGCCTGGGGGCCCCTTTTTGTGATAAATTTTATAATTTAAGGAACCTGGAATCAGGAGTGTGGCATGGCCCCTCGTTACGAACCCCGCCCCCTGGAAGCCAAATGGCAGCGTACCTGGGAGGAGCGGCGGCTGTTTGAGGCGACAGAAGACCCGTCCCGGCGGAAATACTACGTGCTGGAGATGTTCCCCTACCCTTCCGGGCGCATCCATATGGGGCACGTCCGCAACTATACCATCGGGGACGTGGTGGCCCGGTACAAACGGATGCGGGGCTTCAATGTGCTGCATCCCATGGGTTGGGACGCGTTCGGGCTGCCCGCGGAGAACGCGGCCATGGCCCGGGGGCTGCATCCGGCCACCTGGACCTATGAGAATATCGAGTATATGCGGCGGCAGCTCAAGGAACTGGGCTATAGCTATGACTGGCCCCGGGAACTGGCCACCTGCGACCCGGACAACTACCGCTGGGAGCAGCTGGTCTTCCTGGAGATGTTTAAGCGGGGGCTGGCTTATAAAAAAGAGGCCCCGGTCAACTGGTGCCCCCACTGCCGGACGGTGCTGGCCAACGAGCAGGTGGAAGACGGCCGCTGCTGGCGCTGCGATTCCCCGGTGCATTTAAAGGAACTGAACCAGTGGTTTTTCAAGATCACCGCCTATGCCGAGGAATTGCTGGCCGACCTGGACCAGTTGGCCCACTGGCCGGAGCGGGTCCTTACCATGCAGCGCCACTGGATCGGCAAGTCGCAGGGGGCCGAAATCCTCTTTCCTCTGGCCGGCGGCGGCGAGCCCATTAAAGTGTTCACCACCCGGGCCGACACCCTGTTCGGCGCCACCTTTATGAGCCTGGCCCCGGAGCACCCCCTGGCTTTGGCCCTGAGCGCCGGCACCGGCCAGGAGGAGGCGGTGAGGGGTTTTGTGGAATACTGGTCCGCCCAGAATCGGAGCCGCGGGGTCCTGGAGGAAATCACCAAAGAGGGCGTCTTCACCGGGAGCTACTGCGTCAACCCGGTCACCGGCTGGCAGATGCCCATCTACGTGGCCAATTTTGTGCTCATGGAGTACGGCACCGGCGCGGTGATGGCGGTCCCGGCCCACGATCAGCGGGACTTTGAGTTCGCCCAGAAGTATGACTTGCCCATCAAGGTGGTGATCCAGCCGCCGGGGGAGGAGCTGCGCGCCGCAGCCCTCAGCGCGGCCTACGAAGACGAAGGGGTTTTGGCGGATTCCGGCCAGTTCACCGGGATGGCCGGCCCAGGACCTGCCCGTGGTGCTGCCCCTGGAAGTGGAGTTTACCGGCGAGGGCGGCTCGCCCCTGGCGCAGTTGCCGTCGTTTTATCAGACCACCTGCCCCACCTGCGGCGGCCCGGCCCGGCGGGAAGTGGACACCATGGACACCTTTGTGGAGTCCTCCTGGTATTTTCTGCGTTATGCCTGCGCCGACTATCAAGGCGGGGTGCTGGACCCGCCCCGGGTGAACTACTGGGCCCCGGTGGACCAGTACATCGGCGGCATCGAACACGCGGTGCTGCATCTGCTGTATGCCCGGTTTTTCACCAAGGTCTTGCGGGATTTGGGAGAAGTGGCCATTGATGAACCCTTCCAGCGGCTGCTGACCCAGGGCATGGTGCTCAAGGACGGGGCCAAGATGGCCAAATCCAAGGGCAACGTGGTGGACCCGGAGTACATGATCGCCGAATACGGCACTGACACCACCCGCCTGTTCCTGCTGTTTGCGGCGCCGCCCGAAAAAGACCTGGAATGGAGCGACCAGGGCGTGGCCGGCTGTGCCCGGTTTCTGAACCGGCTCTGGAATCTGGCCCAGGACCTGCTGCCGGAACTGCAGGGGGTGGAGCCCTACAAAGGTTCGGGCTTGGAATTGGCTGAAGAACTCTTTGACTTCCGTCACAAGGTGCACGCCACCATTAAAAAGGTGACCGAGGACATCGAGGACTCTTTCCACTTTAATACCGCCATCGCCGCAGTCATGGAACTGGTGAACGCCTTTTACCTGGCGGCGGACAATCTGCCCAAAAGCGAGGTCACCTGGCGGGTCTTCCGGGAAGCGGTGGAGGCCATTTTACTTTTGGTCTATCCCATGGTGCCCCATATCGCCGAGGAACTGTGGCAGGCCCTGGGGCAGACCAACCTGCTCGCAGAGGTCCCCTGGCCCCAGCCCCAGGCCGAGGCTCTGAAGGTGTCCACCCTGACGGTGGTGGTCCAGGTCAACGGCAAGGTGAGAAGCCGTCTTTTGGTCCCGGCTGCGGCCAGTGATGAAGACATCAAGAGCCAGGCCCTGGCCGATAGCGTCATCGCCAAATGGATACAGGACAAGCAGCCCAAAAAAGTAATCTTGGCCCGGCGCAAGCTGGTCAATATCGTGGTTTGAGGGAGCGGGTATGATCATTTGTCGTTTAGGAGCGCTGGGCTTATTGCTGGTCAGCCTGTGGGGCTGCGGTTACCATCCCATGGGCGCACCGCCGCTCAATGTCGGGACCCCGCCGACTCTGGCCATTCCATTGTTCGCCAATCGCTCCACCCAAGTGGGCCTGGAGTCCGTCTTTGCCAAAGAACTGATCAACGCCTTTGCCCAGACCAGGGCGGTGAGAGTAGTCCCCGGGGACCGGAGTGCGGAATACGTCCTGCAAGGCAAGGTACGCTCCCTGGAGAATTCCTCCGTGGCTTTTAACTCGGTGACCCAGTCCACGGTGCGCCGGGTGACCTTGAGAATCGATCTGACTTTGCGGCAAAATAAGGGTGGCAAAGTCGTCTGGAAAGACACCGAGGTCCTGGCGGAAGATTATGTAGTGGACCCCACTGACCACGCCGGAGAGGCCACCCGGTCGGAAGGCATCCGGCGGGCCGCAGTCAAGCTGGCGAGGAGGGTGTTGGATAAGGTGTTGCTGGTGATTTAGGAGTGAGCCGCGAGCGGTAAGCAGTGAGCAGTGGATGAATTTGTTCCTGGGAGGGGGCG
>JARRQO010000289.1:1590-4508 GCA_037381685.1 Deltaproteobacteria bacterium | reverse complement strand
AACCACATACCCAATCTCTTATGCGGGCATCCCTTCCCATAGAGTGGGCTGAACCCAGGAGCGGGGTTTCTCCCGGACCCCGGGCGATGGCACCCAGATGCGCCAGGACGCGGCTTGGCGCATCAGGTGTTGCAAGAACCGATGATGAAAGTCGTGGCTGCCCCGGCTGACTTCGAGGCGGCCGAACAGGGGCATCCCCAGCAGGGCCAGGTCCCCCAAGGCGTCCAGAATCTTGTGGCGCACGCACTCTTCGGGGAAGCGAAAGCCGCCGGGGTTTAAGACCCCGGAGTCATCCAGGACCACGGCGTTATCCAGGGAGCCCCCCAGGGCCAAGCCGTTGGTCTGGAGATACTGCACTTCCTGCAAGAAGCCGAAGGTGCGGGCCGGAGCGATCTCCCGGGCAAATGTCTTGGACAACAGCGGCACGGTAAACCGCTGGCGCCGGATCAGCGGGTGACTGAAGTCGATGCTGCAGGTAATCCGGGGGTCGCCGGGGAAGACCCGCATCCATTGCTTGCCCTCCCGCAGTTCCACCGGGCGCAGGACCCGGAGGTAGGCCCGGGGCCAGGACAGCGGACGCAGGCCGGTTTCGTCCAGAAGCAGGGCGAAGGGGGCGGCGCTCCCATCCATGATGGGAACCTCCGGCCCCTCCACCGCAATGCGGGCATTGTCCACACCGGCGCCGCGCAGGGCGGCCAGCAGGTGTTCCACAGTGGAGACTGTGGCCCTCCCCTCCCCCAGGGTGGTGGCTCGGGTAGTGTCCACCACGTTGCTATAGTGGGCCTTAATCTCCGGTCGGCCTGGCAGGTCGGCCCGCACGAACCGCAAGCCGTAATTGGCGGCAGCCGGATGAATCGTCACCTGCACCGGCCGGCCCAGATGCAGGCCGATGCCGGAAAATGTCACAGGCTGCGCCAGGGTTTGTTGCCACATAACCATTCACTCCCTGTGAGACGGGCTGCAAGCCCTATACCAGAACCGGGTCTTTGCACCCGTCTAGATAACTAGTTAATAATACAATTATTTTAACATGAAGGGCCGAGCCGCGTGGGCGGCCAGGCCCCGAGTGTGGCAAAAAAGACACAGTTTTTTGGCTAAAGTGGTAAAACTCCCACAGCCGGTTTTCGGGTTATTCGTATTCCACCGGCGGATATTGTAACCCGGCCCACCACTTGGGGTCAATATCCGGGAAAATGTCGTCCCGTTCCTGGCAGAGGTTGAAGAAATGCCAGTCTTCCGGCGGCAGGTCGCGCTCGGCGGCGTAGCGCCGGGTCAGGTCGGCCAGGCGGCGAAAGTCGTCGGTGTGGACGCTCAGCCGCAGTTCGGCGTAATCCCGGGCACTGAAGGTGCTGATGAGAAATTGCCAGTCCGAGGCCTCCAACAGAAACAGGGAACGGCCGCACTGCTTTAACAAATCCTGCAAGCGGGGGTCGGGGTCATCGGCCCAGTTGCGGGCCATCTCTTCCATGGCGGCCTCCGCGGCATAGACGTGGCGCCAGGTCCAGTCGTTCATTTCGTTGAGCCAGATCCAGTGATAGCCGCCTTCTCCCCAGGAACCCTCCGGCAGGGAGATGACCGCCCGGGGGGCCGCGGCCTCCAGGATGCCGCCGCCAGGGGTGAGGCTCACCTGGGTGTGTTCGTGGAAGCGGCGCAGCACCTGGTAAAGCCATTCGGGGCCCTCGAACCACCAGTGGCCGACGAGTTCGGTATCATAGGGCGCCACCACCATGCCGGGGCGGCCTTCTTGGTCCTTGAATTCGGAGAGTATGCCCACCACCATGGAGACAAAGTGGTCTGCCTGCGCGTGAACCCGGGCCTCAATCCATTCGGGGTGGTAAGTTTCCTTGTCGGCCAGATCGGCCTTGGCGCTGGTCACCCGCCAGTAGCGCAGGCCGCCGGGGAAGCGTTTCTTGTGGAAATCCAGGTAATTGCCGTCTCCGGGATAGCCCCATTCGCCGCTCCAGACCTGGAGACCGGTCTTGGGGTCCCGGGTGAAGGCGGCCACCGGGCGCTTGGTCTCCGGGGCGGAACTCACCAGGTAGGCCTGGTAGGGGGATTTGTCCTCCTCTTCGGGCCGCTCCTGATATTGCGACGCGAAGCGCTCCCAGAGGCGCTCCAGGGCCTCGAAGCGGTCCTTGTAGACCCCGATGGCGCGGCCGCCTTTGAGGAGGTGGGAGTCGATAAAGAAATATTTTAAACCGTTTTCCGAGAGAAACTCCTCCACGCCCTTGCGCAGCACCGGTTCGCCGGGCAGGTCTTTTAAGGGCGGGGCCCATTGGTAGCGGGGCCGGTAGGCGCATTCCGGGAGCCAGAAGCCCTGGGGGTCCCGGCCAAAGTGGCGGCGATAGGTGACCGTGCCCTGCTTCACCTGGGCCTGGACCGCGGTGTCCCGGCCCAACAGGGGCAGGTAGCCGTGGGTGGCCGCGGAGGTGATGATTTCCAGGACGCCGTCCTCCATCAGGCGCCGAAAGGCGCCCGTGAGATCCTCGCCAAAATCCTCGCTGAAGGCCCGGCGCAGTTCCGTGTAGTGGCTTTCCCACATGTGGGCCAGAGAGGCGAAGTGTTCATCCCCCAGCCGGGTGAAGGCGACCAGATCATCCTGGGCCGCCTTGATCTTGTGATCCAGGTAGTCTTTGAACTCCCGGCGGAAGGTATCGGCAGCCAGCATTTCCGCCAGGATGGGGGTAATGCCCAGAGTGACGCCGGAGCCGCGGCCCTCGGCGCCCAGGCGGGTAAAGACCTGGAGCAGGGGGATGTAGGATTCGGCCGCGGCCTCGTTGAGCCAATCCATGCCGTGGGGCCAACGGCCGTGACCGATGACGTAGGGGAGATGGGAATGCAGCACAAAAGTAAAATATCCTAAGGGTTCAGTCATGTTGACCTCCAAGGGTTGCGCGTTTAGTTGGTGGCATAAAGAG
>JARRQO010000289.1:0-1572 GCA_037381685.1 Deltaproteobacteria bacterium | reverse complement strand
ATTTGCCGGTCAAGAGAGGTGTACCTGCGAAAGCGTCCCAAGGGGCGGACATTTAGGTCGCCCCTAGAGCCCAGGCTGGCAAGCCTGGGGCACCGGGGGTCAGGAAATGACGTCGGCCTTGACCAGGTTGGTGCTGCCTTTGGTGCCGATGGGGGTGCCGCTGGTGATGATGACCCGGTCGCCGTGGTCCAGCCTTCCGGCTTTGAGGGCCTCCTCCTCCACCACCCGAAGCATGTCGTCGACATGCCGGAGACGGGGGGTCAACAGCGGGTAAACTCCCCAAGAGAGACAGAGCCGGCGCCAGGTATCTTCCCGGGGGGTCATCGCCACGATGGACGCGAGGGGCCGAAAGCGGCTGATGAGCCGGGCGGTGCCGCCATATTCGGTGTTGGTGAGGATGGCCCGGGCCTCCAGGTCCAGGGCCATTTCGCAGGCCGAAAAGCTGATGGATTCGGGAATCTGCTGGCGTCCCGAGGGGGCCCGGGACCGGAGCCAGGCGGTGTGGGGGAAATGCGCCTCGGTAACCCGGCTCACCCGGTCCAAAAACTTTACCGCCTCTACGGGAAACTGTCCCGCGGCCGTCTCTTCAGAGAGCATCACTGCGTCGGTGCCGTCCAGGATGGCGTTGGCCACGTCCGTGGCCTCGGCCCGGCTGGGGCGGGAGTGGCTCACCATGGAAAGGAGCATCTGGGTGGCGGTGATGACCGGCTTGCCGACCTTATTGGCTGCGGCGATAATCTGTTTCTGGACAATGGGCACCTGTTCCAGGGGAATCTCCACCCCCAGGTCGCCCCGGGCCACCATGATGGCGTCCACTTCCGCAACGATTTCGTCGAGACAACTCAAGGCTTCGTGTTTTTCAATCTTGGCGATAATGGGGATGTCCGCGCCCAGGCTGCGCATAAACTGCTTGGCGTCCAGGACATCCTGGCGCGAGCGCACATAGGACAGGGCGACAAAGTCCACGCCCTGGGAAATGCCATAGCGCAGGTCTTCCCGGTCTTTTTCCGTAAACGCGGCCAGAGACAGGGAATGCATGGGGAAATTTATCCCCACCTGGGAGCGTAACTCCCCACCCACCACCACCCGGCACTTAAGGGCCTGGTCGGTCTTGGCCTCTACTTTGAGTTCGATGTTGCCGTCGGCCAATAAAATGGGGACTCCCGGAGGGGTTTCGGAGATGATCTGGGGATAATCCACCGTGGCCCCGGTTTCGCCCGGTTTAAGAGGAACGGCGCTGAGGTAAAAGATCTCACCGTCGCGTAATTTTACTTCACCCCCGACCACCTCGCCGATGCGCATCTTGGGGCCGGGGAGGTCTTGCAAAATGGCCAAAGGCACCCGTTGGGAGGCAGCTAATTCCCGGAGGCGCTTGATGCGGGCGCCGTGTTCCGCGTGGGTGCCGTGGGAAAAGTTGAGCCGGGCCACATTCATGCCGGCTTCCAGGAGTTGGGGGAGGATATCCCCATCACTGGCCGGGCCCAGAGTACACACGATCTTGGTACGGCGAAGCTTTTCCGACACAATAAACCTCCTTTGCACACGCCGGGGGGTGCGGATGCAGAAATAGAT
>JARRQO010000288.1:0-7587 GCA_037381685.1 Deltaproteobacteria bacterium | reverse complement strand
GGGCACCACGTCGGCGGCGGTGCCCAGGGCCACCAGGTCCAGGTACGACCGCAGGTTGGGCTCCCGGCGGTCTCTAAACCAGCCTTCGGACCTCAGCTCGGCCCGCACCCCCAGGGCCAACAGCAGCGCCACTCCCACCCCGGCCAGTTCACTAAAGGGATAATCATGATCCCGTCGCTTGGGATTAACCACCGCCAGGGCTTCGGGCAGTTCCGGGGGAACCTCATGGTGATCAGTGATGATCACTTCCAGGCCTTGTTCCCGCGCCCAGACCACTTCTGCCGCATCGCTGATGCCGCAGTCCACCGTGACCACCAGCCCGGCCTGGGCCGCCAGTTCCTTCAGACCCTGAATCTTGAGGCCGTATCCCTGGGTCAGCCGGTCGGGGATGTAGGACACGCAGGGCAGGCCCAGTTCCATCAAAAACTGGTGCAGCAACGCGGTGGCCGTGAGGCCGTCGGCATCGTAGTCGCCATAAACCGCCCAAACCCCGGTTCAGCAGAATACGGGCCACCAACGGCGGCACCTTATGGCGGGCCATGACCTCCGCCACCAATTCCGGCTGCTCCGGATATAACTGCCAGCGCTTTTTGCGGCGCAATTCTCCTCCCGTTGGGAACAGCTACTCTTGGGCCTTCGGTCCACCCATAAATTAGGAAAATCCGGTAGTGCGCAGTCCTTGCCCGCCGCTGGAGGCGGAGTGCTAGATTAACCGACCCTTGAACTTTGAACCCTGAACTTTCAACTTTTCAAGATAGGGGCATAATCAGCCACCCGCTCCCCTAACTCCTGACCCCTGCTATTCCACCGTCTCCCCCGGCTTCAGGGGTATCACGGTGATATCCTCCCCTTGCAGGCGTTCGGCCAACTCCTCCGGCGTACCGGTGAGCACTGGAAAGGTCCCGTAATGCATGGGGATCACCCAGCGGGGTTTCAGCATCCGGCAGGCCAGGGCCGCCTCCGCCGGGCTCATGACATAATGGCTGCCGATGGGCAGCATGGCCAACTCCGGATGGTAAAGCTCCCGGATGAGTTCCATGTCCTTGAAAACCGCGGTGTCGCCGGCGTGGTAGGCCACAAAGCCGTTCCCAAACTCGATCACAAAGCCGCCGGGGTCGCCCGCGGCGATAAACTGGCCGCCCTCTTCCACTGCGGAGGAATGCACCGCGTGGGTCATGGTGACCTTACAGCCGGCCACGCTCATGGTCCCGCCCTTGTTCATGCCGATGGTTTGGGGCGCTCCCCGGTTGGCCAGAATGACGCTGAGTTCATGGATGGCCACCACCGGCGCGCCGGTCGCCTTGGCCACCGCCACGGCTTCCCCCACGTGGTCACTGTGGCCGTGGGTCACCAAAATAAGGTCCACCGGCCCCACCTGGTCCACCGGCGTATTGTAAGCCGGGTTGCTGAGCCAGGGATCGATGAGCACCGACGCCCCGGCCCCGGCTAATTTAAAGGCCGCATGCCCCAAAAAGGTGATTTTTACCCCGCGGCCGATTTTTGCTTCCGACATGATTTTCCTCCGATACTGTTATTAGGCAAGATCGGCGCTCCAGGACGCACCCTTCCCGCCACGCCCCATTTCCCTAGACCCCACCCCCTGGCCTTTACCTCACTGCACCATTCCTTCCAGGGCCACCAGGTTTTTGCGCAACCCCAGGGCAATGAGAGTGTCTCCCGCCAAAATCGGGGTCTCGTGGCTGGGGTTGAAGAGCATCTCGCCGTCAGCCCGCTTGATGGCCACCAGGATCAGGTTCAGTTTTTGCCGAATCCCCGAGTCTTTGAGGGGCACCCCCAGAAGGGGCGAGCCCTGCCCCACCGCGACCTCTTCCATGCTCCAGTCCACCCCGTCCTTCATGGCCAGTTCCACGAAAGTCACCACCGTGGGGCGCATGATGGTCTGGGCCATCTTCTGGCCCCCCATCTGATAGGGGGATTCCACCTTGTCGGCTCCGGCCCGGAGCAACTTTTGTTCCGAGCCCGCTCCTTCCCCCCGGGCCACGATGAACAGGTGGGGGTTGAGACTGCGCGCCGTCAGCACCACATAAACGTTATCCGAGTCCGTAGATAACACCGAAATCAGGCCCTTGGCCCGCTCGATCTCGGCCTCCACGAGAACTTCTTCATTGGTGGCGTCACCATTTATGAAGTAATACCCCGAGGCTTCCAGGTGGGCAAGGAGCGCCGGATCGTTTTCGATGACTACCAAAGGCAGTCCCCGGTCTTTCAGATGCCGGGCGATAACTTCGCCGATGCGCCCGAAACCGCAGAGAATGTAATGATTTTTCAGCCTCTTGATATGTTTGATCAATCTTCGCTTCCCCATAACTGCATGGAGTTCTCCCTCCACCAGCACCCGGGCCAGGGAGCCCAAAATATAGAACAAGACCCCCATGCCGGCCAGGATCAAGAGCATGTTATAGACGCGGCCGACCTCGTCCAGGGGATGAACTTCTGCGTAGCCCACGGTGGTCAGCGTGGTCACCGTCATATACAGGGCGTCAAAGAAATTCCACCCTTCCACCCAGACGTAGCCCAGGCTGCCCAGCACCAGCCTCTGCAAGTTTCCGCCTAGAGGGCCTAAGGGTTCGCTATTCCGAAAGTTCGGTCTCGGCGCGGGGGCGCGCCCCGGCGTGCCCCCGGCAAAAGATGTCAGCATACATAAGCTATCTGCGTCCGGTTGTCAAACCCTCGAGCCGCGGTCCCCGCCTGCCAAGTTTGGCCAAATTATTTCCCCCAGGGCCAAGGACGGATCGGGAGCATCGGGCGAGCCTGCGGCCGCCAAGATTTGCCAGCCGTTTCTCGCCCCAGGCCTCCGCCCACAATCCCCCTTTCGCCTTTTCCCCCTATTCTTGCAGCAACGCCTCGGCTACATAGGCGTCGGTAATCAGCACGTTAAAATATTTCCCCTTGAGACAGGCCCTGATGGCCTCGGTCTTTTCCAGGCTGCCGGCTACGGCCACCACAAACCGGTCTGCTTTTGCGGCCCGCTCTCTGAGTTCCAGGGCCCCCACCCCGATAACCCTCCGGGTCAGGGCCGCCAGTTCCTTGTCTTTGCCGTCCAGCAAAGGCTCACCCGCAGCATCGATGGGCGTATGGTTGATCTCGCCCACCACGCCCTTGGCCTGCAGGTCTGCCGCAGTCAGCCCCATCTCCTGCTCGGCAAAAGCCCGGAACCCCGGCATGGGCCCCGTCAGATAGCCGATCCCCAGCACCATGATATCCACATCCCAAATCTCCCGGTAAATCTGCTGGAGCTTGGGGTTGGCCGCCATCTGCTTTTCGTATTCTTCCTTGGTTTTCACTGGAATGGTAGGCAGGGTGTAGGCCTTGGCGTCGGGGTACTTGGTGCTCATCATGCCCACCATGGCATTGGCTGTCAGCCCCGGCATGGTCAGAATGGGTGTCAGGGTCAAGGGATAGAGGCCCAGGCCTTTCAGGCGCTCCGGCTCCAGGTAGGTGATCAGGTGATACAGAGTCTTGCCTCCGGAAAGTCCGACGCGGGCGCCGGCAAAAGCGATTTCCTCCAGATAATACGCCGCCTCCCGGGCCACGGTCTTCTGGATGGCGTCCAACTCTTTGATTCCGGGGTCCACCACCCGCAGTTCTCTAAGATGAGGAAAGCGCGCCTTCAACTGCTCTTCCAGGTCGCTCCTCCGGGGAATGGCCGATTTTTCAAAGATAAAGGCCATAACCTGGGGCAAAGTGGTGTATTCCATTTCGTGCAGGCCCAACCGGTGCGGCTCAAAAGGCCCGTGGCGCCGCATGTAGTTGGCCATCCGGTTGGCCTCTTTGCGCGCCTCATCAAAGGCCACGTCCTTAAACATATCCATGGGACCCAAAAGTTTCCCCTCGCACAACTGGTAGCCCGCGGCGATCACCCGGGGCGGGCCGTCAAAACGGCTGGGAATGGCGTCCTTAAAGGCCACCGGCATCAGGGGGCCGTGGTGCGAGCCCCGCATCCAGCCCTCCACCAGATGGGGAAAGGCGAACGGCTCCAAAACCTCGCCCACCGCGGGCATACCCGACTGGCAGCGCACAATCATTACCGGGTCGTCTTTGCCTACGTAGCGTCCGGCAATCAGGCCCAGCTTCTGGGAAGAGGCTGCCGCCACCACTTCATTGTCTTTTTTGCGGTAAATATTTTCGATGAGATAGCGTCCCGGGGTGCCGATCAACACCAGCAGGTCGTACATGTCTTCGGGGCAGGACAGAATCCATTCCTTATGTTCGACGGCGTCGATGACCCGGAAGCGGAAGCCCCGGTGCATGTTGGGATCGATGACCAGCCCCACTGTGGTGAAGGGATCGGCGAAGATGCGGAACAGCGGCAGGTTCCAGGCGCCGGGCGAGGTCTTGTCGGCCATGAAGATAATGACCGGCTCGCTCTTGCGTTCTTCAAAATGCAGCTCGGCCACCCCCGGCCCCATGCCCTTGACGTTGCCGGAAAACGAATCCGCCAGCATGTCCTGGCCCGCCCCGTAAAGCTTCAGTTTTTTGGCCAGTTGGGTGAGTTCCATGAAGGTATCCCAGGCGAATTGATGGATGTCCGAGTCTTCCTCGCCCCGGGTATGGGTCATGATGAGTTCCGCGTCGTCCCCGACGTTGAGCACCTGACCGTCGATCAGCAGGCCCCGGTCCACCGCCTTTTGCACCAGGGACCGGGCCAAGGCCATCATATCCGGATAGCATGTGCTGTGACCTACCCAGCCCCCGACATCAGCTTTGATTACCGATAACGTGATCTTGTCCGCAGCCATAAATCCTCCTTTTTACTCCTGACCGGTTAAATGGTTTGTCAGAGGATGACGGTTTATGGTAATCAGATTGCCATGTATATCAGAAAATGCACCTCCTTGGGCCCGGTCCTGGCCCTGTGTCTGATTTGCCTCTGGGGTTGCGTCCCCCGGCTGCCGCCGGACGTGCCACCGGGGGTGACCTTGCAGCCCGGCAAATACCTCTACGCCTATTATCGTGCCCCGGATTTCCATCCGGCTCAGGCGACCTATAGCATAACGCCCTTTACGGTTCAGACCGCCCAGGACTTTCCTGCCGCCACTTTCCAGACCATTTTTATGCAGGAACTGACCAGGGCCTGGCAAGCTAACGGCCTCAAGGTCTCGCCTCAGGGGAATACGGACCTGAACGGCGTGATTCAATCAGTGGCGATCCGCGGCAGAACCCTCCGGTTTCTCAGAGGCAGGATTGATGCCCACCTGGTGGTCTCCGCCACCATCACCCGGGGAAACGACACTCTCTTTGCCGGTCAGGACCGTATCAGTCTGAGCTCACCGGTGAATCCCGGCCCCTCGGCCCCCAAGGAGGACGAAATGCTCCTAAAACAGGCGGCCCGGACTTTCGCGGTCCATCTGCTCAATGAGCTGCTGCTTTACTGGCCGACCGCTGCATAGGGGCCCGGCTGCAGACAGGTGTTGCGCACCTCCAGGTCGTAAATCTGGCCCGGCACTTCCGGCTTGAGGTTCACGGCAATTTTATCGGGAATGGTGGTGCTGTATCCGGTAATCTTCCAGGGGGTGGGCAAATGCGAAATAAACCGCACCTGACCCCGCACATCGTCGCCGGGTGCGCCTTTAAGCCGCACAATATGGCTGGGTTGGATCTCGATGAACGGCAGGGCCACCCCCGTAAGGCTCAGCAGCACCAGGGGCCACTCCCGGTCATTGAGCGTGACCTTGGTCTCCTTGAGAAACCGGTGAATGACTGAATAGGGTTTGATGGTCAGGGTAATGGCACCTTGACCCCCTGGGGGAATGATTTTATCATAGCTGGCCACGGTGCAGGCGCAATCCGGGTCAACGTCTTCGACTCTCAGGGGTGCTGACCCGGTATTTTTAATTACGAAGGTATGGGTCATGGCCCGGTCTTCGAATATTTTGCCGAAATCAAAAGTGGTTTCTCCGATGACGGCCCGCGGTGCGGTCCTGGTGGCCCTGGCCGGGGTAGGCGCCCCGGCCCCCACCAGGGCTGCCGCCCCCAAAAGAGCCAGAACCCAGAGCCCATGAAAATGGCGCAACTGCCGGGTTTGATGGTAAATATGCGGCCGGGTGTTGATCACGTCAGGGGTGGACTCCTTGTCGCCAAATTCCTGGCAAGATTGCCTTATCTTACCATAACTGTTTGTCAAGGTTGGTGAAAAGATTTATGATAATTCACCTGAACGGATTCTTTCTGGAAAATTTCCAAGACTTCTGCGTCAGGTGAACTCATCTTGAACCTTGAACTTATCTTCAACAGGAGGGTAAATTGATGCAATTCACCAAGCGTCTCGCCGGAACGGCTCTGGTAGCTTCGCTGTTGCTCATCTTGGGAACTGGATGCTCCTCCTCTTCCCAGGTCCAGCAGCCCCCAACCACCTCTTACATGCGCAGCCAGACGGGCACCTCCAACGAACTGTCCCCCCTGGCGCCTCCGGGAGCGAGCCAGGTTCGCAAAGTCGGCAACCATTGGACCTGTAGGTTACACGGCCACACCCTGGTCTACAACAGCGCCACCTCTCAATGGGAACCCCAGAAATAACCCTGGAGTGCGGCTGAGTTTTTGCCAAGGCTAAATTGTTCACCGGTGGGTTCTGCAAAGATCCCACCTCTTTCCTGTAAGAAAATTTCTGACAACAAAATCAAAGATTACCCGATTTGCAATCTGGCCTGCTTCCTGTATCTTATAATACTACCTTTCGTAGTTTGGGTGGAAAGTCTGTAGACTCATGATCGGGCCGTGGTACCCCGAAGCACCTTCCCAGGAACCGGGCCCGTATATTCTCTTTATAAACCCTTTGCAACATAATTCCGGTTGAAAAGGATACGCCTATGAAGACCGTAGCGGAGATGATCCGCGAGTTGCAGGAAAAAGAGGCGCAGGTCAAGGCCATGGGTGGGCCCAAGGCCGTGGAGAAACAGCATACCAGCGGCAAGCTCACTGCCCGGGAGCGTCTGGACCTCTTTTTTGACCCGGGGACCTTCCGGGAGACCGATATCTTTGTAAAGCACCGCTGCGTCAACTTTGGCATGGAGAAGGTGGCAATCCCCGCTGACGGTGTGGTCACCGGCTTTGGCATGGTGAACGGCCGCCCGGTCTTCGCCTTTGCCCAGGATTTTACCTCCCGGGCCGGCTCTTTGGGCGAGATGCACTCCAAGAAAATTTGCAAGGTCATGGACCTGGCCCTAAAGGCCGGGGTGCCCTTTGTGGGCTTCAACGACTCCGGTGGAGCCCGCATCCAGGAAGGGGTGGACTCCCTTTCCGCCTACGGTCAGATCTTCTACCGCAACGCCATCGCCAGCGGCGTCATCCCCCAGATCTCCGCCATCATGGGTCCCACCGCCGGGGGCGCGGTCTACTCCCCGGCCATGACCGACTACGTCTTCATGGTAAAGAACAGCTCGTATATGTTCATTACCGGCCCCGACGTCATCAAGAGCGTCACCGGCGAGGCCATCACCTTTGAAGACCTGGGCGGCGCCATGGCCCATAATGCCAAAAGCGGCGTGGCCCACTTTGCCTGCGACTCCGACGCCGACGCCATCGACCAGATCAAGCGGCTGCTCTCCTATCTGCCCAGCAACAACATGG
>JARRQO010000287.1:0-5418 GCA_037381685.1 Deltaproteobacteria bacterium | reverse complement strand
GATTTCGGTGATTACCGTGGTGTCGATGCCGTCGGTGGTGCCCCGGAGGGAAATATATTCCATCAACATGCCCTCGATGGGGGCGTTACCGGTGCGCTCGCCGAAACCCAGCAGGGCGCCGTTCACCGCGCCGCAGCCATATAACCAGGCGGTGACGCTGTTGACCAGGACTTTGTGAAAGTCGTTGTGGCCATGCCACTCCAGGAGATGGCCCGGCACCCCGGCATCCTCGATCATGGCCCGCACCAGCCGGGGCACGCTCCGGGGCATGGCGCTGCCGGGATAGGGCACGCCGTAGCCCATGGTGTCGCAGAGGCGAATCTTGATATCAATGCCGGAGGACTCCCGCAATTTCATCAATTCGATGGCAAAGGGGACGCAAAAGCCGTAGACATCGGCCCGGGTAACGTCCTCAAAGTGGCACCGGGGGATAATCCCCAGGTCCAGGGCGGCCTTGACTATGCCCAGGTAGTCGTCCATGGCCCGCTGCCGATTCCACTTGAGTTTCAAGAAGATGTGGTAATCGGATATGGAGGTGAGGATGCCGGTTTCGGCCAGGCCCATGTCTTTGACCAGGACCAGGTCCGAAGGATGGGCCCGGATCCAGCCGGTGATTTGGGGAAACTCATAACCCCGCTCCAAGCATTTCTCCACGGCTTCTTTGTCTTTGGCGCTGTAGAGGAAAAACTCGCTCTGGCGCACAATGCCTTTGGGGCCCGAGAGGCGGTGGAGCATGTCGTAGATGTCCACGATCTGCTGCACGCTATAGGGCGGCCGGGCCTGCTGGCCATCACGGAAGGTGGTGTCGGTGACCACCATCTGGGCCGGGGGCTGGGGCACGACGAATTTATAGTCAAAATCGATGCGGGCCACTTCGGTGTAAGGGAAGATGTTCCGCATCAGGTTGGGCGCTTCCACCGCTTGCAATTTATGATGCCAAAAATCGGTGTGCTCATGATCCAATAACCGACGTTCTCTATTCCAGCGAGCCATAGTCCTGCCATCCATTAATCAGCCATGAGCTGTCAGCTTTTAGCCGTCAGCTTCTGGCATTTTTTATTTTGGGAGGGGTTGGAAAGTGCTGCCGCTCCTTCGTATCCCATGCATTACCGTGATAAACACTGACTGTTAATTGCCAACTGCTGCCTTAATTACTATTTTTCCACCCGCAGGCCCAGCTCCAGCAATTGTTCCAGGGCTACCGGGGACGGAGCTTTGGTCACCGGGCAGGCGGCCTTCTGGGTCTTGGGGAAGGCGATGACCTCCCGGATGGACTTGGCCCCGCAGAGAATGGCCACCAGGCGGTCGAACCCGAAGGCCACGCCGCCGTGGGGCGGGGCCCCGTATTCCAGGGCCTCCAGTAGAAAACCGAATTTTCCCTCGGCTTCCTCGGGGCCGATCTTGAGGACCTCGAAGACCTGTTGCTGGATATCCCGGCGGTTGATCCGGATGCTGCCGCCGCCGATCTCCTGGCCATTAAGCACCAGGTCATAAGACCGGGCCCGGACCTGCCCCGGCTCGGTATCCAGCAACGGCAGGTCTTCCTCCTTAGGGGCCGTAAAGGGGTGGTGCATGGCCGCAAAACGCCCGGCTTCGTGGTCGTACTCCAGCAAGGGGAAGTCGGTGACCCATGCCAGGTTGTAAGCGTCTTCGGGGATAAGCCCGGCTTTTTCCGCCAGATGGAGCCGCACCTGGCCCATGGCGGTACAGGCCACCAGGGGGTCGTCGGCCACAAACAGGAGCAGGTCGCCGGCCTCGGCGGAGAGGCGCCCGTTGATGGCGGCCTTGACGCCATCGGCGAAGAACTTGGCCAGGGGGGACTGCCAGGCCCTCTGACTCTGGAGCTTCACCCAGGCCAGACCCCGGGCCCCGTAGACCCCGGCCAGGTCAATGAGTCCGTCCAGCTCCTTGCGGGACAGCTTGCCCAACTTCGAACCATTGAGGGCCTTGACGATGCCGCCGTTGTCCACCACCTCCCGGAACTGCTGAAACTCCGAGTCCATCACCAGGTCGGTGATATCCTTGAGTTCCAGGCCGAAGCGGGTGTCCGGACGGTCCAACCCGAAGCGGTCCAGGCATTCCTGGTAGGTCAGGCGGGGAAAGGGCGGCGCCAGATCAATCCCCTTGAGCTCCCGGAAGAGGGCCGCCATGAGCCCTTCCACCACCCGGTAGATGTCCGCTTCGGTGATGAAGGCCATCTCCAAGTCGATCTGGGTGAATTCGGGCTGGCGGTCGGCCCGCAAGTCCTCATCCCGGAAGCAGCGGCACAGCTGGTAATAGCGGTCGAAACCGGCCATCATCAGCAGCTGCTTGAAGAGCTGGGGCGACTGCGGCAGGGCGAAGAACTGCCCTTGCTGCACCCGGCTGGGCACCAGGTAATCCCGGGCTCCCTCCGGGGTGCTCTTGGTGAGGATGGGAGTCTCCACTTCGATGAAGCCCTGGCCGTTGAGGAACTCCCGGGTCACCTGGGCGGCCCGGTGCCTGAAAAGGATATTTTGCATGACGCTGGGCCGGCGCAGGTCCAGGTAGCGATATTTCAGCCGCAGGGCCTCGGAGATGTCCACCCGGTAGTCTTCCAGTTCAAAGGGCGGGGTCTTGGCGAAGTTTAGCAGGCGCAGTTCTTCCACCAAAACCTCGATCTCTCCGGTGAACAGATTGGGATTGATCATGTCCGGGGGCCTGAGGTTCACCAGGCCCCGCACCGCAATGACATGCTCGTCCCGGAGCACCCCGGCCTTGATGTGCGTATCGGGATTGACCTCAGGGTTGAAAACCACCTGGGTCAGCCCCTCCCGGTCCCTGAGGTCCACGAAGATGAGGCCGCCTGCGGCTGAGCCCTTCTAAGGTATCAAACACCGCTGTTCCCTTCTCCCCCCATTCCTAAAGGGGGGGCGGGGGGATTTTTGACTTTCTAAATCCCCCTTTTGCCCAGGGGGACTTGAAATCGCATCTTCCGGTTATCGCCGGCTTTTTCCGGAGGAGCGGACTCCGGTGTCCGCTCGGTTGCGGCCGCTTGGTCAGATGTGGCGACCTGGCACGCCGAATTACCGCGGCTCAAGGCTGCGCTATTACTATAGAGAATTCTCAGCCCGTATTTTTTTGAGCAAATAATCCGTCAAATTCTCAAAAGGCACCTGCTCCTGCTCCACTTGCAGCCGGCCCCCCTGCACCTCCGTCAGATTATCCGAATCCGTGGACCGGTGCGACATCTTATGCATGGGGCGGACCTGGGCCGCGCCTGCCTCCAGTTCCCGCTCTCCCAGGATGACCGCATAGGTGGCGTGCAAGCGGTCCGCCAGGGTCATCTGGGCCTTGAGCGAGCGGCCCGCGAAATCCAGCTCCGCAGCCAGGCCCTTGCGGCGTAAGTCCTGGACCAGCGTAAAGGCCCGTTCCTGGGCCGGCTCTCCCAGGGCCGCCACGAAGACCCGGTGCCGGGCGTCAGCCCCCACATCCTGGGGCAAGACTTCCACGAGGCGATCCTCGCCGATGGCAAAGCCGATGGCGGGCAACTCCGGGCCGCCCAGGTCCCGGGCCAGGCCGTTGTAGCGGCCGCCGCCGGCCACCGCGTCCTGGGCCCCCAAGCCCAGGGCCACCACTTCAAAGGCGGTGCGGGTATAGTAGTCCAGACCCCGGACCAGCCGGGGCTGCACCTCGTAGGCTACCTGGAACCGCTCCAGCAGTTCCCGGACCCGGGCAAAGTGCGCGGCACAATCGGGGCAAAGATAATCTATGAGAAACAGGCCCAACGCAGCCTTGAACTTCTTCTGGCACTCCGGGCAGCCCAAAGAATTGATCAGCAGACGCAGCTCGCCCAGGAGCAGGCGCTTGAGGATGTGGACCAAAAGCAGGATGACTTCCACGTCCAATTCCGGCGCGTCCCCCCCGAAAGCCTCGCAGTTGATCTGGTAAAACTGGCGAAAGCGGCCTTTCTGGGGGCGCTCGTGGCGGAACATGGGCCCCATGGTAAACAGTTTTTTAATTCCCGCCTCTTTTTCCAGGCGGTTTTCCAGCACCGCCCGCAACACCGAGGCGGTGGCTTCGGGGCGCAGCGTTAAGGAATCGCCCTTGCGGTCGGCAAAGGTGTACATCTCCTTGGCTACGATGTCGGTTTCATTGCCGATGGCCCGGGCAAAAAGCTCGGTGCGCTCCAGCAGGGGCAGACGAATCTCCTGGTAACCGTAGAGGTCGAAAACCTCCCGAGCCACGGACTCCACCCACTGCCACCGGGCGGTATCCGGCGGCAAGATGTCCCGCATCCCCCGAATTGCTTTGATCATAGGTTAATCCAAAATTTTAGCGCCAAAAGATAAAAATAACTTTTTCAGGGCGGGACTGTCAAGGTGATTTGGACAGGGTGGAACCCTTGCCTGGACCACCGCAAGGCGACCTGAATAAATAAATTGACACTGAGGAAAAACAGCTTTCACCCCGGCGGCCGCCCTTGTTATCCGGCCCGGCCGGTAAACCACCCGAGGAAGGAGGACAAATATTATGGCAAAATCAAAGAGTAGTAAGGTGAAACCCATCAGCATCCGTTACACCTGCGCCCCCAACGGGGACCAGGTGGGCCTGTCTCATTACCTCATGGCCGACGCCAAGAAGGCTAAATAGACATGGCCCCGGAAATTTCACCTCTGTGGGGTCCGGCGGGAGTTCCGGTGAATGCCGGGGCCGGGCCCCATTTCGACGTTTTGGAGATCGGCCACGACGATTTCGTGGCCCTGATCAACGCGGACACCGCCTTCTGGGTGTTGGCCCCCCGGAAACAGGCTCTGGATTATCTGGCGGGCGCGGAGCTGCCCCGGATGTTTCTGGAAAAAGAAGCCAGCCTGACCGCAGACCTGGATAAGGTGCGGTTCGGGCTGTTGCCGTCTGCGGTCTATTTCAACCCCACGGAGCGCTGCAACCTGGACTGCGGCTACTGCTACCTGCCCCGGGAAGCCCGGCGCCGCGGGGTCCACATGGAGCCGGCGCGGCTCCTGGAATCGCTCAAAATTCTCCAGGATTTTTTTGTGTCCACCCTGCCGGCGGGGGCCCGGCCCCAGTTGGTGTTCCACGGCAGCGAACCGCTGTTGGTCAAAGACGCGGTCTTTGCCGGCATTGAGGCCTATGGCGACTATTTCCGCTTCGGGGTGCAGACCAACGCCACCTTGCTGGATAAGGAAGCTCAAGATTTCCTGGTATCCCATGAGGTCGGCATCGGGCTCTCGTTGGACGGGCCCACCCCCGAGGTGGCGGACCGCACCCGGCGCACCTGGGGCGGCGCCGGGGTCTTCGCCGAGACCGTGAAGGTGATGGAAAGACTGGTGGATTACCCGGGGCTGAACGTTATCACCACGGTGACCCGGGAAAACGTCCGGCACCTGCCGGAGTTGGTGGAGTTTTTTCAGGCCCGGGGGGTGAAAAATGCCCTCTTAA
>JARRQO010000286.1:0-2955 GCA_037381685.1 Deltaproteobacteria bacterium | reverse complement strand
CAAAGCCTACACCGTGGCCATCCAGGTTTTGGGCCGGAGGGCCGATTGTGATGCCGGCAAAGACCCCATCGTCCGGATTCTGGCGGGCCGGCTGCGCCGGGTCCTGGAGCGCTCCTATTTGACTCAGGGCCGGCAGGATCCGGTGAGGATTGATATCCCCAAAGGCGCTTACGTGCCCAGGTTTCAGGAAATTCGGCGGGATGAACCTTCCAGTGCGGCCGATCCGGTGCTGGCCCGGCCCGCGGGCCCGGCCGTGGCGGTCATGCCCCTCCTCAATCTCACCGGCGACCGGCAGCAGGAATTCTTTACCGACGGCCTGGCCGAAGAATTAACCAGCGAATTGGCCCGTTACCAGGACTTGAAGGTGATCGCCTATCAATCCACCCTCCACTGGAAAGGCAAAGGGCATGATGTCCGGGAGGTGGGCCGGGATCTGGGGGTCCGCTTCCTGGTGGAAGGCAGTGTCCGTAAGGCGGCCAAAACCGTCAAGATCGCCATCCACCTGATCGATGCCCTGAATGGCCAGAGCCTCTGGGGAGAGCAATATTGCCGGGAACTCAAGGCGGACACTCTCATCGCCCTCCAGGAGGAGATCGCCCGCCAGGTGGTGGCCCGCATGGGGGATCTCTACGGGGTCATTCCCCAGACCCTGTCCCGGGAGTCCCGCAAAAAGCCCCCGGAAGCTTTGGAGACCTACGAGGCTATCTTGCGGTTTTACCACCACATCACCATCATGAGCCCTCAAACCTTTGCCGAAAGCCTCATGGCCCTGGAACAGGCTGTTGACCGGGACCCGGAATCCGGTCTCGCCTGGAGCCTCTTGGCTTTTCTGTGTACGGAAAGCTACTCGCTGCAATTGGGACCCATGGACTCCCCCCTGGAAAGAGCTTGGCTCGCGGCCCATAAAGGGACGGTTCAGGAACCGGAGAACCAGGTAGTTCGAGCCGCCCAGGCTCATGTCCATTTCTTCCGCAATGAGCGGGAGTTGTTCCTCTCCGAAGCTGAAGCCGCCTTGGCCCTGAATCCCAATGCTCCCGTGCCCATCGCTTTTCTGGGCTGGCTCCTGGCTCTTTACGGAGAGTGGGAACGGGGGTTGGCCATCCTGAAAAAGGGCATGGAGTTGAATCCCCATTACCCCGGCTGGCTTCACATGGCCCCGTTTTTTAATCTTTACCTGCAGGAACGCTACGAGGAAGCTGATCAGGAAGCCCGGGCCTTCCAGATGCCCCAACTCTTCTGGGACCCCCTGCTCCGGGCCGCGGCTTTGGGAAAGTTGGGAAAAAAGCCGGAGGCTAACCTGGCGGTGCAGGAGCTCCTGCGATTGCGGCCCAATTTCGTCACCGACGGCCATTTCCTTATGAGCTGCTACGTCAAATTCCCCCGCCTGTTTGACGCACTCCTGGACGGCTTACGCCAGGCCGGCCTGAAGCTTTGATCAAGCCCCTCAATCTTTCTCTAAATCTAACTGTCACTTTGTGGTTATCTTGCCACCTGCGACAATTATCACCTAACCCGGGAAAATGGCAGCTATCATCTGGTTATCTTGCACGGGCATCTGTGGGAGGAAGGTTTCAGATGCCAGTGACGGGAGAACGCCAGATTACCGGCTGGAATGGCGGGCGGCCATCAGGCTGAAAAGAGTCGATATGTTCTGGATACAAAAACTTTTTGCCCCGGTGATAACCGTCGGATCATAGCAGTGGTCTTGCAATCCCTATTTTCTTAAAAATATATTCCTTAAATGGGAAAGCCAGCGCATGCAGAATGAGTTTATCTGAGAAGAGGTCAGCACGGATTGAAGCTATAATATGTTTAACAACTTCGACCCTAAGAGACCAAACAACAGAGACGGCTTACGTCATTCAAGTCCTAAAATGCTGTGTAAAAGTATGATTAAAAAGACTTGACAAAAGAAATTTACATGGAAGCAAATAGTTACTGATTATTAATAAAACGCCATATTTAGGTGGTACCATATTTGACAGCGGACTTTTGATTTATCTTTGTTATAATCATCTCAAACTGACTCCAGCGATACCGGTATCGAAGTAAACTTATATCGCTATAATCATTGAAATATAATCATAAATACGCTTTAAGCAGTGTGGCGAGGCCCAATTACCAAATATTACCATTTAAAAACAACGCATGCCATCGCCAGTCCACCACCGCTGGCGCAAAATAAAACCACATCCCCTGGCCGGGGACCTATACCCTTCATCAGTGCATCGTCCAGGGCCATTGGAATACAGGCGGCACCAGTATAGCCCCATTTATCCATGATCCAGTGGGTTTTTCCCAGCGGCTGGTTGAGCTGTTGCATCACATCTTTAATGGTGTTGATATTCAGCTGTGTGAAGATAAAGAAATTAACTTCATCCACTGAGTCTAACCCTGCCTTGACAACCGTCTGGTGGATGAGGGGGGGCCAATTATCGCTGTTAAAAGTGGCCGGGAATTTCTCCAGGAACTCAATAACAGGACGCTTAAGAGCGTTGTCGCTGACAGGTGAGGCAGCCCCGCCAGTGTATATTCCCCATGCTTTATAGTATTGCCCCTGGGAGATCAGCTTTGAGGCCAGAAAACCCGCTTTTTCGCTGACGCTCATTACCACTGCGCCTGCCCCATCAGCAAAGAGGGTGCACGTGTATTTATCATGGTAATCTATAAAACGAGTCATGTTGTAGCCACCCACAACCAAAACATTATTGATATCTTTATCAAAGGCTATTTGTTTGGCGGCAATATCCACGCCTGCAACCCAGGAAGCACAGGCACAGTTGACATCAAGGGTCCCGATGTCTCGGGCGCCGAGTTTATGCTGTAAAATCGTCGCGGTGGCCGGGCTGATGAAATCTGGCGTATCGGTACCTACTATAATTAAATCAACATCGGTGGGAGCGAGGTCAGCTCGCTTTAGAGCCTGTTGAGCAGCAGCAGTACACATATCGCTGG
>JARRQO010000285.1:0-2958 GCA_037381685.1 Deltaproteobacteria bacterium | reverse complement strand
AAAGTAACTGCGCAAACCCATCATTGTTCTCCTAAAAGCCATTTCCTTTCATATACGTCTTAGCCAGTTCACTCAGTTTTGAAATTATCTTTGCTGGCGCCGCAGATGGGACAGACCCAGGAGTCGGGCAGCTTTTCAAAGGCGGTTCCCGGCGGCACGCCGTTATCAGGGTCCCCGGCCTCCGGGTCATACACATAACCACAAACCTGACAGATATATTTCTTCATGCTTTAACTCCTTTTTGGTGAAAGGTTCTTCTCAAAGCTATTTCATCAGCCGCCCTTGGCCAGTTCCTTGAGATACTCTCCTGCGGGCTGAAAACCGCTAAACCGATGTATTTCCTCACCCTTCGGGGAGAACAGCAGGGTGGTGGGCACCCCGGTGACCTGATATTGCTGCGCCAAGTCCAGATCGCCTCGTCCCTCCAGGCGGATGGGGATAAAGCGCTCGTTCAGGGCCTGAGCCACTGCAGGATTCTGGTGGGTCTCAAGGACCAACCGGCCGCAATGGGGTCACCCGTCTAAATAAAATTCCAGTGCCAGGGGAAAGTTCGCCTTTTTCGCTTCCTCCTGGGCTTCCGGCCAGTTTGTGCGCCACTGTATCAACTCTGACATCGTGCTTTTCTCCTGGACGCCTTTCTTTTGAGAAAGGCGCATTGCTCTGGGATTAACGACCTGCCCTCTTTTCCTCAGCCTCACCGAGGCTGCGGTTTGGCTGTCAGCAGCCCGGCTCCCCGGGATGGCCGCAGCAATTTTGCAGATTCTTCAGCTTTAGCCAATTGTTCCTTAGCAGCAGCTGGAGTTTCTTGGTCCAGGGCTCCGGGCCGGCCAGATTGATGAAAAAGGCTCTGGGACTGGGACGGGTGCTTTTATCTTTACACATTGCTGCTGCACTGGCCGCTACCGCTCGGCGTCGATATCCCCGGCGGTGTGCGTGACGACGTCCAGTTCCACGCAATCGTCCAGTTCTTCCTGGGTGGCGTCTTTAACTTTTTTCATGGCGTCCAAAGGACACAGCCATTCATTACCTTGGCCATCCTTCACCTTGACAAACCGTTTCCCACGTTCTGCTGACACGGACATAAGAGCCTCCTTTGCCTGAAAAGACAAAGCATCAACCGCTTCCTCAAATAAAAAACAAGGAGGCGGGAGGTACCGCCCCCTAACCGAATTTGATCAAAGCCTAATGCACTTTGACCAGCTTTATGTCATCGCCGGTCATTAAACCGGCGTTAAATAGGTGAGAAAGCCTTTAAGCTACTTGACATACTTGGCTTTCATGGGGATGGCACACTTGGGGCACATCAACGGTTCACCGGGCTTATGCCCCGGGAAAGCATGCTCGGCATCACATTCTGGGCAAACAAAGAGGTTAGATGCTTCCTCTTCAAAACCGGTGCCGCCTTTGCCACCAACTTCACCATGAGGGGGTTTATCAGCCATCTTGCATCCTCCTTAGTATTGTTTATATTGTCTAATAATCATTATCGTCCTTGGTGCAAGATTTTTTGGCCAAAATTTTTGTTAATTTTTTGTTAGCGCGAGTAGCGGAGGCAAACTTGGGAGAAGAGATGCTTACCATTTTAGGACTGCGGTGGCCAAGGCTGCTCCATAATCTTAGCTTAGGCTAAAGAAAAGAAGGGAGGGAAACCATGCCGCGACCTCGTCCCACCGGACGCCCCGGTTGGATCGGCCTAGGCATCTGGCTGGCGGTCACCTTCGCTGCCGCCTGGGTCGGTTCACGGTTCCAACCTGGGGAATGGTACGGTGGTCTGATCAAGCCCGCTTTGACGCCCCCCGCTTGGGTCTTCGGCCCGGTCTGGACCCTTCTTTACGGCATGATGGCTACGGCCGCCTGGCTGGTTTGGCGAAGGTATGGTTGGGCCAATGCCATTGGCCCCTTGGGTCTATTCTTTGGCCAGTTGGCTTTGAACGCACTGTGGTCCTACCTCTTCTTTGGCCTGCAGCGCCCGGGACTGGCACTCCTGAATATTATCGCCCTTTGGCTGGCTATCCTGGCCACCTTTATGGCCTTCTGGGGTTCCCACCCGCCGGCTGGCCTTTTGCTGCTCCCTTACCTCTTTTGGGTAAGCTTCGCCACATATCTCAACTTCCAGTTCTGGCGCCTTAATCCCTGATGCTGCCGCAGAGACGCCACCATCGTTTCAGGACAACCGTAATAAGGGTGGTTTTTGAAAGTAACTTGTTGGCCTAGTGTAGGTCAAATGGGATGGCATATGAAAACATTCTTTTTCCCAATCGTTACAGTTGCTCTTTTGTCAATCGGGTGTTCCACTGTTAACTTACCTTTTTCCTCCGCTCAAAGATACCAAGTTCCAAGTTACCAATTTGATCAGAATTTATCGGATTCGAGATTTAACCCTACCCCCGGATGAATGATGGTCAAAAGCTTTTCGTTCTGAAAAGCCAAAAAACGTGATCCAGGGCAGAATCGTCTTATCCTCTCCGCCTGTAGCCTCAAGCTTCTGATAAATGAACCATATCTAAAATTTTTGCCTGTCCGATGATAAGCGCGGAGTTTGGCAAGATAGCCGTCATTCTCCCCAAAAAGAGAGAACCTGATTTATTTACTTTCCCGCAATCAGCGGGTCCTCTTGACATGATGGTCTTAGCGCGTTCTGCCGTTCAAAACCCTGTTCAGAACATCGCTCGCATTAACGGCTTGGTTCTTGCCGACTTTGGAGGCAAGCACGGATATCAGGCTTTTCATCTGAGCCTCGGTCAGGCCAGTATTGAACCCGATGTTGAAGTGAGCCTGCAATTGGGGATCGACCCCCTCCATGCTGGCCAGAACGGATATGGTGGCGATCTCCCTGCTCCGGAAATCCAGGTTGTCGCGCCCGAAGAAAAAGGGTAAGTGGGTCCACTGGTTGCAACCGGTTTACCGGGACCTTTACCCAGACCGGCGACAGCCTCCGCTTTTCTCCGCTGGCCACCA
>JARRQO010000284.1:0-3054 GCA_037381685.1 Deltaproteobacteria bacterium | reverse complement strand
GGTCTCCTTGGACAATCCTATGGCCACGGCCTGGGGATCGAAGGCGGAAAGAGCCCCCCACATAGCCCGGGCGAGCTCCATAGATTGCACTTCTTCAATGGCCTTGCCGGGGAAAAGGGTAAATTTTCGGCTATGATCGATTTCTTCAGTCATCGCCCAGGGATGGAGCTTTTCTCGCGCTGCCAGTTCCAACCCAACTAATTCGATACCCCGGGCTACCCCCAACCTGGCGGTGGCAGCCAAACGGGCCAGATGATAAGGACCGAAATTGTTATACAGGATAGCTAGTTTTGCCCGGGGTGGTGACTGGCAGGATAGCATATACTCTCCGCAACCAGGATGAACCTTTTCCAAGAGCTATTTTTCCGGTTCTACTATTCCAAGATGGCCGGAGTTGGTGGATTTAGGCCTTAAAGTGGCACCGATCAGCCTCTTTGAATTGCCCAATGGTTTGACGACCGACCGATTTCTCTCCCGCAAGTTTTGAATGAGGATATTTCTGATCTCATCAATCATTTTTTCGGGGGTTTTGGATGAATTAATCGTGAAGCTATTCGGCAAGCGTGCTACAAGTCTTTCGCAAATTTTAATTTGACGGTTGATTTCCGGAATAGACCTTTCCGGTTTGCGTGCATATATGGTGGCGGCGTCGTTTTGCAGATAAATAAGCGCGTCCGGCCGGGGGACGATTTTCGCTAGAATGAAGAGGAGCCACCAGGGACAGCGGGCGAAATCCTCGAACACCAGATAATCGTAAAAGTAGCGGTCAAAGACCACGAGACCGGCGTTTGACTTCCACCATCGCAGAAAAAGGGGCCCGGTAAAATACTCACAGGCGAGGTAGACGGCATAGATTAATGCCTTCAGGGGCTCCATCGGCACTACTGAACGGTCATCCCTGACTTCAGCATCAAGCCTTACGCCGGTACGCTTAATCTGGTGGATTAAATTTTTCCAGGGAACCTCAAAACGCCGGTAAAAATACTTCTGCCTGGGAAAAATATTCTTGAGGGCATCGGACTCCACCAGGAGTTTCGCTATAGTGGTTTTCCCGGCGCCATCCGGACCGAGCAAGGTAATGAAAAATCCGTGCGTGGGGCTCAGGCGATTTCTCCAGATGGCGGTATAATATCTCAGCCATTGTTTTATCTGAAAAAACGGGTGCCGCAGGAGGGCTCTTTTGAAGATGGTTTTTTGAAAAATTTTCATGTTGTGTTCCAGGAAGTCCCAGTTACCGTCTCGAGCCGCTGCTAAGATTAACTCGGCCACTTGGTGACTGAAAGGCTCCTGCAGCACGTCTAAAAAACTATGTGGATCAGATTCCAGGCACTCGGTTATCCTGGGCTTATCCCGATCTTTTATTACTCCCGCCATGGCACCCCGAAAGATTAGTGATGCAGCTTCCAACCCCGGTGAGGCAATCTTAAACCCCCTGGGGTGTGTTTGAATGTGTTTGGAAAGCACCCGATGGTCCAGGTAGCTGATTCCTTTCCAATGTAAATAGGCAGATAAATCCAACACCCAAACTTGGTTTGTGCTTTCATTGTTAATGAAATAATACTCGCCAGCGTTAATAAAACGAAGGCGTAGAGATGTCGCCAACAAATCCCAGCCTAAATCCTGCGCCACCTCAAACATGATCTGGCGGCATTTATTAATATCCCTTTCCTCTATCCATAGATCTACATCCCGGCCAGATTGCTCGGGTAATTGGGTGAAATTCTTCAAAACACAATAGACCACATCACTTTGATTTAGTCGTTGGAAAAATTCTTTTACGAATTGAGACTGTTTCATCTTAAAAGCCATTACTTTGTTAGTAAATATTGAAACTCATCAATGACATTCGTCATGTTGAACTTAAGTTCTAAATTCCTCTTATTGATTCTTTCCCTCTCAGCCATAAGTTGTTCGAGGGAGAGCTCGTTCAAAAGGGCCTCCGCTCGGGCTGGGAATTCTTGTAATGGGATAATAAATTGGCTATTGCCATAAACTTCTGAGACGCTGCCGATATCAGTAGTTATCACTGGGCATAGAGAAGCCATGGCTTCAAGTAATAATAGCGGTATCTCTAAAGTATTATTCAAAGTTCTGTAGGGCTGTACAAAAACATCGGTGTTTTTTAAGACATTCTCAACCAATAGGTCAACTTCTGTTGAATAATTATTCATATCAACATTGACATACTCGATTTCATCTTGTGATTGTAAAGTTTCATGTATCGAAGCTGAATGTCTGTTTAAACGATCGTAGGTGCCAAATATAGAAAAGTGGAATTTCTGTGATTTTTGCAACCTATGGAAAAGATCAATGATCTCCTCAATAAACTTATCCTTGGTAAGGTTGCCCAAAAAGGTTACGCGTATCTTGTTTTCCAGCTTTTTATTTTGCGGACTCAAAAAGTAGGCTTCGGGAACCGGGGGGAAAATCTGGCGAGCGATTGGATGAAACCTGGATATAGCTTGATATTGCCTAGGTGAAACACAGACTAAAAGTCCATTAGGCGCACTGAAGAAACCTTCTAAAATGGTCATCAACCGCTTGGGAAAGGATGCTGGCCACGCGAGAAACAGGTGGTGCCATCTGATGTTCTGCTTAAATGATCTTTGAAGAAACAGATACTTGAGACGATCAGCGCGAGATAACCATACTCGGAAAATGTGATCATAGCCTCCCGTCCGTAATCTCTGAAAGGCTTTAGCAAAATCCTGAAAATAACTTATAGTTAAGTTTGGCAACACTTCGATGGAGCTGTCTGCTGGTGAATCATAGAGAACGTACTCCACCATATTGTCAGAATTACTTAAACCGGTCGCCAGCCGTCTGATAAAAGATTCAAAACCTCCAATTTTAAAATAATCAGAGAACTCTTTCAGGCCAAAAAAAGCTATTTTCATATGGCGTGGTTTCCCTTTTGGATTTCCAAAGCCGGAGTGGCGGCAGTTTCCGTGACCTGACCATTCTCGGTCACGGCCGGTCGGTGGGAAAAGGCCAGGGCAGGTAGCAGGCCTGCCATGACCCCTACTGCCAAGGTAAATCCCCGCTCGGTAAGGT
>JARRQO010000283.1:0-3073 GCA_037381685.1 Deltaproteobacteria bacterium | reverse complement strand
TCAGGCCGAAGCTGATGGGGCCCTCCAGCTGCCCCCGGATGGCGATATAGCCGCTGAGATCCAGTTCCAGGAAGCGGTGATAGACCACGGAATATTGCGGAGAAATGTCGAAATAGGCCAAATCGTCCCAATGATCCAGAACCTCGGGCAGGTCCTCGAAAAATTTCCCCGTATCGAACCTGAGGCGGTTTTCCTTCGGGAAGAGCAGGATACCGGGAAAATGTTCAGCCGCCTGAACATACATGTCTTCATAATAACTCATATGCGGCAGTTGGGGCCAGAAAGGTATGTCTAAAGAGAGGGCCAGGTTGAGGGCCGGCTCCGCCTCCGCGTGGGGCAGGATGGCCATGGCAGTGGTATAAAAATTACCGGGGATCAGGTCGGGCATCGCAACTTTCCTGCCGTCTCGGGTTCGGCCGCACCTTCCTTGGGGCCGGCCGCGGCTCGATTTCACTTAACAAATAGTTTACCGACATCATTTTTAAAGGATGATAGTAATCTTTAACCACTTGATATTTTACCGTCAATGATTAACTGATTGTGGCGGCTTGTGACTCTCTGAACCTATGGACGGGAAAATGAACCCCAATCTCTGGCGATCGCCTGACAAGTTTAACACAATGGACGCAGTATCACAGGGTTTCTATCAAATTCTGCTGGCGGATGACCATACCCTCATCCGTCAAGGGATTAAAAGAATCATTGAAGAGAAAGCCGATTTAAGGATAGTGGGAGAATTTCAAGACGGGCAGGAGCTCCTGGAGGCCCTGAACCAAGCGCAACCACAGATGGCAATCTTGGATATCTCCATGCCGCGTCTGGGCGGCATCGAAGCGACCCGTCAGATCAAGGCGCGGCACCCCAACATCAAGGTGCTGATTCTGACCCTGCACAAGCGCCAAGAATACGTGGATCAGGCCCGCTTGGCCGGGGCCGAGGGTTATCTGCTCAAAGACGAAATGGATAAACAGCTCCTGGTCGCCATTGAGACCCTCAGGCAAGGACGCACCTATCTGTCCTCCTTCTTTGGAGATTATTAATCCAACGCCCTCCTTTTCCTTCGGCAGCGGAGGCGCCATCGCCTCAAGCCCAGGTCGTCAATCTGCATCCGGCTGCCAATAGGGGGCAAAATACCAATACGCCATGGTCCCCAAATAGTTGTAAAAGGAGGAAGGCACGTCGGCAAGGTATAATCCGGGGCCCTCTGACTTCTGGTATCCCCCAACGCAATCCTTAGGTGCCGCCGGGACCTCTCCCTCGGCCGCCCCCCGGACCCATGCCGCGCCAGGCCGGCAGTCCCTGGTTGTCCCGTAAGGTCAAGGTTTTCCCATTGACCGTGATGCTTTGGGCAATAATCGCCGGCCGGTTTTTCAAGGTGACCTGGGACCCGGTGACCTCCAGCTTGTCCCCGGGCTTAACCGCGAACTTTTGCTGATCCAGATACCAACTGGGGCCCATGTGTACCAAGACGCTGCCTTTGGCCGTCTTGAGGACCGCCCCCCGGTACGTCATGCCGCGGCCGGCCCCCCGTCCCATGCTGGGCAACTCTTCCAGCTTTTCCACCATGCCTGTGACTGTGGTGACGGTTTGGGGATTGTACAGCCGGGGACCCATGCCCCCTCCACCCCTGCCGCCGCCGGGGCCGGGCTGGGCCCACACCGGGCCCACCAGGATCAAAGAACCGATCAGGGCCGAAGCCAACACAAATGCTTTCATACTCGTCTTCCTCCTTTATACTTTGAACTTCCGCGTTGTTCCAAAGTGCAGCGTCTACGCAATCACCTGCTAGTCGCGCTGGACTGAACCGAGGTCTCCAAGGATTCCAGCCGGTCCTTTAGCTTATTCAGCTGTTCCAGGTAATGCTGCTGTTGGCCGGGGGGCACAGGGCCAAACATCCGGCTTACCATCCTCCCCATCTCTTGGGTGAGATTTCCCAGCTTCTTCTGGGCCTCGGGGCTTAAATCACCTTTGCCCAGAATTTCTCCGGTTTCTGCCAGCATCTGACCCATCTGATGGGACATGGCGCCCATATTCCACCACATGGTCATCATGCCCCTCATCATGCCAGATTTTACCTGCTCCTCCCCCGCCATTTCCATGGACGCCGCGTGCTTCTTGGCTTTATCCTTGGCCAACCCCGCCGCGGGCGCCATTAGAACGGCCACCACCACCCAAAGGGCCACGCTTTTTTTCATAATGCAACGCCTCCGAAAGTATTATCCGGCGCCCGGCCCAAATAACCGCAGGCAACCGGCCGGTAAGGCAATCAATGAAATATCCGGGAAATATCTGAAGATTCTGGTTAAGCCGGTAAGGGGCCTGAGCTTGGCTACCTTCACCCGGGAACTGCGATGCCCCCTTTGGTCTTAACATAACAATAAGGTCTTATTTCCCGATGGCAAGGCCGCGGGTAACCTCGGGAAGATGCCGGCGTTGCACCTCAAAATGCCATTTCCACAGCGATGGAAGGCAGGAGACGCTTGGCTTTCCCGCGCACAAAGTACACGGGTTTTTGGGGAACAGCAGGTGAAACAAAAATTTGGTGACAAAATGGGGGCATGTCTAAATATCAAAAATTTGTATGATTATTTTAGTAATAAAAGCTATTACTTAAGTATATTTTCTTAGGACATTTGGCACATTTCGGAAATTTTTTTCCACTTTGTGCATTTGTAACGTTCCGCTTAGAGCAAAAAAGCGGGACTGGTTCCATTAAGTGACAGATATTTATCGGTTTTTACCGTTACAGTCTCAGAGGTGTACCGCAATTTTTCCTGGATGTGCCGCTGGTGTTCCGCAACACACCGCTGGGGTACCGGAACGGGGCGCGGAAAATACCGCTTCCGCAAAAATTTTTTCCGCAACGCCGCGAGTTTGGTACGCATGGGTTTCACTTTAACGGAAAAAAGCAGGGTTTCCAGAAGACCGTAGACACTTGACCCGGTTTTGGCGCGAGACACATAAGACAGATTTGGCTTTTATCACGCTACGATATTCCTTTAGCTAAATCACTTTTGGTACGGAAGAGGAGAGTCGAACTCCTAATGAACAATTAAGTTCCATTTGGTTCTTA
>JARRQO010000282.1:0-3104 GCA_037381685.1 Deltaproteobacteria bacterium | reverse complement strand
GTCAACAAGGTGATTCCCCTGCATCCCCAGGTGGTGGTCTTCATGGAGGATATCAATGATCTGAGCACCCTCCTGTACGAGCACACCTATTGGAATAAGCACACGGTCCGGTCGCCTCTGGAGACCCTGCAGAAGAAGAAGCTGGTGGGCAAGCTCTTGAAGGAGCTGTTAATTCCCGATCTGAACGAAGCTTATCGGAATTTAAAGGACAGGCTGGCCAGCAAGCCCCAGGATGAATTCGCCGGGGCCCGGAAAAAAATCAAGTACAACCAAGCCCAACTAGTGCACGAATTTGCCATGAACCTTCAGGCCCTGGTTAGTATCTGCCAGGCTTACGGCATCACCCCGGTCTTGATGACCCAGGAAAACCGCATCACGGCTAACCCCGATCCGGTGATCAAGGCCTACCTCACCCGCTACGGCAAAGAGACCGGCATCAGCTACGTCCAGGTCAGAGAGCTTTATGACGCCTTTAACAACGCCATCCGGGAAGTGGGCCGGAAAAACCACGTCATGGTCATCGACCTGGCCCAAGAGATCCCGGCCAATAAAAAATACATCTATGATATCGTTCACTTCAACGACGCCGGCTCCCAACTGGCCGCCCGGATCATTGCGGCCCGCTTGAAGGGGCTCATTGCCCCCCATGCCAAGTTGCCCTCCAAGGGTTAATGGGGGCGGCCACAGGGTCTTAAACTCCTGCCGTAGGGGAGGACCCGCGTGTCCGCCCTCGCTCTTACGGCAAACAGCCAACGGCCTCACCCGCCAAAGTTAACCGGGTACGCCCACCTTCACCGCCAGGGTCAATCCGTCATGCTCCGGGGAATGGCGGGGCAAAAAGCTTAATAGGTGCACCGCGCGCCAGGCGGGGTGGCTCTGGATTTCCCGGTTGAAGTCCGCGGCCCCGGTAAAGCCGGTGTTATCCGCCAGCAGCAGCCCCCCGGCCCTAAGCAGCCGGGCACAGTGGGACAGGGCCGGCAGGTAGGACTCCTTGTCGATGTCCAGAAAAATCAGGTCAAAAGTATCGCCCATGGCGGCCATCAGCTTCAGGGCCTCACCTTCCCGGACCTCCACCACCTCCGCCAGTCCGGCCCGGGCCAAATTACCCCGGGCCCGGCCGGCCATGGCGGCATCATGCTCCAGGCTCACGACCCGGCCCTGGAGGTCCTGGCAGGCCCGGCCCAAAAAAATCCCGGAATATCCCGTGGCGGTGCCCAATTCCAAAATGCGGGCCGCCCCCGTGGCCCGGGCCAGAATGAAGAGCAGCTCCCCCACCACCGGTCCCACGATGGGGATGGACTCCCGGCTGGCCTCTTTCTCCAACTCCTGGAGCAAGGCATCCTCCCGGGGCACCAGCCCCCGGAAATAACCTTCCAGATCAGGTATCATGGCGCACATAATCCCTCCTGCTCACCGGAAAAGCCAATGGCTGAAATTTTTCGGCGTTTCAGGTAATATTATGGCAAGAACCGCGGCAAAGGGGAAGTCTTGGGGTAGGGGAGCAGACAGCAATTTTCTCTTCGCATAATCTGTATGGTCCCGCCGGTAAACCTCCTTTAAAATTTCGCTTTGGAATAATGATTTTGTGATAAAATTATATGATTAAAGATACTGAGGAAAAGTATGGCCCACGATAACAAGCCCCGCAGCAAGGCCCTGGCCTGGCTGCTGTCTTCCACCCCGGAGCAGGCCAAGGACACCGGCATGGCCATGGTGTTGATCTGCTTGCTTCTGGGTTATTGGGGCAAGTTTCCCCAGTTTCTCCCGCTGAGCGTGGCCCTGCTGCTTATCACCATGATCTGGCCCAACGCCTTCCGGCCTCTGGCCGCGCTCTGGTTCGGCCTCTCCCAGGTTATCAGCAGCGTCGTCTCCCGGGTGATCCTGACGGTGCTGTTCTTCCTGATAGTCACCCCCATCGGCCTTATCCGCCGCGTTATGGGCGCCGACGCCCTGCAATTGAAAAAATGGAAGCAGGGCCAAGACTCGGTCTTTATCGTCCGGGAGGGCGTCATCCAGGGAAAAGACCTGGAAAACCCTTATTAAGTTTAAGGTAAGCTCTGGACTTCAAACTTTGAACTTTGAACCTTGAACTTTGAACTAACAAGGAGTAAGTTCATGAATTTTGCCAAAGATTTATGGGGCTTCCTCAAAGTGAGGAAAAAATTTTGGCTGCTGCCCATCATCTTGACGCTGTTGTTTTTCGGCGCTTTGATGATCTTCGCCAGCGGTTCGGCCATCGCGCCCTTCATCTACACCATTTTCTAAGGGGATAGTTGCGTGTCCGACGCCATTCTCGGCCTCTCTGCCTTTTATCACGACAGCGCCGCGGCCCTGCTCATCGACGGGCAGATCGTCGCTGCGGCCCAAGAGGAACGGTTTTCCCGCAAAAAGCACGACCCCGCCTTCCCGGCCCGGGCCCTGGCCTACGTCCTGGCCGAGGCCGGGCTCACCCCGGCGGATTTGACCGCGGTGGCCTTCTACGACAAGCCCTACCTCAAGTTCGAGCGCCTGCTGGAGACCTATCACGGCTTTGCCCCCCGGGGACTGCGCAGCTTTCTCATGGCCATGCCGGTGTGGATCAAAGAAAAACTCATGATGCGCACCCTGCTTAAAGAGGAGCTGGCCAAAGCCGGGGCCGGCAACCCCACCGTACTCTTTCCGGAACACCATCTGTCCCACGCCGCCTCTGCCTTCTACCCGTCCCCCTTTTCTGAGGCCGCCATCCTCACGGTGGACGGCGTCGGGGAGTGGGCCACCTCCACCATCGGCTTCGGTCAGGGCAAAGACGTCACCATCCTCCGGGAGCTCCACTTTCCCCACTCCGTGGGCCTGCTCTATTCAGCCTTCACCTACTACACCGGCTTCAAGGTCAACAGCGGCGAATACAAGCTCATGGGCTTGGCCCCCTACGGCAACCCCGACGCCGAGCGGGTCAAACGCTGGAAAGCCCTGATCTTGGACGAACTGGTGGACCTGCGGGACGATGGCTCCCTCCTGCTCAACATGGATTATTTCGACTTCGCCACCGGCCTGACCATGTGCTGCAACGACAAGTGGGAATCCCTCTTTGGGGTGCCGCGCCGGCCCCGGGAAAGTCTGCTGGA
>JARRQO010000281.1:0-3113 GCA_037381685.1 Deltaproteobacteria bacterium | reverse complement strand
ATCTGCCTGGGGGCCCGGGTCAAGGTGGTGATGACCCGCGCCGCGCAGGAATTCGTGGGGCCGCTGACTTTTCAGGCCCTGACCGGTGATAGCGCGGCCACGGCCATGTTCGGGCCGGAGAGCGAGCCCCTGTCGCACGTGGCCCTGGGGCAGGAGGTGGATGCCATCGTGATCGTGCCGGCCACGGCGAATTTTATCGGCAAGGTGGCCGGGGGCATCGGGGATGATCTGCTTACCACGATTATGCTGGCGGCCAGCAAACCGGTGCTGCTGTGCCCGGCCATGAACGTAAAGATGTGGGACAATCCCGCGGTTCAGGAAAATCTGGCCCGGCTGAAAAAGCGCGGCCTGGCGGTCATGGAGCCCGCGTCCGGCGACCTGGCCTGCGGCGCAGTGGGCCTGGGACGCCTGCCGGAACCGGAATTCATTGTAGAGGCCTGCGCCCGGCTGGTCTCCCCAAATGATTTGAGCGGGCAGGAAATCCTGGTCACTGCGGGGCCCACCCATGAGGATTTCGACCCGGTGCGGTTTCTGACCAATCGCTCCAGCGGCAAGCAGGGCTACGCGCTGGCCAAAGTGGCCTGGCGCCGGGGCGCGGATGTGACGTTGGTGAGCGGGCCCACCTCGCTGGCGGCGCCTTACGGGGTGACCCTGGTGACGGTGCGCAGCGCCCGGGAGATGCTGCACGCGGTGACCCAGCGGTTCCCGGACGCGGACGTGTTGCTGATGGCCGCAGCCGTGGGGGATTTTCGGCCCACCCAGGCCGAAATCCGCAAGATCAAGCGGGGGACCCGGGAGATGCAGTTCCATCTCACCCAGAATCCCGACATCCTCAAACAGGTGGCCGCGGCGAAAACCCACCAGATCGTGGTGGGGTTCGCGGCCGAGACCCACGATTTGGAGGCCGAGGCCCGGCGCAAGCTCAAGGAAAAACATCTGGACCTGATTGTGGCCAACGACGTGAACCGGCCGGATTCCGGCTTCCAGGTGGAGACCAACGAAGTCACGATCATCGCCGCGGCCGGCGAGCCCCTGGTCCTGCCGCTGATGAGCAAAGAAGCGGTGGCGGCCCGCCTCCTGGACCGGGTGGCCGACCTGCTTAAGGCCCGGGGCCGCCTGGTTATCCGACATGCCTGAAGATCCGGTGCAGGAACTGAAGGAACTGATCGACAGCCTGAACGGCTGGCTGCGCTATCAACGGCGCCTGGGCTGGCGGGGGCTGCCGGGAGAAATTTTGTCGGCGCGTCAGGATGCTCCACCTCCGGACAAAATAACGCTGGCCGAAATCCGGGCGGAGATGGGGGACTGCCGCCGTTGCAAGCTTTACGCCGGCCGCAGCAACCTGGTATTTGGGGAGGGCCCGGCCAACGCGCGGCTGATGTTCGTGGGCGAGGCGCCGGGCGCGGAAGAAGATGAGCAGGGGCGGCCCTTTGTGGGGGCCGCGGGTCAGCTGTTGAACCGGATGCTTAACCGGTTGGGATTAAGCCGGGAAGAGGTCTACATCGCCAACATCCTCAAGAGCCGGCCGCCGGGCAACCGGGACCCGGAGGCCGATGAAATCGCGGCCTGCCTGCCGTTTCTCAAAAAGCAGATTGAGGCCATCCGGCCCCGGGTGATCGTGACCTTGGGGCGCATCGCCGCCCAGACCTTGCTGGACACCAAAGAGCCTCTGACCCGGATGCGGGGGCACTGGCGGCGTTATGATGATATCCGGGTAATGCCCACCTTCCATCCTTCCTATCTGCTGCGTTTTCCCAAGGAACGGCACAAAACCTGGGACGATATGCAACAGGTTATGGAGTATTTAGCCGCGCATGAAGAGGATTAACCCGCTGAAAGCATTGCTGCTGGTGCTGGCGCTGGCGGGTTTGGCGGCAGCCGCCGCACCCCGGGCGGTTTATGTGCTCCGGGCCACGGGCTCCATTAATCCGGGTTTGGCCGAATTTATCGTGAACGGTATCCACACGGCCGAGGCCCAAAAAGGCGAAGCCCTGGTAATCGAACTGGACACCCCCGGCGGCCTGGACACCTCCATGCGGCAGATCGTCAAGGCCATCAGCAATGCCAAAGTCCCGGTTATCGTCTACGTCTATCCCCGGGGGGCCCGGGCCGCCTCAGCCGGGGTGTTCATCACCATGGCTGCGGATGTGGCCGCCATGGCGCCGGGCACCAACATCGGCGCAGCGCATCCGGTCTCTGTGGGCCTGGGCAAGACGAGCAAAACCATGGAGAAAAAGGTGGTCAACGACGCGGTGGCTTATGGCCGGGCCCTGGCCGAAAGGCAGGGCCGCAACGCCGCCTGGATGGAAAAGGCCATCCGCAAAAGCGTGTCCATTCCCGCCACCGATGCCGTGAAGCACAAGGTCGTGGACCTTACGGCCAACAACCTGCCGGACCTGCTGGCCAAAATCAACGGCCGGAAGGTGAAAGTGGGGGACAAGCGCCTGGTCCTTAACACCGCGGGCGCGCCCATCCGGGAAATTTCCGAGAGCCTGCGGTTTAAGATGTTGAGGTATATTGCCGATCCCAACATCGCTTTTATCCTGATGATGATCGGCCTGGCGGGACTGTACTTCGAATTGGCCCACCCCGGGGTGGTGTTCCCAGGCGTCCTCGGCGCCATCTGCCTGCTTCTGGCCTTTTTCGCCTTCCAGACCCTGCCCATCAACTATATCGGCATCCTGTTGATTTTCCTGGCCTTTGTCTTCTTCATTCTGGAATTTAAAGTCACCAGCTACGGTCTGTTGTCCGTGGCCGGGGTGGTGTCGCTGTTTTTCGGCGCCATCATGCTGTTTCGAGGAGGGCAGGGGGGCATGAGCATATCCTGGGACGTATTGATTCCCACAGTCATAACCATATCCGCTTTTTTCATTGTGGTGGCCGCCATAGTCTTTCGCAGTCACCTGCGGCGCTCCGTGACCGGCACCGCGGGCATGATAGGGGAAATGGGCGTGGCTTATACCGACTTAAACCCCGAGGGCAAGATTTTTGTCCACGGGGAGTTCTGGCAGGCGGTAAGCGATGAGTTCATTGCTAAAGGTGAACCAGTGGAAATTATTAAAGTAATTGATCTCAAGCTGGTGGTGCGAAAGGCCCCGGCAAATTCTTAAGGA
>JARRQO010000280.1:0-5343 GCA_037381685.1 Deltaproteobacteria bacterium | reverse complement strand
CATGAAGCCTATTTTCACAGCACTCGCCGGTTATATCAGTGTAAATCCTGCGGTTACCAAGCTTCGTTGACCGCCGGGACCGTGTTTCATAAGACCAGGACTCCTTTGACCAAATGGTTCTGGATGATCTGGCTGATGGGGCGCCAAAAGAGCGGCATCTCCATGAAGTCGCTGCAACGAATGTTGGAGATCAAGAGCTATAAAACCGTGTGGACCATGGGACACAAGATTCGCCGAGCCCTGGCGGACCGGGATGCCGCTTATCAACTCGCCGGCCTGATCGAGATGGACGACACCTACTTCGGAGCTCCCAAACCCGGCAAACGGGGCCGAGGTGCGGCCGGCAAGGCCAGGGTGGTGGTCGCGGTGGAAACCCCGACCGCCAAAAACCCCGGTTTGCCGCCATGCGCCTGGCGCCCCGCGTTAGCAGCGCCGAGATTAAACCGCTGGTGCGGGAGCGCCTGGCGGCCGAGGCGGTGATCAAGACTGATGGCTGGCAAGGCTATAGCTTCCTGGATGCCTCTCCCGGTGTCCGGCATGAGTGGCTGGTGCCCGGATCGGGCCCAGAGGCCCCGAAGGTCCTGCCTTGGGTCCATACTTTGATCGCCAATATCAAAGGCAATATTCGTGGCGTTCATCATGGCGTCAGCCCTAAGCACCTGCCTGCCTCGCTATCTGGCAGAATTCTGTTACCGCTTTAACCGCCGCTTCTGGGAACCGCAAATGTTCAACCGCATGCTTCATGCTTGCTTAAATACCTCGACCATTACATTTGCGGAGCTAAGGCAATAAGCCTATTTTAATTTTGCCGACGTGGGCTCAAATATAGCTCGCTAATAATTTTTCCATATAAAAGGATTCCGAGGCCGCGGTAAGATGGCTCTAAAACCTGAGTGAGGTCGGGGTCAAACTGGACCTCTCCCAGGAGCCGTCCTTGCTCTGGTTACTTCTTCAAGCTCCCAGCCTCTTGTTATAAACGCAGGCGCATAATTAGCTCATAAGTTTTTTTAAAAAAGTTGATAATCTTTAAGTAATAATCATCTTATCGTAATCATTACATGATACGCTTAGCAAAAGGGGAAAATGTTCTCGATATCAGGAGTCTAAAACCTGGAAGATTGCCAAGGAGACTTCGTGAAAAAGCCGATTCTTAATCTTATTCTTTGCGCAGTGATAACCCTTTATGCGGCTGGCGCAGTCTTGGGCGCTGGGTCGCCGGAATCCTTACACCAAGCGCTCCTGGCTTATCTGGCCCAAAAAGGCGACGATCCCAAAACTGTGAACCCGCACCGGACTGCCCTGATCGATCTAAACGGTGACGGCCTGCAGGATGCCCTGGTGCTGCTCGAAAATCCGGTGTACTGGTGTGGCACCGGGGGCTGCACCATGCTGGTGTTCAAGGGTACCAAATCAGGGTTTAAATTTGTTTCCCGCTCCTCCTTGATTCGCGGCCCGGTATTGGTGAGCGACAGCAAGACCCATGGTTGGCGGGATTTGATCGTGGAGGTTTCCGGTGGCGGTATCCCGCCCAAGCAGGTTGCCTTGAAATACACCGGCGGCAAATACCCCCTGAATCCCTCCACCCTGCCACCGCTTCCCCAAAACCAGCCCAGGCAAGGAACCAAAGTTTTTTCGGGTGAACCCTGATATCGGTTTATCCCTATAAATCTCAGGATGCTTTGGCCTTTCCGCCCCGGCAGACCCCTTGAGACGTCAGGAGGAAATTCTGTGAGACGGTTTTTCTTGATCCCCGGGATAATCGTACTTTCCTTAGGCTTGATTATGGCTTGCGGCCAACCGGAAGAGCCCCAAAAGTCCCCAAGACCTGCGGCAAAGCCCAAAAAGTCTGGCCAAGATGGAACCCCAAAACTCCAGGTTTACGATGAACCGGGTATGGCCATCAAGACTGAGTACCCCGCCGGCATGAAGGTAGAGGGCACGGGTAGCGGCGAAGGCAGCGCCTTGATCTTCAGCTTCAAGCCCCCAGGGAATGCTCTGGACCAAGCCAGGGTTCACATCTTCCTTCCCAGAGGAGCTGCAACTGCAGCGGCCCAAGAACCCTTCGTAACCGGACCCAGAGGTCTGCTTGAGAGCAATGGCTGGAAAAAGACCGGTGAAACCGGAGACACCCGCGAGTTCCCCTACCGGTGGGTCAGAAAAATTATCAGTTTTTCCGCCCCCGGGAAGGAAGGCATGATGGGGAAAATTCTCTTGGGGGAGACCCATGGTCAGGCTGTCCAGGTTATCCTGTACTACCCCAAAGACACCCGCAAGGAATTCCTGACTAAGGCCCGCATAATCTTAAAAAATCTTTCTTTTAAGCCCGAGAAGCTGCCGCTCGGGAAGTCACAATAATTCCATAAGGAGACATTCACCATAGGGGGTCAAGAATGCTTTTTAGACCAATTTTCCTAATTCCGCTGGTCATGATCATGGCAATGGCTTTCCACCCCCAATCCTTTGCCGCAGGCAAAGAGCCGGTTAAACCCTTGCAACAATGGAGTGGTGCGGTGGCCGATTTGTCCCTCCGAAAGGCGGCGCCGCAGGTAATCCTTACTGAAAAAAGTCTTGAGAATCTATGGCAGGTATGGCAAGTTCCGGGGTCGGTGCCTGAGGTGGATTTTTCCCGCGCCTTGGTGGTCGTCCAAACCACCCGGGGCAGTAAGCTGCGGCTGGCGGCCACCTTGGAAGAAAATGGTAATCTGCAGGTATTGGGCCTGGCTACCCGGGACCTGCGGCCCGGGTTCCGTTATGTGATTGCGGTTTTGAGTCGTAAAGGGGTGAAAACTATCAATGGCCATGGCCTTGCAGGCGAGGCCGGAAAGTCGGTTGAGAAAAGCCGCACCCAAGACCGCAAAGACTTTGGGGTTTCGGATATTGAGGTTAAGTCCGTTAAAACATTGAACCCGAAGAAGCTGAACGCCGCAATCAGCGCGGCTGCCCCCCGAGGCGAGGCCTGGACTAAGGCTGCGGTTCTGGTGGCCCTCAAATTTGTCGGAGCAGGACTGAAGGGGCACGCGAAAATTATCGATGTCCGCACCCCCCCGGAAAACCAGGATCAGGGCGCTCTGGGCCCGGTTATGCAGCCGACCCGGCCGCAAGTTCTATTCGGCTGAAAAATGCCCCTGATTCCGGTTAGCTGGAGACCTCTAATGGTGGAACGGGTCTTCAGAAAACAGCTAGATCCCAGGAGTGGCAAGGATTTATGGAACCTTACTTAATCAGGTGGTCAATGGTCAAGCGGTAATTTCAAACTCTCTTAAGGGAATCCTGGGACCGCGGCCCCGCGGTTTGCCTGGCTTGCTTGGACATCGTGAAGAGCCTTGCCTCCCAATCCTCCGGACAGGACACGGGCACCCCTTTCTGTAAAATTTTCTGTCTGAGTGAGAAGAAATTCTCTCCCATGGCGCAACTAATAAGGTAAGTCTTCAACCGACTGGGATTGTGTCGGTAAATCCCTAGTAACTGTCGCCAGAACTGCCAGCGATAAGGGGATCGGACCCCTTGGCGCCAGATCAGAATTACCAGGCTCAAGAGCTCCTTGCTTTTAAAACCTGGGTAGACCCTCGGGGGCGACGGGTTCCCTGCAGCCTTGTTGCCTTTTCTGCCCTTTAAGGCCCGGCGGGTGGGTCTCATGTTCAGATAGTAGCGGTAGGCCCGGGCCAGATAACTGGATGGCTCATATATGCGGTCCAGGGCCCGCACATATTCTGTCAGGATCTCTTTACGGGCGCGGGTTGGCCGGTAATTGAGGCTCAGATCGAAAAAGTCGCCGCTGGTCTGGCCCGGGAGCAGCCGGCCCTCCTGTTCCAAGCGGTCCCACAATCTGGTATTAGGGAGCACCTCCAGAAGGTTCAGCATAACCGCCGGGATATTGCACTGCTCTACGAACTCATAAATCCTATCCCCAGCCCCGCTCTTTTCGTGATCGAAACCGATAATGAAGCTGCCCACCAGGGAAAGCCCTCTGGCATTGATGGTGTCCAGGGACTCCACCAGGGGCTGCCTCAAATTATGAAACTTATGGCTGCGGCTTAAAATCTCGGTTTCCGGAGTTTCCACCCCCAAAAAGACACAGTTGAAGTTGGCTTCCGTCATCAGATCGATTAACGCGAGGTCCTGCCCCAGGGTTACCGAGGTCTGGGTCCAGAAGCCGAAGGGCTCACCCTTGCTTTTATTCCAGGGGATCATCCGGGAGAGAATGGCGCGGGCATGTTTCTTATTACCGATGAAATTATCATCGCTGATAAAAACATGCCGCCTCCATCCCAGCCGGTAAAGGGTTTCCAATTCCTGGATTACCTGTTCCGGAGATTTGTACCGGGGCACGCGGCCAAACAGATTGACGATGTCGCAGAACTCGCAGTCATACGGGCAGCCGCGAGAAGTCTGAATAGTCATGTCATTATAATGGGCCACATCGATGAGGTCAAAGCGCGGCACCGGGGAGGCGGCCATGTCTGGTTTCCGGTCTTCTTTGAAGACTCCCCCTTTTAGCCCCTGCCTCAGGGCCGCGACAAAATAAGGAATGGCAACTTCTCCTTCGCCTTTAACCAGGAAATCTACTCCCGCCTCCAACACGGCGCGGGGCAGGGAGGTGGCGTAGGGTCCCCCCGCCACCGCAATTTTGCCCCGTTGCTTCGCCTCCCGCACCAAGCCCAAAATATCATTTTGCTGGATGATCATGCCGGAGACCAGCACCAGGTCACACCAATCCCAGTCCGCATCGCTCAGGGGTCGGGTATTCAGGTCCACCAGGCGAAACTCCCAATCCTGGGGAAGGAGAGCGGCCGCGGTCAATAAACCCAGAGGAGGCAACAGGGTCTTGCAGCCGGAAATTTTGCAGGTTTCCTTCAGAGACCAGAAGGAATAGGGTAACTCGGGATAGAGCAGCAAGGCTTTCATTTTCTTTTGTCCCCGTAGTCCAAATGGTTTTGGGCTCTTCTCAAACCGAGCTTAACCCCGAAAAAGTTATAATGTTGTAACCAGATTGTCTTAAAGAAGGCAACACAAAATTTTGTTTAAATGCACCCCATTTCTAAAATTTTTAACAGAGAACCCTTTCTTAGTATCATGTTTCAGAAATAACTTTAATAAATCAGAGCTCCAAATTCCCCCTCCCCTGGTGGGAGGGGATTAGGGGGAGGGGGTGAAGAATAAACTTTTGGCATCGAATATAACGCCGCGCCATTCAAAAAATCATAAGTTGTTGTAGGGGCGGACCTGCGTGTCCGCCCTTGCTCGAAGGCGCGCAGGTCTCCTTTGCCCCCGGGGAGATTTTATTTAATTTCCGTTAAAAAGCGCTCTTTTGGCACCGGTAGTTTGGGGAGGTTCCGCAATCAC
>JARRQO010000279.1:0-3120 GCA_037381685.1 Deltaproteobacteria bacterium | reverse complement strand
AGACAGTTTTGGTAAATGTCAACTCAGGGCGTGGCAGTCTTCCATTAATTTTCGTTATGCTGATCCGGGGGCGTTTCTGCGGGGGCGGGGGAGCCGCCTTTGTAAAGTCCCCGCTGCAAGACCCGGTGATACCTGGTAAAATCGCCTTCCCCGGAATCGCTCTCCAGGTGTTGGCTCATCATTTTCAACTTGGCGTCCAGGTCATCAAGAAAATTTACAAGCAGGGCCTCCCGGGTCTTGGGAGGGATGGGGGAGCCGAATTCGAGGGACCCGTGGTGGGATAAAATAATGTGCTCCAGTTGCACAAGCAAGATGGGGTCGGGGAAGTTCAGGTCCTGGGCGGCGCGGCGAACCAGGTCCCAGCCCAGGACGATGTGGCCCAGGAGCTGGCCGGGCGCGGTGAGTTCCGGGGCCTGGGGATTGGCGATCTCTTTGATCTTGCCCAGGTCGTGGAGGATGGCGCCGGCCAGGGCCAGATCCTGGTTCAGATCGGGGTAGATGGAAAGCGAAGCCAGAGTGTGGCGGGCGACGAACCAGGTGTGTTCCAATAAGCCGCCCAGGTAGGGATGGTGATACAGGCGGGCTGCGGGGCAAATCAGCAAATCCTCCCGGTGGCGTTTAAGGAGGTCAAGGACCAGGTCCTTGAGGGGAGGGCTGATCTGGGTTTCGGCCAACTGCCACAAATCTTCCCATAATTTTTGGCGATCATAGGGGGTGGACAGGTAGAGCAGTTCCGGCTCGTAGCCTTCCAGGGTCTTGCCCAGGGCCCGCAGGGCTTCCACGGTGTTGATGTAGTTGATATTGAGCTGGAGTTCGCCCTGGTAGGATTCAACCTGGCCCTGAACCCCTACGTGATCTCCCGGGGCAAAGGGTCCGGGGCATTTGGCCAGCACCCGGTTCCACACCCGGGCCGGGATGAGTCCGCTGGCGTCTCCCAGAACCAGGGAGAGATAAGGTTTGCCGGACTTATCGGTGCGGGTTTCCGCCTGGCGCACCAGAAAATATTGCTGGACTGCGGCGCCTTCCTGAAGGCGGGCAATAGATTGATGGGACATGAGTCGGCCTTTTGGGTTAACTTTAATATGATACCCCTGAGAGGCACAGGGGTCAAGGCGGGGTGGGGCGGTTTCTTGATATGGAAGAGATTTTGTACATGAGGGAGATTGACATTAGCGATAAAGATTATTAAGTTTAAATAACTGGATAAATTCCGAAAAAATGCGGACTTAGAAAAAATAAAGCGCAGGGTGGTTAACATTTTTCCTTGACATCAATCTAATATAGGTTAGAATTAATATTTCATCTTTTACCACCTAAAGCCTCAAATAGGACAAGATCCATGGAAAAGGATTACCTTAAAAAATTTATCGAAATTGGCAGGAATGAATTCCTGGCCTATAACCAGTTCCGCCTCCCCCGGGAAGAAGGGCAGTCTCCGCAGTATCGCGGCGGCTCTTATAACAATGGAGACGACGAAGAGATGGATGTCTCTGAGCAGCTGGACGCCTCCGGTTACGGCCCCATGTCGGGAGAGGGGGGCGACGAGGAACTGGACGAGGGCATCGAAAGCGATGACATCCCCGAACACGAAGGCCTGGTGGCCGCCTATTTCCGGGAGATGCTGCGATATTCCATTCTGTCTCCGGAAGAGGAGAGAAGTTTGGGGCGGATAATCAAAGACGGTCAGGATAACATTCTCAAACTGGTGTCCAGGACGCATTCCGATCTGGAGGAGGTCCGGTACCTGCAGAAGAAGGTGCAGCATTGGTACCAGACGCCGGAAAAGAGCGCCCAGGGGAAGGAAAAGCTTTTCAAGGTGATCCACCAAAAACTTTTCCAGGTGCAGAAACACCATCCCGAGGTCGCTGAAGTCAAGGATCTGGCCAAGCAGATCAAGCTGACCGAAGATGAGGTCAACGAGGCCCGGGATCAGATGATCAAGGCCAACCTGCGTCTGGTGGTGAGCATCGCCAAGAAGTATCTGCACCGGGGCCTGACCTTTTCGGATCTGATCCAGGAAGGCAACCTGGGCCTGATGAAAGCCGTGACCCGGTATGATTACACCACCGGTTACCGCCTGAGCACCTTTGCGTCCTGGTGGATCCGGCAGACCATTACCCGGGCCATTTACGACAAGACCCGGACCATTCGGATTCCGGTGCACCTCCAGGAAATCCGCAACCGGTGCTACCGGGCCTTCTACGATTTACTCAAGGAACTGGGCCGGGACCCCAGCCTGAAAGAGATTGCCGAACGCTCCGGGGTCCCCGAGGAAAAAATTCTGTTGGTCACCAACCTGGCGGATGAACTCATCTCTTTGGAGACGCCGGTGGGCGATGAAGGCGATCGCCTGGGCGATTTCATCCGCAATGACAAGGCGGTATCGCCTTATGAAGCCATCCTTGACTCCCAACTGGGCGAGAAGACCGGCTCCATTTTAACCACCCTCACCGCCCGGGAAGAAAAGATTATGAAGATGCGCTTTGGGATCGGCGAGGAAGTGGAGCATACTTTGGAAGAGATCGGGCGGGCCTTCAAGGTCTCCCGGGAACGCATCCGGCAGATTGAGAAAAAGGCTCTGAAGCGACTGAAGCATCCCACCCGTAAAGCGGCTCTGGAGGATTTTCTGGAATAAAGCGGGGTGCCTAACGGCCCCGGTATTGAGCCTGGAAGGAGTGAACCATGGCGGGACCGAGCCCTGAAAAGCTGGATGAGGTAAAGGAGCGCTTGCTGGAACGGAAGCGACGTCTCTGGCAGGAAGTCAAGCAACAGCTCAAGAGCAATATCGGCGATGCTTATCAGGAGATGCTGGCTGCGGCCCGGGACGAAGAGGACCAGGCCACCGTCAGTCTGATGGCGGAAACCAATCTCACCCTCTTGGGACCGAAACGGCAGGAGCTGGAGGCCATCGAAGAGGCCTTGCACCGCTTGGAAAACGGCAATTACGGTTACTGTGAGGTCTGCGGCCAGCCCATCGAGCCGCGGCGGCTGGAGATTATGCCTGAGACGCCTCTGTGCCGCAATTGCATGTCCCAGCGGGAAAAGCTGGCCAAAGCCACGGCGCGCTAACCTTTTAAACCTATGGTCATGTCGGAATCTAGCGGGGGCTTAAGCCCCCGC